>JAFAKN010000393.1 GCA_019235415.1 Alphaproteobacteria bacterium
ACCGAATTCGCTGAGTTCATTCCACCGACGCTGATCACATCCGACCTGCGCGAAATCCGCGCCTTCCGGGATGAGCACAAGGACATCATCTTGAAGCCGCTTTACGGCAATGGCGGCGCCGGGGTGTTCCGCGTCAAGATCGACGACGAAAATTTCGGCTCCCTGATGGAGATGTTCACCCTGTTCTATCGCGAGCCGGTGATCGTGCAGCGCTACCTGCCGGAAGTGCGCCAGGGCGACAAGCGCATCATACTGGTGGATGGCGAATTCGCCGGCGCCATCAACCGCGTGCCGGCGGCGGGCGAAGCACGCAGCAACATGCATGTGGGCGGCAGGCCGGACGGCGAGGTGACGTTGATCTCGGTCAGCCAGTCGCCGATCACGTCGATGCCGACGAAGATCAGCCCGCGCTCGGCGAGCGCCGGCCCGATGATCTCGCAGAGCTCGCGATCGCGCCTGGTCAGCGTCTCCTTCAGCGCCTTGCCGCCGACATGCATGTTGGAACGTGCCTCGCCCTCGGCCGGCACGCGATTGATGACGCCGGCCGGCTTGCCGTCGATCAGGATGATGCGCTTGTCGCCCTGGCGCACCTCGGGGAGGTAACGCTGGGCGATCAAGGGCTCGCGGCTGCGCTGCGAGAACATTTCCAGGAGCGAGTTGAAGTTCTCGTCGTCGGATCGGACGCGAAAGACACCGGAACCGCCGTTGCCGAACAGCGGCTTCAGGATGATCTCCTTGTGCTCCTTCCAGAACTCGCGGATCGCGCGCGCATCGGCGCTGATCAGGGTGGGCGGCATCACGTTGTCGAAATGCGTGACGAACAGCTTCTCCGGTGCATTGCGCACGCTCGCCGGATCGTTGACCACCAAGGTCGTCGGATGGATGTGCTCCAGGATGTGCGTGGTGGTGATATAGGACATGTCGAACGGCGGGTCCTGGCGCAGCAACACGACGTCCATGGCGGAAAGATCGACCGTTTCCGCCGCGCCCAGGGTGAAGTGGTTGCCCTTCTCGCGCCGCAGCGTCATCGGCTGCGCGCGCGCTGTCACCTTACGGTCACGAAAGCTGAGGTCGGGCGGCGTGTAGTGCCACACGTCGTAACCGCGCCGCTGGGCTTCCAGGCCCAGCACGAAGGTCGAATCGCCATCGATGTCGATGGTCGAGACATGGTCCATCTGGATGGCGACCTTGAGCTTCATGAACGGTCCTGACGTGGTTGGCGAAGGTTGCGGTCAGTTAAGACCGCGGCGCAGTTCCTGCAACAGCTCCGTCGCCGTCCGGTGCAGCCGCGGGTCTCCTGCCCCGCCCTCGAGGTCGAGAAAGCGCTGGAATTGCGCGATGGCGGTGCGGCGCTTGCCGAGCCGGGTGTTGAGCTGGCCCGCCTCGAACAACAGCGCCGGCTGGTCCGGCGCGATCGCCAGCATGCGCTCCATCGACCGCGCCGTGCCGTCCCAGTCCTCGCGCTTGGCGAGCCGCAGGCGGATGTTGTTCTCGAGCCGCAGCAGCACGTCGCGGTCGGACACCGGGTCGAAATGCTGCGGCTGCAACTCGGCTTCGGGGCCCAGCACCTGGCGCAGCAATTGCCGCAGGTCGGCCGCCTCGCGCACCGCACCGTCGTGGAACGGGTCGAGCACGTGACGGGCGCCTTCGACGCCAACGCGAATGAGGAAGTGCGCCGGGAAGGCCAGTCCCTCGGCATCCCAGCCCTGGGCGCGGGCGACGTGAAGGTAGAGGATCGACAAGGCGACGGGCAGGCCTCTGCGGCGCTCGATCACGCGCACGAGATCGGCGTTCTGCAGGTCGTCGTAGGACTGCGCATCGCCGCGATAGCCGTAGGACCGGGCGATCACCTCGCCGAGATGCTCGGGTGAAGCGCCGCGGCGGCGCACCAGGTCGGCGAGGTCGGCCGCCATCGCCAACACGTGCTGGCGGAAAGGCGCCAGGTCGGTCGGCTCGGCATGATTCAGAGCACTCAAGGTCAAGGCGGCTTCGAGGAGGTCGAGGCGCTGGCCGTCGCCGGCACACAGCGCGCCCAGAGGCTGCAGGTCGCTCACTCCGGCGGCCGCCATACATCAGGCAGATGGCGCGGCCACAGGCTGCCGACCAGGACCGCGTCGAAGCGGATGGAATGCGCGGCATAGTGCGGATGGCGGGCGACGAACAGGCTGGCGGCGCGCGCCACGCGACCGAACTGACGCGACCCAAGCGCATCGGCAGCGGTGATAATGCGGGTGCGCGCCTTGACCTCGACGAATGCCAGCACGCCGCCTCGGCGGGCCACGATGTCGATCTCGCCCAGCTTGGTCTTGTAGCGGCGGGCCAGGATGGAATAGCCGGCGAGCCGCAGGCGCCACACGGCGCGCCACTCGGCCATGTGTCCGAGGCGGTAGGCGGCCTGCCGGGTTTCCGTCGTCATGACAGGCCCTCGCGTTTGAGCTCGAGGGCGCGGGCGTAGACCTCGCGCCGCCTGAGACCATAGCGCGCCGCGACTTCGCTGGCAGCGTCCTTGAGCGAGGCGCTTGACATGGCGCTGAGCAACGCCTCGTCGAGCTTGCCGGCGACGGGCGCGGTCTCGCCATCGGGTGGGCCGATCACGATCGCGATCTCGCCTTTCACCTCCGGATCGGCCGCGTAATGGGCCGCGAGCGCGTCGAGCGGCGCGCGGCGCACCTCCTCGAACAACTTGGTGAGCTCGCGGGCGATCGCCGCGGGTCGCGCGCCCAGCAGCTCGGCGAGATCGCCGAGCGATTCGGCAAGCCGGTGCGGCGCTTCGAAGAAGATCAAGGTCGCGGGTATGGCGGCCGCGGCGGCAATCGCCCGCCGGCGCTCGCCCTGCCTGGCCGGCAGGAAGCCCCCGAAGTAGAAGCGGTCGGTCGGCAGCCCGGACAACGCAAGCGCCAGCGGCACGGCCGAAGGGCCGGGTGCGCAGGTCACGAGATGGCTCGAGGCGACCGCAGCGCGGACGAGACGATAACCGGGATCGGAGATCAGCGGCATGCCGGCATCGGACACCAATGCGACGCACTTGCCCGCCGCCAGCGCTGCCAGCACGCGCGGCTCGGCGGCGTCTTGCGTCGCATCGCTGTAGGCCAAGGTCGACGCCTTGATGCCATAGTGGTTGGCGAGCTTGGCGAACACGCGCGTGTCCTCGCACACGACGAGGTCGGCCATCTGCAGCACGTCGAGGGCGCGCAAGGTAATGTCGCGCAGGTTGCCGATCGGCGTGGCGACGATATGCAGTCCGGGCTGAAGCGGCGGCGGTTTACGCCGCGCCTGCCCGTCGCTAGCTTGTGACTGTTCGTCCACGTCCATCTGCGGTTCGCCGGAGTCCTGCGCCGATGCGCCAGCCATTTTATGCGCTCGCCACCCTCGCCCTTCTTCTGGCGGCGTGCGGCGACAACACTAGCACGCCTGCCGCGCCGGCCACGACGGTCAAAGCGGGCGTTGGATCACCTGTCACACCCTCCGGCAAGGCGCGCATCGCGCTCCTGTTGCCGCTCAGCGGGCAGGCAGCGCCGATCGGCCAGGCGCTGCAGCAAGCGGCAGAATTGGCTCTGTTCGATACCGGGGCAAAGGATCTGGCGCTTGCCGCCTACGACGCCGGGGAAACGCCCGAGGCTGCCATCGAAGCCTATCGCAAGGCGCGGACCGATGGCGTCGCGCTGGTGCTCGGTCCCTTGTTCGGCGCGTCGGCACGCGCGCTGGCCCCGCTGGTGGCGCAGGGCGGCGTCAACGTCATTTCATTTTCGAACGATGAACAGGTGGCGCAGCGCGGCATTTTCATCATGGGCATCGCCGCCCCACCGCAGGTCCGCCGCGTGGTCGATTACGCCGCGGAGCAAGGCTTCCGGCGCTTCGCCGTGCTGGCGCCGCAGACTTCGTACGGCGAGCAGATGGCCCTCACGCTCGAGGCGCAGGTCCCGCAGCGCGGCGGCACGGTGGCGGGGGTAGAATTCTACGATCCCAACACCGCCGATCCGGGCGCCTCGGCGCGCAAGCTGGCGGGCACCGTCAGCGGCTCCGATCGCATCGCCATCCTGGTGCCGGTCGGGCCGCCGCGGCTCTCGGGCGTGCTGGGCGGCCTGGGAGCGGCCGGGCTCGACAACAGAGCGGCCCAGTATCTCGGCACCGGCGTCTGGGACGTGCCCAACATCGGCACCGACCCGGCGGCACGTGGCGGCTGGTATGCCGCACCTGACCCCGCCGCGCGGGCCGACTTCGAGCGGCGTTTCGCGGCGACCTACGGCAAGCCGCCCAATCGCCTGGCGACGCTCGCCTACGACGCCGTGGCGCTGGCGGCCAATCTCGCGCGCCTGAAGCCGGGCGGCGATTTTTCGGCCGAAGCGATCACCAACCCCAGCGGCTGGTCGGGTGTCGACGGCATCTTCCGCTTCCTGCCCAATGGCCGCTCGGAACGCGCACTGGCCGTGATCGAGGTGCAAAGCAATCGCGGTGTCGTGGTCAGCCCGGCCCCGACAAACTTCGCCCGGCCATCCCTCTGAAGACGGCGCTCTGACCACATGGCCCTGCCCCGCGCGATCCTGTTCGATCTGGATGACACGCTGATCCGTGCCTACGCCCAGCCGGAAGACGCGTGGCGCCGCCTCCTGCACGTCTTCGCCTGCCATCTCGACGCCCACGACAACGGCGCAATCGAGCGCATCCGGATCGCGATCATGGACGAGGCGCGCGTCTTCTGGTCCGAGCGGGCGGCGGCCGCCAAATGGCGCCTCGACATCGCCGGCGCCCGTCGGCTCTCCGTCCGGCGCGGCCTGGCACGGCTTGGCGTCGCCGACGAGGTGCTGGCGGACCGCATCGCCGATGCCTTCACCGAGATGCGGCGGGCCGAGTACCGGCTCTATCCCGACGCCCATGCCACCGTCGACGCCCTGCGCCGGGCCGGCGTCAAGCTCGCGCTGGTCACGAACGGCGCGGCCGAGACGCAGCGCGAGAAGATCGTGCGCTTCGAGCTCACGCACCGTTTCGAGCACATCCAGATCGAGGGCGAGTTCGGTATGGGCAAGCCCGAGCTCGACGTCTATCGGCACGCTTTGGAGCGGCTGGGCGTCGCGGCGGGCGACGCCTGGATGGTCGGCGACAACTACGAGTGGGAAGTCGTGGCGCCCCAGCAGCTCGGCATGTGCGGCATCTGGTACGACCCGTTCGATGCCGGCGTGCCGGCGCACGCATCGCAGCAACCGACACGCATCATCAAGCGCCTGGCAGAGCTGGTGGAGTAGCTCCTCCCCAACGAAGTTGGGGAGGTGTCCGCGAAGCGGACGGAGGGGTCATGCTTATGACTCATGACCCCTCCGTCACCGTATGACGGTGACACCTCCCCAGCGCAATCGCACTGGGGAGGAAAGCGCTCGCTCAGGCGACCTTCTTCTTCTCGCGATCGGCCGGCAGCTTCTCGCCCGGCTGCAGCATCAGCCGTTCGACGCGGCCGCCTTCCACCAGATGCTTCTGCAGCACCTCGTCGATGTCCTCGCGCGTGGCGCAGGAATACCAGATGCCTTCGGGATAGATCAGCACGCTCGGCCCCAGCTCGCAGCGGTCCAGGCAACCGGCATTGTTGATGCGCACGTTCTTGAGACCGAGCTCGCGCGCCCTGGCTTTCATGTAGTCGCGCAGCGCTTCCGAGCCCTTTTCCGCGCAGCAGCCGCGGGGATGGCCGGCCGGCCGGCGGTTGGTGCAACAGAAGACGTGCGCATCGTAGTAGGGCTTGGGATCGCCCGGTTTCTCGCGTTGGCTCATGGGATGGGTCAGTCCTTCTTGACGGTGGTGGCGATGTTGGCGAGCTGCGACCAGAACGCCTGCTGCAGCTGGTGCATCTGCTCCATGCCTTGCATGGAGGCCGGCAGCCAGGTCTTGAAGATGGTCTCCGGGTTCATCGCGCCGAGGCTGGAGCGCAACCGCTCCTCGATTTCCGCCATGATGCGGTCCTGCATGGGCTTGATGTCGGGCAGGCCGAAGAAGGCGCGCGCCTCTTCGGGCGTGCAGGTGACCTCGACGTTCACTTTCATCCGCTCGCTCCGATTTCAGCCAGCTTAGGCGATCTTCGCCCCGCCTACCATGGTAAGACCGGGCATGCTTCCTTCGTGGTTGGCGAATAATCCGCGCGCGGCGGCTGGCATGCCGTTCAGCCTCGAGCAACGGGCGGTGATCGATCCGGACAGCGTCGCGGCCCTTTGCGACATGCTCGTTGCTTGTCCCAAGCACGTGCCGACACCGCTCGCCGATCTGTCGGCGCTTGCCAGGCGGCTGGGCCTCGGCGCGCTTCGCGTCAAGGACGAGAGCCAGCGCTTCGGCTTCGGCGCCTTCAAGGCGTTGGGCGGCGTGCTGGCCGTGTTCGCCGAGCTGTCGCACGCCATTCGTCAACAGCACGGCATCGATGCAGGCTTCGCAGAGCTGATGGACGCAGAGCACCGCAAGCTGACCGCCGGGTTCACCTTCACCACCGCGAGCTCGGGCAATCATGGCCGTTCCGTCGCCGCCGGTGCCCATCTGTTCGGCAGCCGTTGCGTCATCTTCCTGCCGCACTTCACCAGCGCCGACAAGGAAGCGGCAATCCGTGCGCGCGACGCCGAGGTGATCCGCGTCGCCGGCGACTACGACGAAGCCGTCGCCGAATGCCGTCGGCAAGCGGACAAGAATGACTGGGCGATCATCTCCGACACTTCGTGGGAAGGCTACGAGTGCATCCCCAAGAGTGTGATGCGCGGCTACGGCGTGCTGGTGCATGAGCTGCTCGGGCAATGGCCGCAAGGTCCCACGCACGTCTTCGTCCAAGCCGGCGTAGGCGGACTGGCGGCGGCCGTCATCGGTTATCTGTGGGCGACGCAGTCCGTGCGGCCGACATTCATCGTGGTCGAACCCGAAAGCGCCGACTGCTGGTTCCAGAGCAACCGCCTGGGCAAGCCGGCGCCCGCCAGCGGCGATGCCGAGACCGTGATGGGTGGGTTGGCCTGCCGTGAGATCTCGCCGGTCACCTGGCCGATCGTCGGGATCGGTGGGGACTGGTTCATGACGATCGACGAGGCTTGCGTGTTGCCGGCGCGCCGCCGGTTCGCCAAGCCCATGGTTGGCGATCCAGCCATCGCCTCCGGTCCATCCGGATGTGCCGGATTGGCCGCCCTCCTGCGCGCCTGCGCCGATCCCGCAGCGCGCGGGGCACTGAAACTCGACCCCCAGGCGCGCGTTTTGCTGATCAACAGCGAAGGCAACCTCGGAGAGCCGCTGCCATGAGCGAAGGCCGCAATCGCCTCGGCACGGAGACCAGCCCCTACCTGCTGCAGCATGCGCACAATCCGGTGCACTGGTGGGCATGGGGCGAGGAGGCGATCGCGGAGGCCGGGCGCAGCAACCGGCCGATCCTGCTGTCGGTGGGCTATGCCGCCTGCCATTGGTGCCACGTCATGGCGCACGAAAGCTTCGAATCGCCCGAGGTCGCGACGGTGATGAACGCGCTGTTCGTCAACATCAAGGTCGACCGCGAGGAACGCCCCGACGTCGATGCCATCTACATGCAGGCCCTGCAGGCGCTGGGCGAGCACGGCGGCTGGCCGCTCACCATGTTCTGCACGCCGTCGGGCGAGCCGTTCTGGGGCGGCACCTACTTTCCCTATCCGGCGCGCTACGGCCGGCCGAGCTTTTTAGACGTGCTGCGCGGCGTGGCGCAGGCCTGGCGCGACAAGCCGCAGGACATCGAGACCAACCGCGCCGGCCTCCTGCAGGCGCTGCAGCGGCACGCGGTGAACAAAGCGCTCGAAATTCCCCACGATGGCCCGTTGCTGCCCATGGGCCTGCTCGACGAGATCGCCAAGCGTCTCGCCCAGGAAAGCGATCCGGTGTGGGGCGGCTTCGGCCAGGCGCCGAAATTCCCCTCGCCCTACCTGTTCGAGAACATCTGGCGCGGCTGGCTGCGCGATCGCCAGGCCGCCCGCCTGTCCGAGGCGGTGACGGTGACCCTCGACCGCATGTGCCAGGGAGGCATCTACGATCATCTGGGCGGCGGCTTCGCGCGCTACTCGACCGACGGCGAATGGCTGGTGCCGCACTTCGAGAAGATGCTCTACGACAACGCGCAGCTGATCGACCTTCTAGTGTTGGTGTGGCAGCAGACCAAAAATCCGCTGTACGCGGCGCGCATCGCCGAGACCTGCGATTGGGCCTTGCGCGAGATGGTGGCCGAGAGTGGCGGGTTCGCCGCCAGCTACGACGCCGACAGCGAAGGCGTCGAAGGTAAGTTCTATGTATGGGACGCCGCCGAGATCGATGCCGTGCTCGGCCCCGACGACGCGGCCTTCTTCAAGAAGGCCTACGACGTAACGCCGGCCGGCAACTGGGAACATCGCACCATCCTGCATCGCAACCGCGCGCCTGCGCTTCTGGGCGCGGCCGAGGAGGAGCGACTGGCGGCCCTTTGCGCAAAGCTGAAGGCGGTGCGCGACAAGCGCGCCTGGCCCGGCTGGGACGACAAGGTGCTGGCCGATTGGAACGGCCTGATGATCGCGACCCTCGCCAATGCCGCGAGCGTCTTCGAGCAGCCCGCGTGGCTTGCCGCCGCTATCCGCGCTTGGCGTTGCGTGATGGACGGCATGCGCGAGGAGAACGGGCGGCTGTTCCACTCGCTGCGCGCCGGCAAGCGGCTGCATCGCGGCACCCTCGACGACTACGCCAACATGGCGCGCGCCGGCCTGGCACTGTTCGAAGCGACCGGCGAGAGCGCCTACATCGATCACGCCGGTGGGCTGGTGGCCGTTCTCGACCAGCACTTCGTCGACGCCGCGGCCGGTGGCTACTTCTTTACGGCCGACGATGCGGCCGACCTGATCGTGCGCGGCAAGCACGCGCACGACAACGCCGCCCCGGCCGGCAACGGCACGTTGGTCGGCGTCTTCGCGCGCCTGTGGATACTGCGGGGCGACGCCGCGTGGCGCGACAAGGCCGAACGGCAGGTTGCGGCGTTTGCGGGAGAATTGCAGACGAACTTCTTCCCGCTGATGACGCTCTTGAACAATTGCGAGCTGCTGCAGTCGGCGAGCGAGTTCGTCATCGTCGGCGAGCGTGCCGACCCGCGCACCGCGGCGCTGCGGCAGGCGCTCCACGCGCGAAGCCTGCCGAACAAGATCGTGCGGCCCGTCTCGCCACAGGCGTCGTTGCCCAGAGATCATCCGGCAGCCGGTAAAGGACTGGTCGACGGCAAGCCTGCCCTCTACGTTTGCCGCGACATGACCTGCCAGCCGCCGATCGTCGATCCGCTGGCGCTCGATCTCTAGAGGAGTCGCACGTGCAGCTTCAGCTCAAGACCTGGCAGTTCGTCGAGCAGTATCTCAAGAGCAAGACCGGCATCATTCTCCCAATCGGCTCGACCGAACAGCACGGTCCGACCGGCCTGATCGGCACCGACGCGCTCACTGCCGAGATGATCGCCCGCGGTGCCGGCGAGAAGGCCGGTGCTTTGGTGGCGCCCACCATCTCGGTCGGCATGGCGCAGCACCATCTCGGCTTTGCCGGTTCGGTCACCTTGCGCCCCACGACGCTGATTGCCGTGGTGCGCGACACCGTCGTGTCGCTGGCGCGGCATGGCTTCACGCGGT
>JAFAKN010000403.1 GCA_019235415.1 Alphaproteobacteria bacterium
CCACGCCTGGCCGGCGACCTGCGGCGGTGCCGTGCCCGGCAGCAGCTGGGCATATTGTGGCGCCGACTTGAGGCTGGTGTTGAGGAACCACAGGAGCTTGGCGCCGACCTTGCGGCCCTCCTCCTCGGTGTCGCCGACGCACACGAAGGCGCTGTAGGCAAAGTTGTCGACCGGCGCCGGCGGCAGCCCGGCCTCGCGGCGCGCGTCGCGGTAGGCGGCGTAGGCGCGGCGGGTCCCCTCGGGGCCGCGCAGCACCAGCGTGTGTACCATGCCGCGCCGGCCGACCTCGGCTGCGGTATGCGGGTCGCCTGTCGCCGCCCACATGCGCAACCGGCTCTGCCAGGGGCGCGGCCAGATGTTGACGTGGCGATGGGTGAAGTGCTTGCCCTCCCAGGAGAACGGCCCGTCCTGATGGGTCAGCGCCTTGCCTATAAGGTCGATCGCCTCCCAGTAGCGTTCGATGTTGTTGACCGGGTTGGCGTTGGCCGAGGCCATCTCGCTGCCGCCCGACTTCACGAAGCCGAGCTCGAGACGGCCGCGCGAGATCACGTCGGCCGTCGCGTACTCCTCCGCAACGCGCACCGGCTCGCGCCGCAGCGAGATGAGCGTGCCCAGGCTCAGGATGCGCGCCTTGCGCGTCAGCCGCGCCAGGATGGCGACCAGCATCGGGTTCGAGCCGACCAGCGAGTTGATGCCGGCGTGGTGCTCGGTCGCGCAGACGTTGAGGCCCATCTCGTCGCACAGCAGGTACTCGTCGATCACCTCCTCGAAGAGATCGGCCGAGATGCGCGGGTCGCAGTATCGGTTGGGCAGGCTGGCGCGCACCGAATCGGCCGCGTCGAGCACCGCGCTCGGCACATGGGGATAAGGCACCTCGCACATCCACCAGGCATCCATCACGGGCCTCTCAGATCGTCATCCCGACCGAAGCGCGCAGCGCGCAGTGGAGGGACCTTTCTTGTGTCGGCCAGAAACATGAAAGGTCCCTCCACTACGCCTCGCTTCGCTCGGCTCCGGTCGGGATGACGGGGTCACGTCCATCACAAATCGGATTGGTCACCTCGCCACGAACTCCAGAATCCGGTCGGCGAGCACCTCGGGGCGCTCGAGCTCGGGGTGATGTCCGGCCGCCTCTACAAGGTCGAAGCGGGCGCCGGGAATGAGCGAAGCGTAGGCCCGGCCGTACGACGGCTTGACCACGCCGTCGGAGGCGCCCCAGGCGACCAAGGTCGGCAGCGCGATGCGGCCGAGCCAGCGCTTTAGGCGCGGGTTGTACATGTAGGGCTCCCAGCCGTAGAGGCTGAGCGCCTCCCAATTGCGCGCATGCCGCGTCAGCGCCTCGTCCGGCAGCGCGTCGAAGTCGGGTGCCGCGCGTTGCGGATCGTGCCAGCTGAGCCGCCGCACGGTGTCGGGATGGCTGTTGAAGATGTCTAAAACGTCGGCCGTCTCGCGGTCGCCGAGCTTGATGCCCAGCGCATCGACCAGCACCAGGCGCGCCAGCCGATGCGGACAGGAGGCGGCGAGCTCGGCGGCGAGCCAGCCGCCGAACGAGGCGCCGACCAGCGTGACCTTCTCGTCGGGCAGCCCGTCCAGCAACGCGCGATAGAGATGCACGAGGTCGTAGATCGTCTCGAAGTCGTCGGGCCGCGTCGAGCCGCCGAACCCGGGATGCGACGGCGCCAGCACGGAGGCCCCGCGCGACAGGCGCTCGATGAACGGCGAGTCGGGGTCGAGCGTATAAAAGCCGTGCAGGAAGACGACCGCGGGCCCCTCGCCGCGGCGAATCACCTCCAGGTCGATGTCGCGAACCGCAAGCCGATCGAAGCGCAGCGACGTTGCCTCGGTCATGGGCCTGCACGCTTGCCGATCATGCCGTTCCCTCCGTCAACGCATGACACCGGAACGCAACTGTTAGCGCAGCAACCCACTGTGACAGGTGCCCTATGGGCTGACAACGCTGGGCGCCCGCTGATCGAAAGACAACACCCTGGAGCGGTCGTGGCCGCTGGCTTAATCTCACGGTCCACGCTTACTGCAGGGAGGGAGACGATGCTGCTCCAGGGACGTCGGCACGTCACGGTTGGCCTCGCAGCTCTTGCCCTTGGCCTCGCGCCGCCGATGGCAGCGCCGCCGGCCAACGCGGCCGACCCGATCAAGGTGGGCTGGGTCGGCCCCCTTTCGCCGCCGGGCGGCTACGCCGAGGGGGCGCTGATGAAGCAGGCGGCCGAGCTTGCCGCCGACGAGATCAATGCCAAGGGCGGCGTGCTGGGGCGGCCGATCCAGGTCGTCTTCCAGGACACCCGCGGCCAGCCCGAAGAGGGCACGGCGGCCGCCGAGCGGCTGATCTCGCAAGAGAAGGTCGTGGCGATCACCGGCGAGTTCCACAGCTCGGTGTTCCTGGCCGAGATGGAAGTGGCGCACAACGCCGGCATCCCGATCATCGCCGTCGACGTGTGGGCGCTGAAGATCACCGGCAAGGGCTATCCCGAGGTGTTCCG
>JAFAKN010000427.1 GCA_019235415.1 Alphaproteobacteria bacterium
CCCTCGAGTTGCTTGCCTATCGCAACCTCGAGGAGCTAGGGCTCACCGAAAACCAGGTCAAGGGGCTGATCAAGGACATCCAGGTGCCCGATCTGGGCGACGACGGCCAGCCGATCGAGCGGCCCGCGAAACTTTCCGATCGCTTCAAGAAACCCTTCTCCAATGTGGCGGCCGCCGCGGCCGCCAACAACGGCAAGGCTCCGCCCGACCTCAGCGTCATCGTCAAGGCCCGAGAGGGCGGGCCGGACTACGTCCACGGCATCCTCACGGGCTACGTGCCGTTCGACAAGCTCACGCCCGAGCAGGTCAAGGAGTTCAACGTCGGCAAGGATGACAACTTCAACAAGTACTTCCCAGGCCACAAGATCGGCATGCCGCCGCCTTTGGCGGACGGCAAGGTGACCTACGCCGACGGCACCAAGGCCACGCTCGACCAGGAGGCTTCCGATGTGGTGCAGTTCCTCACTTGGGCGTCGGAGCCCAAGATGGAGGACCGCAAGCGCACCGGCGTGCGGGTCATCCTCTTCCTGCTGGTGCTCGCCGGCTTCCTTTACGCCGTGAAGCGGCAGGTCTGGTCCGACAAGCACTGATTCGCCTGCCCAGCGCTTGCTGGGGAGGTGTCACCGTCTTACGGCGACCTGCCTTCGCCGAAGCGAAGCCGCTTCGGCTTCGCGCAGGCAGGCGGAGGGGTCATGACTCTCATGAATCATGACCCCTCCGTCCGCGATGACGCGGACACCTCCCCCAACTTCGTTGGGGAGGAGCAATGCTCCAGCGTTGCGTGCGGAAACGGACGCTGTTGTGACCAACGTGGGCGATGAAGGCGGTGCGAACGAATTGTTTCGCCCTGCTGCTTGATAGCCTCTGCATCCGTACTACGTGTCAAAGACGTCCACTAACCCTGGAGGGCGTCTGATGTGTGATTACTCACTCGAACTCTATCGCTCAAGGCCTGCACAGACTGAAGAGCAGTACACTCTTCACCGCTTTCCGAGCGGCACGATGGGCTTCGTCGCGGCGCGCGACTGCGAAACCGCAGTGTGCGTCCTCGCCGGTGCCCGACTGCAGCTGGAAGGCATCACCGAGACCGTGCAGCGCAGCTTCGGCATCGGCCCGGTCGAGGAAGTCGTGATGACCCGCCTCGATGTCACCGGCCATGCCCATCGTGATGCCGTGCGCTTCTCGAACGGCAAGGAAGTGCTCCTGCAGAGCCTCAACGCAGGCATCACCTGCCTGCTGATGCCCGAGATCGATCTCACCAAGTATCGCGGCGCGGCCGAAGAGGCCACTCGCGACCTGGTGGAGGCCGACTAAGCGTCATTGGTCGAAGAGCTCGACTGGAAAGACCTGGATTTGCTTGACCGGCGATCGATCGCCTCGTGACGCTGAAGCAGCCTGCGGGCGCGATCGACCACCGGGACATCGATCATCTTGCCATCCAACGTGAATGAGCCGCGGCCCTGGGCTGCGGCTTGTTCGTCTGCAGCAATGACTTTCGTGGCGTAAGCGATCTCGTCGGCGGACGGCGTGAAGGCCTTGTTCAGGGCCTGCACCAACCCGGGGTGCACGCACGTGCCGCCCGAGAAGCCGAAACGGCGCGCCCGCTCCGCGGTCTTGGTGTAAGCGGCCGGATCGGAATAGTCGGCCACCGTGCCCAGGATGCCGATCATCGGCACGCCATGCGCCTGGGCGGCGAACGCCACCAGCCGCTTGGGCAGCTCCAAGGTCTCGTCGCCCGGGACCGATCCCGTCTCCAACGCGAAATCCTCGCCGCCCAACATCATCGCGATCAGCCGCGGCGCATGCTCGGCGATGTCGTCGATGTGCGCCAGCGCGCGCGGATGTTCGATCATCGCGCCGAAGCCCACGCTGCCCACCGGCATGCCACGTTCGCGCTCGAGCTCGCTCACGACCTCGTCCATCAGCGTGAGATGTTGCACGCTCTCGGCCTTGGTGATGAACAGCGCCGCGAGACCGGGGCGCACCGCGGCTTCGATGTCGGCGATCGCCAGACGCAGCGGCCGATTGATGCGCACCGCGACATCGGCGCCGCCTCGCACGACCTTTTCCATCGTCTCGGGCAGCATCGCGCGCGCCGTCGGCTTCTCGGCCAAGGTGACGCTGTCCTCGAGATCGACCAGCACGCAATCCGCGCCGCGCTCGTGCGCCTTGTCGATGAAGCGCGGCACGTTGCCCGGCACGTAGAGGATCGAGCGCCATACGGGCGGCGCTGGTCTAAGGGAAGCGGGACGGTTCACTTCTTCTTCCCCCACGCGATCGTGCCCGCCTGGCAGAGCTTGTCGTATTCGGCGTCGCCCAGCAGCGGCTTGAGCAGCGCCTCGTTGTGCTCGCCGACCTTGGGTGCGGCCATGCGCAGGGCGCCGGGCGTGCCCGAGAGGCGCGGCACCACGGGGTGCGTCGGCAGCTCGCCCATCTCCGCGTCGGGCGTCTCGATCAGCGCCTCGCGCTCCAGCACGTAGTCGTCCTGCACGATCTGGGCGATGTCGTAGACCGGCCCGATCGTGACGCCAGCCTCGTCGAAGAATTTCAGGTTGGCCCCGAGATCGCGCTCGGCGATGAAGCCGCCGATGATGCGGTCGAGCTCCAGGCCGTTCCTGACGCGCTCGATGTTGGTGGCGAAGCGCGGATCCTTCACCAGCTCGGGCCGGCCGATCTTGACCAGCACGCGTTCGGCCATGCCTTGCGTAGAGGCCGACAGGCAGACCCAATGGCCGTCCTTGGTCTGATAGACGTTGCGCGGGGCGGCGTTGGTCGAGCGGCTGCCGGTGCGCGCCTTGACCTCGCCCGTGAGCTTGTAGTTCGCAGCCTGCGGCCCCAGCACCGAGAACAGCGGATCGAACAGCGGCAGGTCCATGGTCTGCCCTTGGCCGCCGTTGATCTCGACCTCGCGCAGCGCGACCATCACCGCGCCGTAGCCGTAGAGGGCGGCCATCGCATCGGCGAGGTACATCGGCGGCAGCACCGGCTCGCGGTCGCCAAAGCCGTTCATCGAGGCAAAGCCGCTATAGCCTTCGATCAAGGTGCCGAAGCCCGGCTTGTGGCGATAGCGCCCGTCCTGCCCCCAGCCCGAGATGCGCACGACGATCAGCTTGGGATTGATGACGTGCAGGTCGGTCGGTGCCAAGCCCATGTCCTCCAGCACGCCGGGCCGGAAGCTCTCGACCAGGATCTGCGCGGAGCGGGCGAGCTCGCGCACGACGGCGCGACCGGCGTCGGAGCGCAGGTCGAGCGCCACGCTCTTCTTGTTGCGGCCGTAGACCTTCCACGCGGTCTCGATGCCCCTGACGCGCCACGACCGCAGCGTATCGCCTTCCGGCGGCTCGATCTTGATCACCTCGGCGCCGAAGTCGGCAAGCTGCAGGGTGAGGATGTTGCCAGCCACCAGCCGCGACAGGTCGACGACGCGGACCCCGCTGAGGGGGCCGCGGGCGGAGGGAGTGAAGGAGTGCTTTTTCGGTTTCTTGGTCATCGCTGGGGGCGCGCGACTCCAGTCGCGCGTCTTCTGGTTGGCACGAAACGCGCCACTGGAGTGGCGCGCCCCCAGCCTAGCCTACGTGTTTCGCCATGAACTCCAGCGTGCGGGCCATCGCCTGCTTCGACGCGGTGGCGTCGTAGCTGCCGCGCTCGTCGCAATGGAAACCGTGGTCGGCCGGATAGTCGTAGACCAGCACGTCGGGATGCAGCTTGCGGATCTCGTTCACGTGGCTCATCGGGATGTGCATGTCCTTGTCGCCGAAATGCAGCATGGTCGGCACTTGCGGTTTCTCGCTCTTGGTGCCGTGGATGCCGCCGCCGTAGTAGCCGATCGCCGCATCCGGCTTGAGCCGCGTCGCCGACAACCAGGTGATGGTGCCGCCCCAGCAGAAACCGGTGACCGCGACCTTCCGCGTGCCGCGACGCCTCAACTCCTCGATGGCGGCCTCCACGTCCTGGACCGGCTTGTCGAGTCCGAGCTCGGTCACGTACTTGCGGCCTTCGGCGATGGTGTCGGGCGTGTAGCCGAGCTCGACGCCGGTCTTGACATGGTCGAAGAAGCGCGGCGCCAGAGCGAGATAACCTTCCTCGGCGAACTTGTCGGTCACCGCCTTGATGTGATGGTTGACCCCGAAGATCTCCTGGATGACCACCACGCCGCCCTTCGGCGTACCGCGCGGAGCGGCAAGGTAGGCTCCGATCTCGCCGGCCTTGGACTTAAGACGGATATCTTCACCCATGAGAAATCCTCCCGATTGCCGGCGGCATTGGACATGGTATTGGCCGGCCCTTCAACCCGTCGTCCCTGAAAGCGAGCCATGTACATTCCGAAGCACTTCGAAGGCAGCGAAACCGTCGGCCGGGAGATCATGCAGGCGCATGCCTGGGCCCTGCTGATCACGGCTGACGAAGCGGCGGCGCCGATGGCCACCCATCTGGTGCTGCTGTGGCAGGACGACGGAAGCGAGCACGGCTGCCTGCTGGGGCACATGGCCCGCGCCAATCCGCACTGGAAGCTGTTCACCCGGCCCGTCGAATCGCTCGCCCTGTTCTGGGGGCCGCACGCCTACGTGTCGCCGACGTGGTATACGCCGGGCACCAAGGTGCCGACCTGGAACTACGTTACCGTCCACGCCTACGGCCGGCCGCAGATCGTCGAGGATACGGCCGGCGCGCTTGGCGTGCTGGCAAAGCTCGCGGCGCAGTACGAGGGCGGCGGTCCGCAATCCTGGGGTCTCGATCGCCTGCCGCCGGGCAACGCCGAGGCGCAGTCGCGTGGCATCGTCGCCTTCCGCCTGCCGCTGGCGCGGGTCGAGACCAAGCTCAAGCTCAGCCAGAACCGCGACCTCGAAGACCGCCAGCGCGTGATCGCCAAGCTGGAAGTGCAGGAAGGCGACGATGCGCAGGCGACGGCCAAATGGATGAAGCGCGTGCTGCCGTAGCGTCTCTCTTTCTGGGACCGCCGGCGCCCCGCCTCTGTCATCCCGAGGCCGCAGGCCGAGGGATCTTTCCTGTCGCCTCAAAGATCCCTCGCTGCGCTCGGGATGACATTGCGGGCGAGACGCCCGCGGTCCTGGTCTCACCACGGGCCGCAATACCGCATGATCGGCCAGCGCGAGCCATTCGCCTCGATATCCTTGAAGGCCGACGGAACCGTCTCGAACGCTCCCGAGCGCAGCGCCTCGATGGCGCCCTTGCAATGGAGGTTGGCGACCTCGCCCACGAGCTGCCACGTACCCTGCGGGTCCTTGGCGAACACCGGAGCGTGCATGCCGTCGAACAGGAGGATCTCCGGCACGCCATCACCGGTGAGATCGACGAGAAAGGCCTCACAGGAGTGATCTTCCTCGGTCAGACAGCTGGGCAGTCGCCAGCTTTGCTTGAAGGCGTTCCAATCGGCCTGCAGGAATTCTGCCGGCAGCACGGCGTCGGCTGGCCGCACCACCTTGATGTTGGTCCGTCGGCTGGCCTCGCTTGCCGGTGGCCGCGGCGGGCTCTCGCCGGCGGCGTCCTTCGCCAGCTCGTTTACCTTCGCGGTATCGAAACCTCCGAGACCGGCCTTCAGGCGGGCGAGGGCTTCGCGGCCATAGCGGCCGCTGCGGCGCTGCAGGAAGTGGAAGTCGAACCTCTCGAGCGGCGTGCGGCCTGCCAGCAGCCGGCCGACCTGGTCGGCCACCGAAAGCCGCGCCGGATCGGCGAGCGGGGTCAGCAGCGCCAGCATCACCGCGACGGAGATGAAGGCGGTGACGATGTTCGTGGCGCGCAAGCCGCGCAGCGCGGCCCCGCCGCCGATCGCGGCGATGGCGTAGCCCGCGGCGTAGCACGCGAGCACGACCACGAGGGCCAGCGCCAGCACGCGGCTGGGCGTGAGCCCATGCTGGTCGACGCGCAATGCCAGGCCGTACGCCGCGAGCGCGACCAGCGGCACCAGCATGAGCGCGCCGGCGATCCTGGGATAGACCAGGATGCGGCTTGCGCCGCCGTGAGGCTCGCCGTCCTGGAAGTGGCTGTTGATCAGCAGGATCAACAAGACGGCGGCGCAGATCAGGCTCGCGGTGGCGACCTTGGTCGCCCACAGCGGCGCCAGGCCGGTGAAGAGCAGGGCCACGAGAAAGGCGAGGCCGATCAGCACGAGCAGCGGCATCAGCCAGGCCAGCAAATTGAGCAGCAGCGAGCGCACGGCGCGCACCATGCCGAGCTGGGCGTCGGTCAGGTGCAGGCCCATGGCGATGGCCGTGGTCGTCGCCGGAATCCAGAACCAGTCCTCGCCGATCAGGTCGGCAAAGGCTTCGATGTTGATCGCACGAAACAGCGTGGCGCCGAGCCACAGCACGATCCAGAACGCCGCGACGAACACCATCGCGAGGGCGAGCTGCGTCGCCTGCTTCCAGGCTACGTCGAAATAGGTCGCATAGGTCGCGATCGGCCTGCGGTCGATCGCGGCGGCGGTGACCAGGGCGTTGGCGACGAACAGCAGCAGCGGGATGAACAGGGCGGTCCAGGCCCAGAACGGCCAGCGCGCCTGCCAATAGCCCTGAACGCCGATGTGATAGGCGAGGCCGACGCAGACGGCGCTTGCCGCGGCGACCCAGACCGCGAACCAGCGCCAACGCAGGTTGCCCAGCCCGACGACGGCGAGGAGTGGGATGAAGATGGCCAGCGTCACGAGCGGCCATAGGGTTTCCGGCCGGCTGCTGCCCCAGACGTCGCTCACCTCGCGCAAGCCATAAAGGGCAACGCCCTGCACCAGCCCGATCAGGCAGCGTAGGGCGGCAAGACGATCGAACGACCTGATATGCCGGAACATGGACGGAGCCTCATGACCGGCGAAGCCTATCACACCGGCACGCACTCCGGCGGCGGCGCCTCGCTGTCATCCGAGCACACCGCTGTCATCCCGAGCGTAGCGAGGGATCCTTGGGGCAGCAGGAAGGATCCCTCGCTTGCGCTCGGGATGACAGGGAAGGCGCTCGGGACAGGGAAGGCGCTCGGGATGACAGGGAAGGCGCTTGGGATGACAGGGTTTGCCGCTACTTGGCCTTCAGGAGCTCCGGCACCTTGAGCAGGATGAGCTCGTTGTCGTCGGACTTGCCGAGGGCGCGGCCCGACGAGAAGGGCAGGTTGTTGTCGTTGCCGACGATGATGTGATCGGGGTCGACCACATCGACGTTCTCGATGGTGAAGAACGGGAAGGTGAGCTTGCCGTTCTTGCCGCCCTGGCGGGCGAGGTGCTGCGGATCGTCGATGTCCATCAAGTCGATGTAGCCCACCTTCTTCACCATGCCGTCGGCATCGGCGCCGGCCAGGTCGATCTTGTAGATGCGCTTGAACTTGGCCGGCACGTTGAAGCAGTCGGGCTTGGGCGCGCCGCTGCAGGCTTGCGCCGGATCGCCCTCGCTGTCGTCGCGCTCGATGATGAGGCCGGTGCCGGCGTCTATGAGGTTGAAATCGCCGATCGCGTTGCCCGGCAGATCAAGGGGATATTTCCAGCTCTTGCCGGTGAACTCAGCCTTGGCGACGTCGAACTCGAGAATGCGCAGATAGCGTTTGCCGTCCTTGGCCTCAGGCTCGCCGCTCTCGGTGATCAAGGGACCTTCGAGCAGCGCATAGAGCTTGCTGCCGTCGGGCGCGGCCGCCATGCCTTCGAAGCCCTTGCTGCGGCGGACCTCGAACTTCACCGGGCCGGGCGCGGGTGGCAGCTGCAGCGCGGGATTGTCTGGCGAGCGCACGACCTTGCCGTCGACCTTGGTGTCGAACACCTGCAGGACCTTGCCGCTGCGGTCCGTCTTGATGATGAACGGCCCGAACTCGTCGCCGAACCACAGCGCATCGCCGATCGGCTGGATCGATTCGATATCGAAGTCGGCCCCGGTGAGATAGCGCCTGGGCGTGTTCTCATTGACGATGCGGAACGGCACCTTGCGATCGGGGTCGCTGAGGAAGGTGGTGGAGACGCGCTCGACCGCTCCCGTTTTCCAGTCCGGCTTGACGATGTGGAACATCAGCATGGCGTCGGGCGAGTTGGCCTTGGAGCCGAAGCCGTTGTCGGTCAGCGTGAGGAACGTGCCGTCCTTCAGGTTCTTGATGCCCGACAGGCCCTGCACGGGCTGGCCTTTGAACGGGAAGCTGATGCCGGTCGGCCGCGGCGCGGCCTTGTCGGACAGCGCAGAGATCCCGGGCACGCTCTCCGGCGTGTCGACTCGCGTGTTCGGCGGACCGGCGTAGCGCCCGGAGATCTGCAACTCCGGCGGCGCATCCGCAGGGGCCGGGATCACAGTCTGAGCGGGCAGGATGGCGTGGCCTTCCAGGACGGCCGGGTACTTGGTCTGCGCCATCGCCGTTGTCGCGAACAAGGCGGCAAGCGCCGTCGTCGCGAGCAAGAAATGCTTTGCCATGCTGGTCTCCCCGAGTGTTTCGCCGCGTGCTATCGGCGGCCGGCTACGGTTTGGCGACAGCCCTGTGGATGGATGTTAGCGCAGGGACGGGTCGACTGGTTGGCGAAAGCTGGCCACGGCGGGCAAGAGGGCAACCAAGCTGCCGACGGCGATCAGGCCAAGGACGCCAAACACCTCCGTCCAGCCCACACCGGCGGCGAGGACGAGGCCGGTCTTCTGCTCGACCAGCCGGCCGGCCAGCCAGGCGGCAATCCCGCCGAAGGCCAGGCCCAGCAGGCAGCCGGCGACGAGCACGAGCGCGGCGCCCAGCCACACCGACAGCAGGATGTAGGCGGGCGAGGCGCCCAGGGCGCGCAAGAGCGCATAGCGACGGCGGCGAAGCCCGGCCAGCGCCAGCAGGAGCATGGCCGTGGCCGCGAACACCAGCACGTCGTTGAGGATGGTGGCGACGACCAGGACATCGCGCACGTCGCCCAGCGTGCGGTAGAGGTCGACTAAAACCTCGGCAGGGAAGAACGCGACCGTTCCGCCCTGGCGGTATTGCGCGCGCAAGGCATAGGCATCGGCCACGGCGCGCGGCTTGACGACGATTGCCGGCACTCCGGGCACTTTCGGTGCGTCGAACGGTGGGCCGAGGGCGGCGTCGTCCCGGGCGTGGCCGTTGCCGAGCCCGTGCGTCTCCCAGACGGTTTCGATCGGCACCAAGATGGCGCTGTCCCACGGCGTGCCCAGTCGCGGCAGGCGGCCGACGATGCGATAGCGCACGCCCTCGTGGCGATGCTGCGCCTCGTCGGCGCTCTCCGAACCGGCCTGTCCATGCCGCACGGGCACGCCGTGCGAGGGGGTGATCTCTTCGCCGAGCGACAGGCGCACGTCGGCGCCGACCACGGCTTCGCCTTCGCTGTTGAACAGCCGGCCCTCGCTCGGCGCCAATCTGCCCCAGCGTGCGGCGAACGCCTCCGTCGTGCCAACGACCGGGTAACCGCGTACCGAATCGCCATAAGCGACGGGGGCGGCGGCGCGGACTCGCGGATCGCTGGCCAGCGCATTGAGCAGTACGCCGTCGATCAACGGCAGGGCGTCGGGCTGCAGATAGATCGTCGTCAGCACGAGCTGCGAATGGCTGCCCGGCGCGCCGACCAAAAGGTCGAAGTCGTCGGCTGCGCGGGCCGTCGATTGCCGCAACGCCGCCTCCTGCGCGCTGATGGCGATGCCGACGGCGACGGCCAGGGCGATCAACAGCGGCGCCAACCAGGCCACCCAGCGTAGCGCCCGCAGATCGGCCGTGACGACCGGCCAGGGGTTCACCGGGTCCGTTCCCCTAAAAGCTTGCCGTCGGCCAGCCGGTAGCGCTGCGCGGCGCGCGCCAGCAACGCCTCATCGTGCGACACGAGCAACAGGCTCGCCTCGTTCTCGCGCGCGCATTCGATGAGCAGATCGCCGATCCGAGCCCCATTCTCGGCATCGAGGCTCGCGGTGGGCTCGTCGGCCAGGATGAGGCGGGGTCGGCGCATCAGGGCCCGCGCGATCGCGAGCCGCTGCTGTTCGCCGCGCGACAGGCTCCCGGCGCGGGCGGTGCGCTGATCGAGCCCGACGCGCGCGGCCAACAGCGCCGCCCCATCGCGCTTGGCGCGGGGCGTACCCCAGTGATCGAAGCGGATCGGCAGCAGGATGTTCTCGATGACGGAAAGCTCGGGCAGCAGTTGGAAGTCCTGGAACACCAGGCCGACATTGTCGCGGCGCCACCGGTCGCGCGCCGCTTCGGACAATGCGCCGAGCTCGCCGCCATCCCAATGCACCGATCCGCCGTCCGGCCGCAGCAGTCCGGCGATGACGTGCAGCAAGGTTGTCTTGCCGGCACCGGATGGACCGGCGATGCCGACGACGGTGCCTGGCGCGACGGCGAGGCTCACGTGATCGAGGATGAGGCGGGCAGGTCCCGGGCCTTCTCGGCGCTGCACCACCAGGTCGGCGACGGCAAGCGAGGGGGCACGGGAGGCAGCCAAGTCAGGCGCGGCGGAAGCCGGCATCGACGATGCGGATCTGGCTGACGAACCCGGTCTCCGGATCGGTCCACGAGCCGACCTCCAGCCGGCCGGAGACCATCACGGCCTCGCCGCCGCCCAGCATGGGAGCAGCGCTCCTGAGGTAGATGACGACGATGTCGGCCGGCCAGTCGGCGTCGGACTGGCAGAAGGGGCACAGCGCCAGCGGCTGGCCGGTCAGCACGAAGAAGCGGCTCTCGGGCTTGAGCGGCGGTGCCATGTAGCCGCGCATGGTGACCGGCTTGCCGTTGAGCGCGGCGAGCGCGTCGGAGAATTCGTAGCCGCGCACGCCGAAGCTCTTGTAGAGCTGATCGAACTGCAATGGCGTGGCGTCGAGGGCGTGCGCCGCTGCCGGTAGCAGGATCGCGGCGGCAGCGGAGAGGAGAACGGCCCGTCGTCTATGTCTTCTCCTCTCCCCCGCGAGGGGGAGAGGTTGGGAGAGGGGGCGAGGCACGTCGAGTCCCCCTCTCTTCGCCTCTCCCTCTAGCAGGGGAGAGGAATATGAATGTGGAGTTCCGGGCATGCTTCTACTTGCCCGAGCCCGGCGCGAGGCCGAGGGCGGTGGCCATGGCGCGGAAGACGCGGGTGTTGTCGATGCGGCCGTGGAACTGCTCGGCGCCCGGTCCCGTGGCGGTGAGCAGCACGTCGTCGCCCGAGTGCACGCCTTGCGCATCGGCAGGCGGCAAGTTGCCAGGCACGCGCGCAGCCGCAGGTACCGTGCAGTACTTCTCGTTGGCGACGTACGTCCCCTTAGTCGCGCCCGCGACGGCCGGCACGTTCTCACCGTCGAGGTAGGGATGGCCCGTGTCGCAGTAGTCGGGGTAGCTGCCGAACATGAAGGCGATCCGCCGCGACACGTCGACCTTGTCGGGGTAGCCTTGAGCGTTGGCCGGCGGGTAGTTGGGGAAGCCGGCCTCGGCATAGACGCCGAGCTTGTCGCGCAGCTGCTGGCCCGGCCGGTCGTCGTCGTAGGTGCCGATGATCGACACCGGATGGGCATGGTCGGGCACCACGATCACAAGCGTGTCGTTGCGCGCCGCGGCGAAGTCCTTGGCGAGCTTGACCGCGTTGTCGAGCATGATGGTGTCGTAGACCGCGCGCTCCCAGTCGAGCGAATGGCTGTACTTGTCGATGCGACCCGATTCGACCATCAGCACGAAGCCGTTGTCGTTCTTCGACAGGATGTCGAGGCTCGCCTTAACCTGGTCGGTGAGATCGGGCTGGTCGGGGAACTTCGCCACGCCGCCCTTCTTCAGGAACATCCGGTCGAGCGCGCCGTCGACGTTGCCCGTGTTGAACAGGCCGAGCACCTTGGGTGCGCCCTTGGCCGCGTCGAGCTCGGCCTTGGTCGAGACGAACTTGTAGCCGGCCTGCTCGAACTTCTTGATGTAGTCGTCCTCGTCGGTCCGCTTGGAGCCCGGCGTCGACTTGGCAAGGAAGCTGGGCGAGCCGCCGCCCATCATCACCTCGGGCTGGACAGCGAAGAACATCTTCACGATGTCGTTGTAGTCGGAGCGACGGCGCGTGTGCGCCACCATGCCGGCCGGCGTGGCGTCCTCGATCTCGGTGTTGGTCACCACGCCGACCGCCATGCCGCGAAGGCGCTTGACGATCTCGGAGATCGTCTCGACCTTGGGATGGTCGAGCGTGTTCTTGTTGCGCGCGCAGTAGACGCCGAGCGCGTTGACGCACGATTTGTGGCCCGTCGTGTAGGACGACATGCTGTTGGCGCTGTCGGTCACGATCGAATCGGTGCCGGCGGTCGACACCAGCGCCATGTAAGGCATGTCGTCCATCGCAAGCTCACCGCCGTAGCGACCCTGCACGATGCCCTTCGAGAGGATGCGCGCCGCCGTCCGATGCGCGATCGACATGCCGTCGCCGATGAACAGGATGACGTTCTTGGCCTTCGGTGCGCCGGTATCGAACACCTCCCAGCCGACACTTGCCGTGCGGTCGCCGGCCGTCGCCTCGACCGTGTACTTGCCCGGCTTGGTGATTGCGGCGCCGCGGATCCAGTAAGCCGAGTAATCGCCGCCATCCTCGCGGCTCACAAAGGTCGCGTCCTTGCCCAGGGCCTTGTCGGCGTCCTGGCCGTTGATCGTCACCTTCACGGCGCCCTGCTCGGGAGCGGAGGGGAATTCGACCTTGAGATCGAACTTGGCGCCGGCGAGGATTTCGGCTCGGTCGAGGGGATAGATGGTCTGAGCATGGGCGCACGCGGCGAAGGCCAGCGCTCCGGCAATGCATAGACCCGCGACGTACTTCATGAAGCCTCCGGTGCTGCGCGACGGCGAGACCCACCGGTTAGCTCGTCTTTGCAACAAAGTTGTTACAATTCTATCATCGAGCGGTGACTTTCCCACGTTGATCCGTGGTCGATCCTCCCGAGGCAATGCTTTTTCATCGCACGCCAAACCCGCCGCTCTCCGAATTCGTCGAGCTGCTCTGGCTCTTCGAAAAGCCGCTGCCGACGCATGGCCGCGAGCGCGTGCTGCCGACCGGCACCATCGAGCTCGTCATCAACCTGAACGATAGAGCCTGCGGCGGTTTCGAGGCCATCGTCGCGGGACCGCATTCGCGCTTCTTCGAGCTGGATACCCGCCAGCCGGCCTCGATCGTCGGGGTGCATTTCAAGCCGGGAGGCGCCTTTCCGTTCTTCACGCAGCCATTGGATGAGCTGCACAACATCCATGTTTCCCTCGATGCGCTTTGGAGACGGCGCGCGGCTGAAATTCGCGAACTGGTCATGGCCGCGGGAGGAACGCAGGCAAGGCTGCTGATGCTGGAATGCGCGCTGACCGACCTGCTGCCGGCGGCGCGTCGCCGCCATGCGGCGGTCACTCAGGCGCTGGCTGCTTTTAGCCAGGGCGCACGCCGGATCGCCGATGTCGTCGAGGAAAGCGGGCTCACCTCCCGCCGGTTCATCCGGCTGTTCAAGGACGAAGTGGGCCTCACGCCGAAAGCGTTCTGCCGCATCCGACGCTTCCAGAGCACCCTGGCCGCCCTGCATGGCCGCGATGACGTCGACTGGGCCGATACGGCAGTTGCCTGCGGCTACTACGACCAGTCACACCTGATTCACGACTTCCAGGATTTTGCCGGCCTCAGTCCTGCAAGTTACCTGTCGCGCCGCACGGAGCACATGAATCACGTGCCGCGGTGACCCTCTCAAGAAGGTAAAAAAGCTACAATACGGCCCGTTTGGCGGCGACGAGGATAAGGGGTGAAAGGAGTTCGCCATGACCAAGCCCATTCCCGACGGCTATCACGCCGTCACCCCGTATCTGATCGTCTCCGGCGCGGGCAAAGCGCTGGCATTCTACGCGCAGGCCTTCGGCGCAATCGAGCGCGAGCGCATGCAGGATCCGGGCGGCAAGGTCCGTCACGCCGAGATCGTCATCGGCGGCGCGTGCGTGATGCTGGCCGACGAGCACCCGGAAATCGGCGCGCTCGGTCCGCTGAGCGTAGGCGGCTCGCCGGTCGGCATCCATCTCTATGTCGAGGATGTCGATACCGTCGTCGCCCGGTCGGTCGCCGCCGGCGCGACGCTGACGCGGCCGGTGGCCGACCAGTTCTACGGCGACCGGGTCGGCTGCATCACCGACCCGTTCGGCCATCGCTGGTACATCGCCACCCGCAAGGAGGATCTCAGCAGCGAGGAGATCCACCATCGCGCCGCGGCGCAGGGTCATTGAGCTCATTCGCCTCCCCGGCGAAGCTGGGGAGGTGTCGCCGTCAGGCGCTTGTAACCAAGCGCCTGAGGCGACCGACCTGCCTTCGCCGAAGCGAAGCCGCTTCGGCTTCGCGCAGGCAGGCGGAGGGCTCATGAGCCTCATGACTCATGACCCCTCCGTCCGCGATGACGCGGACACCTCCCCAACTTGGGGAGGAGCTCCGATTCTACCCGTCGATGACCGCCATGGCGTCGATCTCGAACAGCCAGCCCGGGCGCACGAGGCGGCTCACGTAGACGAAGGTGCTGGTCGGCGGCGGTCCGCTGCCGACGTAGCGGTCGCGCACCTCGCGGTAGTCGGCCATGCGCGCCGCGTCGACCGAGGCTACGCAGTAGTTGTTGATCTTCACGATGTCCTTGAAGGTGCCGCCGGCGGCGCGCACGGCGGCGTCGAGGTTCTTGAAGATCTGCTCGACCTGGGCCTTGAAGTCGTTCTCGCCGACCAGCTTGCCGTCGGCGTCGTGCGCGACTTGGCCGGCGATCAGCACGATCTTGCCCTTGGTGACTTCGGCGATCTGCGAGTAGCCGGTCGGCGGCGGCATGGTCTTGGGGCTGGAGAGGGTGACGGTCATGCGGTGGCTCCTGTTGCGGCGCGAAGGGGAAACTGGATTTCGGTGAGGTCGAAGCGCGAATCGCCGGCGCTCGAGAAATAGCGCTCGCGGATCGGGCCCTCGAGCTCGAAGCACCTCCCCTTCGCGGCATCCGCGAAGGGGAGGTGATGACTCAGACGTTGAACCGAAAATGGAAGACGTCGCCGTCCTTCACCGGATAGTCCTTGCCTTCGAGGCGGAGCTTGCCGGCGTCGCGGGCGCCCGCTTCGCCGTTCAGGGTCACGTAGTCGTCGTAGGCGATGGTCTCGGCGCGGATGAAACCTTTCTCGAAATCGGTGTGGATCACGCCGGCGGCTTCCGGCGCGCGCGCTTCGCGACGCACGGTCCAGGCCTTCGCCTCCTTGGGGCCGACGGTGAAGAAGGTCACGAGATCGAGCAGCTGGTAGCCCGCCCGCACCACGCGCGCGAGCCCGGTCTCCTCGAGCCCGAGATGGGCAAGGTACTCGACCTGGTCTTCCGGCGGCAGCTGGGCCACTTCGGCCTCGATGGCGGCGGAGATCACCACCGACGGAATGCCGCGCTCCTCGGCATAGGCTTGGGCCGTGGCGCTGTGCGCATTACCCGAGGCGGCCGAGGCTTCGTCGACGTTCAGCACGTACATCATCGGCTTGGCGGTGATCAGCTGCAGGCGCTGGAAGACCGGCCGCTCCTCGGTACTGATCGCGGCGGCGCGCGCCGGCTTGCCTTCGCGCAAGGCGTCGAGCGCCTTCATGACCACCGGCAGCTCGGCCTGGGCTTCCTTGTCGCCGCCCTTGGCGCGTTTCTCGAGGTTGGGCGTCCGCTTCTCCAGGCTGTCGAGGTCGGCCAGCATCAGCTCGGTCTCGACGATCTCGGCGTCGCGCACCGGATCGACGCTGCCCGAGACGTGCGTCACGTCGGCATCCTCGAAGCAGCGCAGCACATGGGCGATGGCATCGACCTCGCGGATGTTGGCGAGGAACTGGTTGCCCAGCCCCTCGCCCTTGGAGGCGCCCTTCACCAGGCCGGCGATGTCGACGAACTCGAGCTGGGTGTTGACGATCTTGGCCGAGCTCGCGATGGCCGCGAGCTTGTCCAGCCGCGGGTCGGGCACCGCGACGCGACCAACGTTGGGCTCGATGGTGCAGAACGGATAGTTGGCTGCCTGCGCCGCCTGAGTGGCTGTGAGCGCATTGAACAGCGTCGACTTGCCGACATTGGGCAAGCCGACG
>JAFAKN010000613.1 GCA_019235415.1 Alphaproteobacteria bacterium
GAGCGCGGGCTGGCTGCCATGTCCTTCCTGTCGGGCGTCGATTTCTCGCAGTTCGATCCCGACAAGCCGATGGGCGAGTTCAAGACCAACGGCATGCAGACCCTGCTGCGCACCTTCAAGAACGCTGGCCCGGACGCCACCCTGCGCGAGGTCGTCACCAAGCCCAATGGTCAGGGTTTCACGCATTTCGTCGGCACCGCCGACCAGATCGCGGGCCAGATGCAGGAAGCGATGGAGGAGATCGGCGGCGACGGCTTCCTGGTCACCGGCCATCTCAAGCCGAGATACATCAATTCGATCGTCGACGAGCTTGTACCGGCCTTGTGGAAGCGGCAGCTCACGCGGCGGGAGTACAGCCATCCGCATCTGCGCGATAACATGACGGCGTTCTGAGCCCGGTCCGCGCCGGGCGGCGCAAAGGGCATCATGAGCGACGAGCAATCGATCCGGCCTTTTCTCGCATCCCTCGAAAAGGAGGGCACCCTCCTGCGCGTGCCGAAGGAAGTCGATCCGGTTTTCGAGATTTCGGCTTTCCTCTCCGCCGCCGATGCGGGTCCCGCGTTGTTGTTCGAGAAGATCAAGGGTGGCTCGGCCCTGCGCGTGGCCGGCAACCTGCTGAACAGTCGCACGCGGATCGCCGCCGCGCTGGGCATCACGCCGGCCGACATCGTGCCGCGCATCCATGAGGCGATCCGCAGTCCGATGAAGCCCGTGCAAGTGGCGAGCGGTCGCGTCCAGGACGTCGTCGTCACCGAGAATCCTCTGGCGGCGCTGCCAGTTCCCCGATTTTTCGAGCGCGAGGCGCGACACTACATAACGGCGGGCGTCATCCTGGCGCGCGATCCTCATAGCGGACGGGGCAACGCCTCGTTCGCGCGTTTCGCGGTCCATGACGGCCGGACCGCCATGGTGGGCATTGCGCCGAACCACCATCTGGCGCTCTTTTCCCGACGCGCCGCCGACGCCGGGGAGGCGCTGCAGGTCGTTGTCGCCATCGGCGCTCACCCGGCGATCCAGCTGGCGGCATGCCTCTATCTCGGCGTGGGCGACGACGAGCTCGAATGCGCCGGCAGCCTGCTGGGGGCGCCCGTGCGCATGGTGCCCGCCAGGACCGTCAATCTCCTGGCGCCGGCCGACGCCGAGATCGTCCTCGAGGGCGAGATCGACGCCCGTCAGCCGCTCGAGGAAGGTTTCGTCTCCGAATACCACGGCATGTACGAGAATTACGGGCCGGGCTTCCGCACGACTTTCTCGGCGCTGACGCATGCCAGGGACGCGATCTATCAGGCGATCGAGCCCGGCTATCATCGCGAGCACGTCTACCTCGGCGCGCTGCCGATCGCGGCGAGCCTGCGAAGCGCGATCGCGGCCGTCGTCCCGAATGTGCGCGACGTGGCGGTCACCGAAGCGGGCGCCGGCCGCACCGACATCGTGGTCCAGATCGAGGCGCCGCGGGCCGGCCAGGCGCGACGGGCGATGTTCGCCGCCTTCGCCGCCGTCAGCCTGGTGAAACGCGTCACGGCAGTCGATGCCGACATCGATCCCTGGGATCCGGTGGCGGTCGACTGGGCCCGGGTCAACCGCATGAAGCTCGAGCGCGACCTGCTTCTCCTGCCGCACGCCGGCACCGACCGCTCCGAACCGATGGAAGACGGCGGCCTCGTGACCAAGGCCGGATTCGACGCCACCGCCAAGCCGGGCGATCGCGTCGAAGGGATCGACCGGGCGCTCCCAACCCAAGCCCAGCGAGAGGCCGCGCGGACGTGGCTGATCAACAGCTTGCCTGCGGAAAAGCGCGGTTGGCTGAAGTAAGCTCCCCGGCCAGGAGCTCGGCAAATGGATCGCTTCGACCTCGGCGCACACAAAAGGAAAGTCCGGACGTCATCCGCCGAGGCGCAGCGCTGGTTCGATCTCGGCCTGAACTGGTGCTTCGGCTTCAACCAAGAAGAGGGCGTGAAGTGTTTCCACAAGGCGCTCGAGTTCGATCCACGGTGCGTCATGGCGCATTGGGGCATCGCCTACGGCTCGGGGCCTTTCTACAACCTCGCCTGGCGCGACTACGGTAAGGCCGAGGCCGACCGCTTCACCAAGATCGCTTTTGAGCATCTTCAGATCGCTCTCGAGCTGAGCTCAGGAACGGAAGATGCCGAGCGTCATCTGGTCGAGGCGCTGACCCGCCGCTTCCAGGAACCGCACGGCGTCACCCCCGAGCAGTTCGACAAGTGGGACGACGACTATGCCGCCGCGATGCGTCGCGTCCACCATGCCTTTCCCGACGACCAGGACATCATGGCGCTGCTGGTCGAGGCGCTCATCACCCGCACGCCCCGGCGCCTGTGGGACGTGAAGACGGGATTTCCGGCGCGCAACGCCGATACGCTGGAAGCCCTCGCCCTCTGCGAGCGATCGATCGCGATGACCGACCAGGCCGGCCAGCGCGCGCATCTCGCGATCCTGCATCTGCACATCCACCTGATGGAGATGTCGAACCATCCCGAGCAGGCGATGCGATCGGCCGACCTTCTGTCGACGATGGCGCCCGATGCCGGGCACATGAATCACATGCCCTCGCACATCTACGCGCTGTGCGGCGACTACGAGAAGGCCAAGGTCGTGAGCGAGCGGGCGATCCGGGCCGACGACATGTACGCGGACTATGCGGGGTCGCACAATTTCTACGTCACGGCGCGCGGCCACGACCTGCATCTGATGATGCACACCTGCATGTTGCTCGGCCAATACGGTCCTGCGCTCGCCGCGGCGGACAAAGTCCGGGCGATCATGACCGAGGACATCCTCACCATGAAGGATCGCCCGAAGCTGGTCACGATGGCGGAAGGCTACTACGCGATGAAGATGCACGTGCTCGTCCGGTTCGGGCGCTGGCACGAGATCGTCGCGGAACCACCGCCGGGCGATCCGACGATCTACAGAATCTCGACTCCCATGCATCACTATGCGCGCGGCATCGCCTTCGCCACGCTCAAGGACTTGGTCGCCGCCGACCGCGAACGCGCGCTGTTCCGCGACGCCGTGGCTCGCCTCCCCGCCGACCTGAAATTCCTGAGCAACTTCGTGCGCACGACGTTGGGCGTGGCGCAAGCCATGCTCGATGGCGAGGTCGCGTACCATGGCGGCAACTACGAGGCGGCATTCGCTCATCTCCGTGACGCCGTGCAGCGCGACGACAACCTCAACTACACCGAGCCGTGGGCCTGGATGCATCCGCCTCGCCATGCGCTCGCCGCGCTGCTCATGGAGCAAGGTCACCATGCCGAGGCCGAGACCGTCTATCGCGACGATCTCGGCCTCAGCGCGCGGATCCAGCGATGCGCACAGCATCCGGACAATGTCTGGGCGCTGCACGGCCTGGTCGAATGCCTGCAGCGGCGTGGCGCGACGGCAGAGCTGCCCGCACTCGAGGCGAAGCTTGCTGCCGCTCTGTCTCAGGTCGATGTGCCTATCACCTCGTCCTGCATGTGCAGGACCACGGTCCATCAACCTCAACCGTGCTGTCGACGCCGAGGCAATCCTGACCCACCTTGAGCAATGAACGCCGAAGCAAATCCCACCTAGACGCTCGACAGCGCTGTCGGCTTCCGACGGCGTAGCCCGCAGCGGCCGACCAGCGCGTCGCGTCAGTTTGGTGCGCCACCCTCCTCGCTGTCTGTCCTGCCTATGCCATCGCCATCAGCGCCGTACTCGTGGCGCTTCTTCGACTGCTGGGCAGGCCGCGCCACCTACGCGAATCGCTGCCACAGATCACCGCTTGGAGCGGGCCTCCAGTTCGTCGATCAGCGGTTCGACCTTGCCGCCGTGAGCCTGGATAAAGGAATTGAATTCCGCGCGCCTGGTCACGACCATGCTGACGCCCTCAATCCGGACGTCGACGATGCGCACCCCTTGTCCTCCATTGCGCACATCCCACTGGATCGCGATTGGCTCGGCATCAGTCTGGGTGAGCTTGCTGTTTACGATCGAAACGCCGTCGCCGCGGGTCACGGGCGCCGCGCGGGCGACGGTCAGCGTTTGGCCGCCATACTGGCCGAAACGCCTCGCATAGGCATGCGCCTCAGCGCTCGCGGCGGCCTTGAGGAATCGCTCGCGTTGCTCGGGCGTGGCCTGGTTCCAATGAATGCCCAGCGAGGAGCGCACCATGTAGTTCAGGTCGAAATAGGTCTCGAGGATCCGCAGGATCCCCGCCTCGCGCGCCGCGCCGGTCTTGGTCATAACGAGATCGAGCACTTGGGCCGCGGTTTGCTGGATGAGCTCGGCAGCGGAATTTTGTTCGGCCGCCGCCGTCCGAGACTCAACGGCAAGGGCGGTCCCGACGAGGGCAACCGCGGCCCCACGGACGGCCAAACGCAGCATATTTCGGCGAGGGGCGAACAATGGCACGAATCTCTCCAGTCGGTGCGGGCGACAAGTGGCCCTCATCGTAGGTTATCGTGTGACAACTTTCTCGTTTCCACGGCACATTGGAGAACCGACAGGGTAGTACCTTCCAGGCCGTTGGGGAATAGCGTCGACAGCATGTTATCCAACCAATTCGCACCCGCCGGTTCCCGCCTACCGGCCCCGAGAACGGAGCTGCCACGGTGTCGCGGCAGACTGGACAAAAAGGCGAACATCCAACGAAAGTGCGACCGCACTACCCCGCTGGCGGCTGGGCGAGCAAGGCCGGCCTGATCAGGAGTGTCACGAGAAGTTCCCAGCCCAGCGCGATCATGAGGAGCCTGCCCATGCTTGCGGTGCCGGGATGGCTCGACAGCCACAGGGCGCCGAACGCCGTGGCGGTGGTGAGCGCGCTGAAGACCACGGCGCGCATCAGGCTCGATTTCAGCATCGCCGCCTCCCCGGCGCGCCACGCCGCCACGAAGTAGATGTTGAAGGCGACGCCCATTCCAAACAGAAGGGGCAGGGCGACGATATTGGCGAAGTTGAGCGGCAGATCGAGAACTGCGCACGTCGCTAAAGTCAGCAGTCCGCTCAGAAGGACAGGTGCCATCGTGAGCATGACATCACGAGCCCGGCGCAGCACCACCGCCAGGAGCACAATGATGGCGACAGCGGAATAGACTCCTGCCTGCAGGAAGGCCTCAACGACGCTGTCGCCCGAGGCGCTGGCGTTGATGGGTGCCCCGCTGGCATTTGGCGCAACGTTCAGGACAGCGGCGGAGAAGTGCCGAAGGAATTCGTTGTCGGTCCGTCCGCTGTTCGGCAGCACTTGTATGCGAGCTCGGCCGTCCTTGGTCATCCAGTCCTCGACGAGATCAGGCGGTAGAGTTTCGACCGACACCGGACCCGCCTTCAGCTCTGCCCGGATCTGTTCGAGCGTGACACGAAGCGGAACGGTCACCGCCAGCTGGGCGCGAGCGCGGACGTCCGGCGCGGCCGCTCCCAGTCGATCCAGTGCGACCGCTAATCGCCGCATCGAAGCGGCAGCTGTGCCCTTTTCGCCCTGATCGGCCGCCGACCGCAGCGTCGCCGCGGTGCTTGCCAGCCTTTTCCGCAGTTCCTCGTCGGACGGAGCCGCACGGAATGAGACATTCTCGAGAGCCTGCTCGATCACAGCGGCCGCATCGTCAACCAGCTCGAGCTTGTCCTTTTGCTGTGTCGGGACGAAGCTCTGCAAGCTGACGACGCGCGAAACATGGGGTAGTTGGGCGAGACGGCGCGATAGCGCCTGTGCCTCCTGAGGCGACGTGGCGAGAACGTTGAGCGCATAAGGCGTCCAATCGGGGTCGGCTGCGAGCGCCTGCAGCGTGGTCATCGACTCCGCCCGGGAATTCTTGACGTTCAGCGGATCGAAGTCGAAGCGCACCAAGGGCAGCAGCGCCATCGCTGCGCCAGCCGCCGCGAGCGCCAACGCAAGGACGCCGCGGCGGTGCCGATTCACGAAGCGGTCGACGGGCGCAAACATGGTGAAGCCGACCTCCGGCATTCTCGGCGGCGGGAACCGCAGCAGGACCAGCAGCGCCGGGAGGAGCACGATGCTGAGGGCAAACGCCACGACCATGCCGAACCCGGCCATGGCGCCGAGTTCGGCCACGCCGATGTAATTGGTCGGAAGGAAAGCGAAGAAGCCCGCGCCAATCGCCGCTGCCGACAGCGCCAGTGCCCGCCCGATGCTGGCGCCCGCCTCGACGAGCGCTGCCTCGCGCGTGGGCTGGACGAGTCGCTCGGCGAGAGCACGGACGCTGAATTGAATGCTGAAATCGACGCCAAGGCCGACGAACAGCGGAACGAAGGCCACCGAAATCAGGTTGAACCGGCCGATCACCAATAGTCCGCAAGCGGCCGTCAAGACGAGGCCCGTCAGGGTCGTGACCACGATCGCAAAGACGACACGCGCCGAGCGAACCGCCAGCCAGAGGATTCCCAGCAACGCCACGACCATCGCCCCGAGGACGAGATGAATATCCTCGGCAAGCGACGCAAATTCGTCGTCCGACAGTGGCACGGGGCCTGTCAGCCGGATGCTCACCCCGTGCGCCGGATCGAGACCGAGCGACCGGGAGATGTGGCGAATCGCGTCGCTCGCGGCGGCCCCCGGTTCCAGCGCCGCATAGTCGAGCACCGGCTGCACCAGCAGGATATGACGCGTTTCGCGATTGGTCGATTTCTTGTCGACGAACAGCGTCCGCCAAGAAAAGAAGGCCGGCCGGCCCGCAGTGGCGTTCTCGAAGGTTTCCGAGAAGGCCGTCAGCGCCGGCTCGATGTCTTGCAGCGAGGTCTCGCCACTCTTGACGGCGTTCGCCATGTCGGAGAGGGCAACCAGAACGCCGCGCAGGCTCTCGTCGGCCCTTAGCCGCACCAGCATGGCCGCAGCCTTTACCAGCCGATCCGTCGTCGCCCGGACATCCTCCAAGGAAAGGAACAGCAGGCCCTCGCGTTCGAAAAAGGGACCTCCGCTCGGCCATCGTACGGTCCGAAAAAGATCCCGCCGGTCCTTCAGCGCAGCGACCAGCCGCTTGGCTGCGTCGTCCGCGAGTTCGGGTGTGGCACCGTCGACGACGATCATAGTCAGGTTGTTCAGCTGAGGAAAAGCCGCTTCGAAGGCGAACTCTCTTTGCCGCCAGTCGAGCCGTTGCGACATCAGCTGCGCGGTATCGGTGTTCATTGCAAAGTTCCTGGCCGTGAAAACCAGCGCAGCGAGCGTAAGAGCGCCGATGAGCAACAGCACGAGCCAGGGGTGCCGCGTGCTGGCCGCGACCGTCCGGCCGATCAATGAAATTCGGGTACCCACGATGAGCGCAGACTATCCGCAGGTAATCCGCGGTCAAACGGCGCCTTAGGGCGCCAGTGCGATCATGCAGGCGCCGATCCAGATCAGGATGACGACGGCAAGCGGCAGGTCCGTCAGCACGGTATCGGTCGGCGAATCGCCGCCGCCGCGGCTCTCGATCACGTACCAATAGCGATAGAGACCGAAGATCACTAACGGGATGGTCCATATCAGCCGGGCATTGGCCGATATCACGAACAAGCTGTAGAAGATCAGCGCTCCGGTGGCCGACATCTCGGCATAGCGGTCGATCAGCTCGACCGAATACATGCGCAGCACCTCGCGGCTTTCGCTGCCGTTGTTGGCGAGTTCCTGGCGGCGCTTGATGGCGGCGAGATAGAGTGCGAGGCAGAGCGTGGTAATCGCCATCCAGCTCGACAGCGACACCGACAGTGCAAGCGCGCCAGCATAGACCCTGAGCACGAAGCCCGCCGCGATCGAGAAGATGTCGAGCACGGGCTGGTGCTTCAGCACGTAGGTGTAGACCACGTTCAGCACGACATAAGCCAGGATCGCCAGCATTGTCGCCGATGACCAAAAGAAACCGACGAGCAGCACGAAATAGCAGGCGATCAGGAGGCCAATTGCCGGCCGCGCTGACACTGTGCCGGCGGCGAGCGGACGGGAGTGCCGCTTGGACGGATGGCTGCGGTCGCGTTGGATGTCATGGATGTCGTTCAGGATATAGCCGGCCGACGAGGCGACGCAGAACAGCACGAAGGCGATCAGGGCGTTGGCGACTGCGGCGGGATCGGTGAACTCGCGGGCGAAGACCAACGGTGCCAGCACGAAGGCGTTCTTTACCCACTGCCTCGGGCGCATCAACTTGAGCAGCTCGAGAGCCGCTATCGGTTTAGGCTGCTCTGTCATTCACCCGCCGTGCTTATATTGACACCGTGAAGGATGGCCAAGGTCAATCGATGCGGCTCTCGATCGTCTATACAATCATTGCCAGGGTCGCGGCGGCCTCGGGGCCCAGGAGTCTCACGTCCACGTCTGGTACCTTTCACGACCTGCAGACCTTCATCCTCTACACCGGCATGGGCGTGGTCACGACCCTGCTGTTCTGGGTCTTCGCGTTCGCCTTCAACGCCATCTTCCAGGACAAGACCATGCGCTACGTCGGCGCCCCGATCGGCCTTGGCCTCGGTTGCTGGGCGAAATACTACCTCGATAAGCGCTTCGTCTTTCGCGCCCAAGTCGCACCATGAGGCGCGTCTCGTCATGGGGCCGGCTCTCGGCCCCTCCTCACGAGGTGATCAAGCTTGGCGACCGAGGCAATATCGCCGCCGAGCTGGCGCGTGGGCGGCCAGGCATCGCCTACGGCCTGGGGCGCAGCTACGGCGACGAGTGCCTCAATCCCGACGGCGTGTTGTGGTGCACAGCGGGCCTCGATCGCTTCATCCGGTTCGACGAGGCAAGCGGCCGGCTGATCTGCGAAGCAGGCGTGGTGCTGCGCGACATCCAGCGCCTGGCCATTCCGCGGGGCTGGGGCCTGCCGGTGTTGCCGGGCACGCAGTTCGTCACCGTCGGCGGTGCCATCGCCAACGATGTGCACGGCAAGAACCACCATGAGACCGGCACCTTCGGCGATCATGTGACGTCGCTCCGCCTGCTGCGCACCGACGGCCAGGAGATCGTGTGCGGCCCCAACCTGCGGCCCGACTGGTTCGCGGCGAGCGCGGGCGGCCTCGGCCTGACCGGCCTCATCGTCGAGGCCGAGCTGCAGCTTCGTCGCCTGCCCGGTCCCTGGCTCAATACCGAGACGATTCCCTATTCCGGCCTCGACGAATTCTTCCGCCTGTCCCAGGAATCGCATCCCGTCTGGGAGCATGTCGTCTCCTGGATCGACTGCACCTCCGGCGACCCCGTCCGCGGCCTGTTCATGCGCGCGAATCCGGTAGCTGGGCCGGCAGTTGGCGAGCGTGGAACCTGGCGCGAGCGGCGGCTCGCCATGCCGCTGGTGCCACCCGTCTCGCTGGTGAACCGGCTGACGCTCAAGCCGCTCAACAAGCTCTATTGGACGATGAACAAGCGCCATCGCGGCCGCCGCGTCGCCCATTATGAGCCTTTCCTGTTCCCGCTCGACGGCATTCTTGACTGGAACCGGCTCTATGGCCCGGCGGGCTTCTACCAGTATCAATGCGTCGTGCCGCGCGAGGCAGGATCCGTGCCCATCCACGAGATGCTGGGCGCGATCTCGCGTTCGGGTGAAGGGTCTGTGCTGGCAGTGCTGAAGAGCTTCGGCAATCGCTGGCCACTCGGCTTGTTGAGCTTCGCGCGGCCGGGCGTGACGCTTGCCCTCGACTTCCAGAACCGCCCCGGCGTTGAAACCCTGTTTGAGCGGCTGGACGCTATCGTGAGCGCAGCCGGCGGTCGTCTCTATCCGGCCAAGGACGCACGCATGCCGCGCTCGATCTTCGAGGCAGGCTATCCGCGTCTCGGAGAATTCCTGGGCTACCGTGATCCGGGAATGAGCTCCGCCATGTCCCGCCGCCTGATTGGCAGCTAGCAAGGGGACCCGGCATGAGAATCGTCGTCATTGGTGCGACATCCACGATCGCCGAACATTGCTGCCGGCTGTGGGTGGCGCGCCAGGCCTGCGACCTCGTGCTGGTGGCGCGCAACGCCGCCAAGGCCGGCCGCGTCGCTGCGGACCTGCAGGTGCGCAGCCCCGCTTCCACCATTGACGTGATCGAGACCGATTTCCGCGACGCCGCCGCGATCGGCCGGCTCGCCAGCAAGACCGCCGCACTCCCAATCGATATCGTCCTGATCGCCCACGGCGCGCTGCCCGAACAAAGCCTGTGCGAGAACGATCTTCTGGTCTGCCGCGATGCGCTTGAAGTGAACGCCGTGTCGCCCGCTCTCTTCGCCGAGGCTTTCGCCGGCCATTTCGCCAAGGCCGGCCGGGGCACAATCGCCATTATCGGCTCGGTCGCAGGCGATCGCGGTCGCAAGGCGAACTACACCTACGGCGCCTGCAAGGGCCTGGTGGCGCGCTACGCCGAGGGGCTGGAGCACCGCTTCGCCGGAACGGGCGTCCGCGTCGTGCTGATCAAGCCCGGCCCGACCGACACTCCGATGGCCGCTCGGCACCTTGCCAGTGGGCGCCGCCTCGCCTCGGTCGAAGACGTGGCGCGCGCCATGGTGCGCGGCATCGACGCCAAGCGACCTGTCGTCTATGCGCCGGCCCAGTGGGCCCTGATCATGCTCGTGGTGCGCCATTTGCCGCGCTTCATCTTCAACCGACTGAACCTCTGACCGCCAAACGATGCGCGACAAACAGCACGAAGCTCGCCGGTAGTCTTGCCCCGGGGCGGCCGCACAATGGTCGCTGGCTGGCCTGCGGGAGAAGCTTGTGAAGATGGGTGCAAAGGTCATGCAACACACACTGGCTATGCCGTATTCCAGACGACCTAGTCCGAGCCTGATCGACGGACTTTCAACTGCGATCGGCCCCAGCGTAGAGCCTGGACGGTCGGATGCGTCATCACCGCGGCCCATGGCTTCACGGGAAGCTTGCAGAATGCTAGCGTACTCGACGTTCCAGGGCGCCATCCGCGGAATGTCAGCTTAGGAGAGCATTCTGCGGTTCAGTCCTGCCATATGGCTCGCTCTTCTCACAGCCGCGCTGCATTTGCTGGCGAACGGCCAATATGGCTACTACCGCGATGAGCTCTATTTCATCGTCTGCGGTCAACACCCGGACTGGGGCTACGTCGACCACCCGCCTTTGGTCCCGCTGCTCGCATCACTTATGCACGCCCTGTTTCCCAACTCGCTGACGATGTTCCGTCTGATTCCGACGTTGGCTCATGCGGGCACCGTTGCGCTCACTGCCGAAACGGCTCGCAAGCTCGGTGGCGGCGTTTGGGCCCAACTGCTCGCCGGCATGGCGGCATTCTTATGCCCCCTTCTGCTTGCTTTCGGGACGATTTTCTCCACGGACTCGCTTCAGCCAATCGCTTGGTCATTCTGTGCCTATGCACTCATCCGCATCGTCCGCGACGACAATGAACGCTGGTGGCTCCCGATGGGCTTGGTGATTGGTCTAGCGTTTATGGTCAAGTATAGCATTGCGCTCTGGATTGTTGCCCTCCTGCTTGGCCTGCTGTTCACATCGGCACGCAGCCGTCTTGCCCGCCCAAGCCCCTACATCGCTGGGGTGGCGGCCACTCTCATCGTGCTGCCCAACTTGTTTTGGCTATGGGTTCATGGATGGCCGTTCCTTGAATTCGCGGGAGCCGTGGTTGAAAGCAAGAATGTCGCCTATTCGCCCTGGATGTTTGTTTTGATCCAGATGCGCGACCTCAACCCGGTTACTGCACCAATCTGGCTCGCCGGCCTCGCAGCCTTCGCGTTTTGGCGTCGGTTTGCGGACCTTCGCGCCATCGCTATCGCGTACGTGCTTCTGCTTGCGGCGATGATCGCACTCAACGCCAAATCCTATTATTCAAGCGGCGCCTATCCCGTCCTCTTCGCCGGCGGAGCCGTGGCATTGGAGGCGTGGCTCACCTCGCCCCGCCTGCGCGCGGCACTGCTCGTCGGCGTCGTTTTGTTTGGCTTGCCGGTGCTCCCATTCGCCGTTCCCGTGCTTCCCATTGAGCGTGTCGCTGCCTATCAAAGCTTTCTTGGTCTTACACAAGAAGCGAACGAAAAAGGGCTGGCGGTCGGCCGTCTGTCACAACTCTATGCCGATATGTTCGGCTGGCGCGAACTCGCTGCCTTGGTCGGCCGCGCCTATGAATCGCTGTCGCCAGAAGAACAAGCGGATGCGGTATTTTTCGCCAACAACTATGGCGAGGCGGCCGCAGTCGACATCTTCGGGAAGCCTTGGGGCCTGCCACCCTCAATCAGCGCGCACAACACCTATTACCTCTGGGGTCCACGTGGACATGTCGGAGACGTAGTCATTCGCCTGGGGGGCCGGCGCGAAGATTTGCTCAGGGTCTACGCCTCCGTCGAGGCAATGGGCAAAACTGACAACCTTTGGGCACTTCCCCACGAGACCGGTCAGACGATCTGGATTTGCAGGGGAAGGTTCACGAA
>JAFAKN010000127.1 GCA_019235415.1 Alphaproteobacteria bacterium
CCATGACCGGCGCGCTCTCCGGCATCCGCATCGTCGACCTGACGCAGATGCTTGCCGGGCCGTTCTGCACCATGCTGCTGGCCGACCAGGGCGCCGAGGTGATCAAGGTCGAGCCGCTCGACGGCGATCACACGCGCATCATCGGCCCGTATCACCCGGACGACCGGCTAAAAGCCTTCGGCGGCTACTTCGCTTCGATCAATCGCAACAAGAAGTCGATCGCCATCGACCTCAAGCGCTCCGAGGGCCGCGAGCTGGTGCTGAAGCTCTGCGAGAGCGCCGACGCGGTGGTCGAGAACTATCGCGGCGGCGTCATGGATCGTCTCGGTCTCGGCTACGAAACCCTGCACGAGCGCTTTCCCAAGCTGGTCTACGCCACCATCCGCGGCTTCGGCGACGGCCGCACCGGCCGCAGCCCCTACGCCGACTGGCCGGCCTACGACGTGGTCGCCCAGGCCTTCGGCGGCGTCATGGCCATCACCGGCCCCGACAAGGACACGCCGATGAAGGTCGGTCCCGGCATCGGCGACCTGATGCCCGCCACCATGTGCGCCTTCGGCATCACGAGCGCCATCCTGAGCGCGCACAAGACCGGCCGCGGCCAGTTCGTCGACGTCGCCATGGTCGACGCCATCCTGTCGATGTGCGAGCGCATCGTGCACCAGCACTCCTACACAGCCGTCGTGCCGGTGCCCGAGGGCAACCACCATCCCCTGCTCTGCCCGTTCGGCATGTTTCCGGCCAAGGATGGCCACGTCACCATCGCGGCCCACGCCGACACCCACTTCCCGATCCTCTGCCGCCTGATCGGCCGGCCGGAGATGGGCAGCGACCCGCGCTATGGCACGGTGCAGGACCGGCGCGCGCATCAGGGCGAGATCATCGCCGCGGTCTCGGCCTTCACCGGCCGGCGCACCAAGCAGGAGCTGCTGAAGGAGCTCGGCGGCCAGGTGCCGTTCGCGCCGGTCAACGACGTGCGCGACGTGTTCGCCAACCCTCACTTCGCGGTGCGCGACATGGTCGTGTCGGTGCCGCATCCCGGCCTCGACCACGAGACCCGGATCGCCGGCGTGGCCGTCAAGATGAGCGAAACCCCCGGCCGCGTGCGCCATCGCGCCCCCTTGCTGGGCGAGCACACCGTCCAGTATCTCGCTTCGCTCGGCCTCGGTGGCGCAGAAATTGCGCGCCTGCGGGCCGAGAAGATCGTTGCCTAATGGGCTTGCTTGGGAGACAGCCATGACCGACCGTCCGCGCCGCGCTCGCCGCGTGCAGCTTTCCACGCCGGGATCGAGCGAGAAGATGATCCAGAAGGCGGCCCAGTCGAAGGCCGACCATGTCTTCCTCGACCTCGAGGACGCCGTCGCGCCCAGCCAGAAGCGCGAGGCCCGCAAGAAGATCGTCGAGGGCCTGAAGTCGCTCGACTGGGGCAAGAAGACCCGCTGCGTGCGCATCAACGACCTCACCACCGAGTACGCCTTCGAGGACATCATCGAGGTGGTCGAGGGCGCGGGCCAGCATCTCGACACCATCATGATGACCAAGGTGATGACGCCGGCCGACGTGCTGTTCGCCGACAAGCTGCTGCATCAGCTCGAGAAGAAGCTGAAGCTCGAGCGGCGCATCGGACTGGAGGCGCTGATCGAGGAGGTCGAGGGCCTGCAGAATGTCGACGCCATCGCCAAGTGCACGCCGCGGCTGGAGTGCCTGGTGTTCGGCATGGGCGACTTCTCGGCCTCGATGGGGGTCACCAACAAGAACGTCGGCGAGACCGACGGCTATCCCGGCGACATCTGGCACTATGCCCGCTTCCGCCTCGTGATGGCCTGCCGCGCGGCGGGCATCGACCCGGTCGACGGGCCGTTCGCCGACTTCCGCAACCCCGACACCTATCGCGAGGAGTGCAAACGCTCGATGATCCTGGGCTGCGTCGGCAAGTGGGCAATCCATCCCTCGCAGATCGACATCGCGCTCGACGTCTACTCGCCCAAGGCCGAGGACGTGGCGCGCGCCCGCAAGCTCGAGAAGGCCTATGCCGAGGCCGAGGCCCAGGGGCTCGGCGCCATCAACGTCGACGGCGTCATGGTCGACGTCGCCTCGATCCGCATCCTGCGCAACACGGTGCTGAACAAGGCCGACCTCTACGGGATGTAGCACCCGCCCAATGTCGCCGATGCCGTCCCTGTCATCCCGAGCGAAGCGAGGGAC
>JAFAKN010000135.1 GCA_019235415.1 Alphaproteobacteria bacterium
CGACCGCCAGCGGCGGCTTCGCCGCGAGCTACGACGCCGACAGCGAGGGCGTCGAAGGCAAGTTCTACGTCTGGAACGCTGCCGAGATCGATCGGCTGCTGGGACCCGACGACGCCGGCTTCTTCAAGCAAGCCTACGACGTCACCCCGGCCGGCAACTGGGAGCATCACACCATCCTGCACCGCAACCGTGCGCCCGCGCTCCTGAGCGAAGCCGAGGAGCAGCGGCTGGCCATGCTGCGGGCCAAGCTCAAGGCCGCGCGCGACAAGCGTGTTTGGCCCGGCTGGGACGACAAGGTGTTGTGCGATTGGAACGGATTGATGATTGCCGCACTCGCCAATGCCGCGGCGGTGTTCGAACGCCCCGAATGGCTGGCTGCGGCGGTCCGTGGCTGGCGTTGCGTGATGGACCGCATGCGCGATGGCAGCGGGCGGCTGTTCCACTCCTGGCGGGCCGGCAGAGCCCTGCATCGCGGCACGCTCGACGACTACGCCAACATGGCGCGCGCCGGCCTGGCGCTGTTCGAAGCGACCAGCGAGAGCGGCTACGTCGAAGACGTCCTTGGGTTGGTCTCGGCGCTCGACCGGCATTTCGCCGACTCAGAGGCCGGCGGCTATTTCATCACCGCCGACGATGCCGCCGACCTGATCGTGCGCACCAAGCATGCGCACGACAATGCTGCGCCGGCTGGCAACGGCACGCTGGTCGGCGTGTTCGCGAAGCTGTGGGTGCTGACGGGCGAAGCGGCCTGGCGCGACAAGGCCGAGCGGCAGGTAGCTGCGTTCGCCGGCGAGCTGCAGACCAACTTCTTCCCGCTGATGACGCTGTTGAACAGCTACGACCTGCTGCAGTCGGCGGTCGAGCTGGTGATCGTCGGCGATCGCACGGATCCGCGCACCGAGTCCCTGCTCCGCGCCGTCCACGCGCGCAGCCTGCCGAACAAGGTCGTGCGCCTGCTGCCGCCGCAGGCCTCCCTGCCGGCCGGGCATCCCGCAGCGGGTAAAGGGCTTTTAGACGGCGAGCCCGCCCTCTATGTTTGTCACGACATGACGTGCCAGCCGCCGATCACCGATCCGCTGGCGCTCGATCTCTAACAAGGGGCGGTCCGTGCAGCTTCAGCTCAAGACTTGGCAGTTCGTCGAGACGTACCTCAAGGACAAGACCGGCATCATGATCCCGATCGGCTCGACCGAGCAGCACGGCCCGACCGGCCTTATAGGCACCGACGCGCTCACCGCCGAGATGATCGCGCGCGGCGCCGGCGAGAAGGCGGGCGCACTGGTGGCGCCGACCATCTCGGTCGGCATGGCGCAGCACCATCTCGGCTTTCCCGGGTCGGTGACCTTGCGGCCGACGACGCTGATCGCCGTGGTGCGCGACACCGTCGTGTCGCTGGCGCGGCACGGCTTCACGCGGTTCTTCTTCGTCAACGGGCACGGCGGCAACATCGCCACCGTGACGGCGGCCTTCTCTGAGATCTATGCCGAGCGCTCGATGGAGCGGCTGAGCAACCAGCCGTCCATCAAATGCGCACTGCGCAACTGGTGGGACGGGCCCGGCATCCGCTCGCTTCAGAAGGAGCTCTATCCCAGCGGCGAAGGCAGCCACGCCACCGCCTCGGAAGTGGCGCTCACCTGGTACAAGTATCCCGAAACGATGAACCGCACGCCGCTCGAGCCGCGCATCGCGCCCAACGGCAGCTTCGCCGACGCCGAGGACTACCGCCGGACCTTCCCCGACGGCCGCATCGGCTCGGACCCCAGCCAGGCGACGCCCGAGCACGGCAAACGGTTCTACGACACCGCCGTCGACGAAGTGGCCGCCGACTACGCGAAGTGGGTGGTGCGGTAGCGCGCTGAGAAGTGATCTCCGACAAGGGCGAGCCAGAAAGGCTGCCTCCACCACCGTTTGGTGACGGCCGCATCCGACTTTATGGCTATGCACCAAGCCTGGGATGTTACCTTCGCGTCGTGCTACTGTCGGACGGTGAAACCGTCCACAACGCCTTCCCGGATGAAGGCTTCGAGACATGAAAACCAGCTACGACAAATCAACGGATAGTCTCTACGTAGAGGTGCGGGCCTTGCCCTCCTCTCGGACCGTCGAGATCGAGCCCGACATCATGCTCGACATCGGGAGCGATGGCCTACCAGTGGGCTACGACATTCAGCATGCCTCGACGAAAACCGAGTTCATTGCGCGCCTGATCCTCGAGCAGGCTCCGCCGGCGGCGGCCGAATAGCTCGCGGAGCGCCCCGGTCAGCGTGCTTGCGCTGAACTACCCCGCCATCTTCATCAAGAGCTTCCAGTGCTCGTCGCTGACGGGGACCACCGATAGGCGGGATTGGCGGACCAGCTTGAACTCCTTGAACTTGGAATCGGCCTTGATCGCCGCCAGCGTGACGGCCTGCTTGACCGGCTGCACCGCCTTGATGTCGACGGTGATCGCCTTGCCCGCCTTGTCGGTCGGATCGGGATAGGCCGGCTTGACCACCTCGGCGATGCCGACGATCTCCTTGCCTTCGCCGGAATGATAGAAGAAGCAGCGGTCGCCCGTTTTCATGGCATGCAGGTTGGCCTGGGCCTGCGCGTTGCGCACGCCGGTCCACGAGGTCTGCTTCTCCTTCACCAGCTGGTCCCAGGAGTATGCCGAGGGCTCGGACTTCAGCAGCCAATGGGCCATGTCATTCTCCTCTCGCTTCGCCCTCGCGCCTCAGCGGCCGCGCCAGAAGGCTGCGGATCGCATCGTCGAGATCGGCGCCGCGATGCAGGATAGCATTCACCGCCGCGCAAATCGGCATCTCGATTTGCAACCGAGCGGCGCGTGCCAGCACGGCGGGGGCCGTCGCCTCGCCTTCGACCACCTGCCGCCGCCCGCTCATGAACTCGGCCACCGTCATCCCCTCGCCGAGTGCAGCGCCGAGCGACCGGTTGCGCGACAATGGCCCGTGGCAGGTGAGCACGAGATCGCCCAGGCCGCTCAGTCCGGTGAGCGTCTCGAGCTCGACGCCCATCGCCTGACCGAGACGCGCCATCTCGGCAAAACCGCGGGTGACCAGCGCTGCGGAGGCGTTGTGGCCGAGGCCACGGCCCTCGACGATGCCGGCGGCGATGGCCAGCACGTTCTTGACCGCGCCGCCGAGCGCCACCCCCAGCATGTCGTGCGTCCAGTACGGCCGGAACGCTCCGGCAGCCAGCGTCGCCGCCAACACCTGACCGAGGGCGGCATCGGGCGTGCCGATGCTGATCGCGGTGGGTAGGCCCCTCAATACTTCCTCGGCGAAGCTCGGACCAGACAGCACGGCAATGGCACGGTCGGGCAAGGTCTCGGCCAGCAGTTCGGGCATGAGCAGCCCGGTCGAGACTTCGATGCCCTTGGCGCAAACCACCACCGGCGCATCGCCGAGCAGCCCGAGCGACAGCTCGCGCACCGCCTGGGCGGGACAGACCAGCAGCACCACGTCGCAGTTGCGCAGCAGGGCGAGCTCGCCCGCCGCCTCGATGCCGGCCTCCAGCGAATGGCGCGGCAGATAGACCGGATTGACACGGTCGCGGGCGATCGAGGCGGCGATCGCGGGATCGCGCGACCACAGCGTGACATGCCGTCCGGCCCGCCGGGCGACGCAGGCGAGCGCGGTGCCCCACGCGCCGCCGCCGACGATGCCGATATGGCGGAGCGCCGTCACGAGCGCCGTCAAAGGCCGAGGTTGAAGGCGATGGAGATGCGCTCGGCGTTGCCGCGATAGGGACGCACCTGATGCAACACCCAGGACGGGAACATCACCAGCCGGCCGGAGCGCGGCGGCACGGTTTCGTTCGCCCCCACCGACAGCCCGCCCGGCATGGCGAACGCAAGCTGCGGGGCATACATCGCCGGCCCCGGCCCGCGCGGATCCATGAACTCCAGCTCGCCGCCCAGCGACGGATCGGCCGCGATGCCGCCGTCGTCGACATAGTAGACGCCCGACCAGAAGCTGCCGGGATGCGAGTGGAACTCGTTGCCGTGGCCGCTGCGGTTCACGTTGGCCCACATGTTGGCGCGCCAGTTCACGTTCACCGACTTGCCTTGGCGATCGGTCGTCAGCCGATTGGCAGTGTTGCGGCCGATGGCCAAAAGCTTGATGGCGGCGGCCCCACCCCAGCGGTCCATGTCCCAGCCCGACTGCCAGCCACCCAGATTGGAATGTTGCGTCCCGGCGTCGCTCTGGCGATGCAGGTCGATCACCTTGCGCAGGTCAGCGTTGAGCCGGGCAGCGTCCGGAACGTCGGTCATCGCGACCGGCGTGGCGAACAGGGGGATGACTTCCGTGCTCATCTGGCCGCGCTCATGCCGCGACGTCGAGCGGCCAGCGCGGCCGCGGCTTGAAGTCGAGCGCACTGGTGCGACCGAGCCGCAGGTGCTCGATGCCGGCCCAGGCGATCATGGCGCCGTTGTCGGTGCAGAGATTTTGCGGCGGCGCGACGAAGCGCGCGCCGGACGTGGCCGCAACCGCCTCGAGGCGCCGGCGCAGGTAGAGATTGGCGGCGACGCCGCCCGCCACGACCAAGGTCGCCGTCGGCGCCATCACGAGGGCGTTGCGGCAGCGGTCGGCCAGCACGTCGCCCACCGTCTGCTGGAACGAGGCGCAGAGATCAGCGATGATCTGCTCGTCGCGGCGATCGAGCTTCTCGACAGCGAGCCGCACTGCGGTCTTCAGCCCGGAGAACGAGAAGTCGCACCCGGGCTTGCGCCACATCGGCCGCGGCAGCGAGAAGCGCCGAGCATCGCCTTGCCGCGCCAGGCGCTCGACCGCGGGCCCGCCCGGAAAGCCCAACCCCAGCAGCTTGGCAGTCTTGTCGAAGCATTCGCCGACCGCATCGTCGATCGTGGTGCCGAGTCGGGTGTAGTCGCCCGGTCCGCGCACGGTGAGAAGCTGGCAATGCCCGCCGGAAACCAGCAGCAGCAGATAGGGAAACTCGACCGGCTCGCTCAGCCGCACCGACAGCGCGTGGCCCTCCAGATGGTTGATGGCCAGGAACGGCTTGTCCTGGGCGTAGGCCAGCCCCTTGGCGGTCATCACGCCGACCATGACGCCGCCGATCAGCCCGGGTCCGGCGGTCGCCGCAATGCCGTCGAGGTCGGCAAGGCCGAGGTTGGCGGTCCGCAAGGCGTCCTCGATCAGCCCGTCGATGCGTTCGAGATGGGCGCGGGCGGCAATCTCCGGGACCACGCCGCCGAACCGGCGATGCTCGGCCAGCTGACTGTAGATCGCGTTGGCGAGGATGGTGCCGACCGGCCCGCCGCCGGCCGGCGCCTCGACGATCGCCACGGCGGTTTCGTCGCAGCTGGTTTCGATGCCCATCACCCGCATGCTGTCTTCTAGCGTCGCGCACCGACCTCGGCTAGAGCAGCGCTCATGGCGCCTCCTCTCCTGCGCATCGGCACACGCGGCAGCAAGCTTGCGCTCGTCCAGGCTCGGCTGGTGCGCGAGGCCTTGGCCACGGCCGTGCCCGCGCTGGCCGCCACCGATGCGATCGAGACGGTGGTGATCCGCACCACGGGCGACGCCATCCAGGACCGCCCTTTGTCCGAAGCCGGCGGCAAGGGCCTGTTCGTGAAGGAGATCGAGGAGGCGCTGCTGTCGGCGCGCATCGACATGGCCGTGCACAGCATGAAGGACATGCCGACCGCACAACCTGCCGGCCTGGTCATCGCCGCCTTCCTGCCGCGCGAGGATGCGCGGGATGTGCTGATCGCAGGCGACGTCGGGCGAATCGCCGACCTGCGGCGCGGCGCCGTCGTCGGCACGTCGGCGCTCAGGCGACGTGCCCAGCTCCTGCATCGCCGGCCGGACCTCACGATCGTAGCCCTGCGCGGCAACGTCGATACGCGTCTCGCCAAGCGCGAAGCGGGCGCGGTCGAGGCGACCATCCTGGCGCTGGCAGGCTTGAAGCGCCTCGGCATGGCGGATGTCGGCAGCCCGATACCGGAAGACGAGATGCTGCCGGCCGTCGGACAAGGTGCGGTGTGCATCGAATGCCGCGCGGACGATGAGCGAACCCGAGCGTGGCTTTCAGCGATCGATCACGCACCGACCGCAACCTGCGTCGGTACCGAGCACGCCTTGCTTGCGGTGCTCGATGGCTCCTGCCGCACGCCGATCGCCGGACACGCCGTCCTCCTGCCCGAGGTTGGCCTGCACCTCCGGGCGCTGATCGCCAAGCCCGACGGCTCGGACCTCATCGCAACTGAGCGACGTGGCCCCGCCAGCGACGGCGAGGCGATGGGCCGCGACGCGGCGCAAGAGCTGCTGCGGCGCGGCGGATCGGGCTTCCTCTCGACCTGACCCGTTCGCGTCTCTAGAGTCGCGAACATGCTGCGTGTCTTACTACTCGTGTCGGCCTTACCGCTGATGACGGCGTTGTTGGCTGCTTGCGAATCGGTGCCCGTCACCGGACGTTCACAAATGATGCTGGTGAGCGAGGGCGAGGAACGCGCGCTCGGCGTGCAAGCCTATCGCGAAGTGTTGGCCAAGGAGCCGCTGTCGGCGGATCCCGATGCCAATCAATTGGTCGAGAAGGTCGGCCGGCGGATCGCCGCGGCGGCCGAGCGGCCGCCCAACAATCTCTGGCCGCCGCCGCACTATCGCTGGGACTTCAGGACCGTGGAGAAGAACGAGGCCAACGCCTTTTGCCTGCCGGGCGGCAAGGTCGTGGTCTACACCGGCATCTTTCCGATCACGCAGACCGAGGCGGGACTGGCCGTCGTGGTCGGCCATGAAGTCGCGCACGCGCTGGCGCGCCATGCCGCGGAACGACTGAGCGACCAGAAGGTCGCCACTGTCGGTGCGGCCGCGGCAGGCATCGCGCTCGCCGCCACCATCGGCGGAAGCAGCAGGCCGATCGTCGTGCCGGCGATGATGGCGGCGCTGGGCGCGGGCGCGACCTACGGCTTCATCCTGCCGATGTCGCGCACCCAGGAGTCCGAAGCAGACCGCATCGGGCTGATCCTCATGGCGCTCGCGGGCTACGACCCGCGCGAGGCGATCGTGGTGTGGGAGCGGATGCAGGCCGCCAGCACCGGCAATCGCAAGTCCGAGTGGCTCAGCACGCATCCCGCGGACGCGACGCGACTGAACGATATACGACGCTGGATGCCGGAAGCGCTGCAGTACTACCGGCCGAGGGGTTGAACGCCGTGGCCGAGATGCTGGAGTACGACGCCACCGGGCTGCTCTGCCCGCTGCCGGTGCTGCGCGCCAACCGCAAGCTGCGCGAGCTTGCGCCCGGCGGGCTGCTCACGGTGCGCGCCACCGACCCCGCAGCCGAGCAGGACTTTCCCGCCTACTGCCGGCAGACCGGTCACGAGCTGGTTTCGAGTCGTCGCGAGGGAGACGTGCTGATATTTGTCATCCGCAAACGTTCCGGCCCCGAGTAGCGAGATGCCCCAAGCAACCTTCAAGACTCTCGATTCGTGCGACGTCGCCGGCAAGCGCGTGCTGGTGCGGGTTGACCTTAACGTGCCCATGAAGGCCGGCAAGGTGACCGACGCCACGCGCATCGAACGCGCCGCACCGACGCTCATCGAGCTTGCGAACCAGGGAGCCCGGGTGATCGTGCTCAGCCACTTCGGGCGGCCGGACGGGAAACGAGTACCGGAGATGTCGCTGCGCCCGGTGGTGGAACCGCTCTCCGACGCGCTCGGCAAGCCCGTCGCGTTCGCCGAGGACTGCGTCGGTCCCGCCGCCGAAGAAGCGGTCCGCGTGCTGAAGCCGGGCGAGGTGCTGCTGCTTGAGAACCTGCGCTTCCACAAGGAGGAGGAGAAGAACGACGCCGCCTTCGTCGACAAGCTCTCGGTGTTGGGCGACTTCTATATCAACGACGCCTTCTCCGCCGCGCACAGGGCGCATGCCTCGACGGAGGGTCTCGCCAACCGCCTGCCCGCGGCGGCCGGTCGGCTGATGCAGGCCGAGCTCGAGGCGCTCGGCAAGGCGCTTGGCAATCCGCGGCATCCGGTATGCGCCATCGTCGGCGGCGCCAAGGTGTCGACCAAGCTCGACCTCCTGGGCAACCTGGTCGGCAGGGTCGACAAGCTCATCATCGGCGGCGGCATGGCCAACACCTTCCTGCACGCCCAGGGGGTCAAGGTCGGCAAGTCGCTGTGCGAGGCGAATCTCGCGGCCACGGCACGCGACATCCTGGCCAAGGCGAAAGCCGGCAATTGCCAGGTGCTGCTGCCGGTCGACGCCGTCGTGGCACCCGAGCTCAAGGCGGGTGCTCCCAGCCAGGTCGTCGATATTGCGAACTGCCCCGACGATCAGATGATCCTCGACATCGGGCCCGATACGATCGCCCGCTACGACGAGGAACTGAAGGACTGCGCCACTCTCGTCTGGAACGGACCCGTGGGTGCCTTCGAGATCAAGCCGTTCGATTCAGGCACCACGGCCTTGGCCGAGATGGCGGCGAAGCTCACGGGCGAGGGCAAGCTCCTGTCGGTCGCCGGTGGCGGCGACACCGTTGCGGCCTTGGCCGCAGCCGGCGTGGAGGAGAAATTTTCCTACGTGTCGACCGCGGGCGGCGCCTTCCTCGAATGGATGGAAGGCAAGAGCCTGCCGGGCGTCGCCGCCCTGGTCCGCGCCGCCTAGGTCCTTTCCCAGCATGAGCCCGCCAACCGATCGTCCGCGTCTGCCGTGGGATCCGCCGGATCATTTCGAGCCGCGCGTTCCGGAGGGCGACAATCGCGAACGGCTGGTGTGCGCGCGCTGCGAATTCATCCACTACCAGAACCCCAAGATCGTCGCGGGTGCCGTCTGCACCTGGGGCGACAAGATCCTCCTCGCCAAGCGGGCCATCGAGCCACGCAAGGGGTTTTGGACCGTGCCGGCGGGCTACATGGAGCTCGGCGAGACGACGGAGCAGGCCGCTGAGCGCGAGGCCATGGAAGAAGCCTACGCCACCATCGAGATCGATCGCCTGCTCGCGATGTACAGCGTGGCCCGCATCGGCCAAGTGCAGATCATGTATCGCGCACGGCTGATCAGCCCCGACGTGGCGCCCGGTATCGAGAGCGAAGCGGTGTCGTTGGTCGACTGGGCCGACATCCCGTGGGAGCAGCTTGCCTTCCCGACGGTAGTATGGGCGCTGGCGCATTTCCACGAATCGCGCGGCAAAACCGAGTTCGCGACCTACTCCAACCCCACCGGCGATCTCGCCCGCATGTGGCCGCCGCGAAAGCCGGCCGGCGTCTGACTCTTTGGAGCGCGGACCTCCAAAGGCGCATGTGAACGCGCCGAGTCCGCTCTGTCATCCCGAGCGCAGCGAGGGATCCTTAACGCGACAGGAAAGATCCCTCGGCCTTTCGCCTCGGGATGACAAAGAGCGGACCAGGAGGTCCGCGCTCCAGTCAACGCTGCGAAAGCGCGAACGCGCCTGACTTTCATTGGTCCCTCTGCTATCATCGTACAAACGTCCGATGAGCGGACGAATCGGAGGAATCGATGTTAACTGAGGCAAACAACGACATGCTGACGCGCGTCGGCCCCGGCACGCCGATGGGCAATCTGATGCGCCAATACTGGATTCCCGCATGCCTTTCCTCGGAGCTCAAGGCCGACGGCGAGCCGATGCGCCTGCTGCTCCTGGGCGAGCAGCTGATCGCCTTCCGCGACACCGAGGGCCGCATCGGCATCATGGAGCATCGCTGCCCGCACCGTTGCGCGTCGCTGTTCTTCGGGCGCAACGAGGCGAACGGGCTGCGCTGCGTCTATCACGGCTGGAAGTTCGACGTCGAAGGCAACTGCGTCGACCAGCCGAACGTGCCGCCGGCGCAGGACTTCAAGCAACGCGTCAAGGCCAAGGCCTACAAGGTGATCGAGCGCAACGGCCTGGTCTGGACCTACATGGGTCCGCGCCAGGCGGCGCCGCCGCTGCCCACCATCGAGATCCTGATGCTGCCCGAGGAGGAGCGCTTCACCCGCGTCCACCAGCGGGAATGCAATTGGTTCCAGTCGCTGGAGGGCGACATCGACACCTCTCATTTCGGCTTCCTGCATGTCGGCGGCCTGAAGATGGAGGACGTCTCTTCGGACACGATTCACAAATGGGGAGTCGGCGACCGCGCACCGGACTATAAGGCGACCGAGACCGAGTGGGGCACTATGTACGCGGCCTACCGGCCGGCCGAGCCGGGCCAGTACTACTACCGCTTCGCCCACTTCCTGTTGCCGTTCATCACCTTCACGCCCAACGGCTCGTTCGAGGACCAGATCGCCTGCACCTTGAACGTGCCGATGGATGACACGCACACCATGACCTACAACCTCGCCTGGAAGAAGAAGACCCGGCCGCTCGAGACGCTCAAGAACGGTGACTGGATCCCAGGCCTGGCGCCTGACATGCAGTTCCTGCCAAATACTACCGACTGGTACGGCCGCCATCGTCTCGTGGCGCGGCGCGACAACGACTACTTCATCGACCGCGACATGCAGAGGAACGTGAACTACACCGGCATCCAGGGCATCGGCCGCCAGGACCAGGCCGCGGTCGAGTGCATGGGCGAGATCGTCGACCGCTCGCTGGAGCATCTGGCGCCGTCGGACCGCATGATCGCCATCACGCGCAAGCGCGCGCTGGAGGCGGCCCAGCAGCTGATGCACCACGGCAAGGTACCCGAGAGCGTCGACAATCCCGACCTCTGCCGGCGCGCGCGCGGTGGTGCCTTCGTGGCGCCGGTCGAGACCGACTGGCTCGACGCCTACGCCCAGAAGCTGCAGACGGCCAAAAGCCCGCTCGATCTGCTGCAGCGCCTGCCGATGGCCGCCGAATAGGCTTTTGGGCTGGACGGCTGCGAGAGGCAGCCGCCGTAGGACCGCGGGCATCTTGGCCGCGGTCCTCGGGAGGAGCGCGAACAGGTGACGGTTGCCACCAGGGTTGCTGCCGGTTTGCCCCAGCGATCCACTGCATGGTCCAGCGGCGTAGCCCGCTATGGGCGTCCGATCGGTCTTGCCGCGCTCGTCCTGATGCTGGGCTTCCTGACCGTCTATCCGATGGCGATGCTGCTCTACGGCAGCCTGCATTCGACGCCGCCGGGCATTCCCGGCACGTTCAACATCGATGGCTACGCCGGGCTGCTCACGAGCGAGACGCTGATCGTCCTGGCCAACACCGTCGGCCTCTCGCTAATCAAGACGATCCTCTCGCTGGCGCTCGCCGTTCTGCTGGCCTGGATCATCGCCCGCACCGACACGCCCGGACGCGGCGTCCTCGAAGTGCTGATCACCCTGCCGTTCTTCATCCCGCCGATCCTGACGGCGACGGCGTGGGCGATGCTGGGCAACGCGCAGGTCGGCACCATCAACTTGGCGTGGCGCTGGCTGAGCGGCACTGACGGGACGCTGATCGACGTCTACTCCTACGGCGGCGTCATCTGGCACATGATGCAGTATTCGACGCCGTTCATCTTCCTGTTCGTCGTCGATGCCTTCCGCGCCATGGACCCTGCGCTGGAGGAATCGAGCCGCATGTCGGGCGCCAGCCGCTGGCAGACCTTCTGGCGCATCACCTTCGTGCTGATGTTGCCGGTCACCAGCTCGGCCTTCATCCTGAGCTTCATCCGCGGCATGGAATCGTTCGAATCGGCGGTGTTCTTCGGCACGCCGGTCGGCATCAACGTCATCACCACGACCATCTACAACTCGATCACCCAGCGCGCCCAGCCCGACTACCAATCCGCTACGGCGCTGGGGTTCGCCGCCATGGCCTTGATGTTCGTGCTCCTGGTGCTGCAAAGCCGCATGCTTCGCGGCAAGAACTTTGCGACGGTGACCGGCAAGGGATACGCCCCCAATGTCACGCGGCTGGGGGCGCTGCGCTGGCTCACCTTCGCGATCTGCATCGCCTTCTTCCTCGCCACGGTGGTCCTGCCGATCGGCCAGCTGCTGCTCAGCTCGTTCTTCCAGTTCTTCGGCTTCTATCAGCTCGATATGCTGACCCTCGACCACTATCGCAGTGTCTGGCGGAACCGCGACTTCTGGACGTCGTTCGGCAACACCTTGTTGCTGGGCGTGTCGGGCGCGACCGCGACGATGGCGCTGGGCGCGATCGTCGCCTACGTCACGACCCGGACGCGGTGGCCGGGGCGCCGCTTGATCGACCTGCTGGCGTGGTTGCCGTGGATGATGCCGGGCATGGTGCTGGGCATCGGCTTCCTGTGGGGCTTCGCCTCGCTGCCGCACGCCATCCCGATCTACGGCACGCTGTGGGCGCTGCTGCTGGCCTACCTCGCGCTCGGCACGCCGGTCGCGGTGCGCGTGGCCTCGGCCGCCTACCAGCAGATCGCCGCCGACATCGAGGAGTGCTCGCGGGTGCACGGCGCCGGCTGGTGGCAGACCCTGTGGCGCATCCTGGTGGCGCTGGCCTGGCCGGCACTGGCCGTCGGCTGGGTGCTGATCTTCTTCGGCATCATGCGCGAGCTCAGCGCCTCGATCCTGCTCTACGCGCCGGGCACCGAGGTCCTGTCGGTGACGATGCTGAAGATGTGGTCGGGCGGAAAGCCCGAGGAAGTGAGCGTGGTCGGCCTGCTGATGCTGGCGATGGTGCTGCTGTTCCGCTGGCTGCAGCTCCGCTTCCTGCAACGGCGAATCCGGACCCTGTAGCAGAGGATGCGTAGGGCGATGCTGAGAAGAACCTTCGTGACCCTGGCGGCTTCGGCCGCGGCGACGAACGCGAATGCCCAGACCAACGGCGAATGGCAGCAGGTCGTCGACGCCGCCAAGAAGGAAGGCAAGCTCGTCATCTACACCGCGACGCTCGGCTCGCCCTACCACAAGGCGGTCGTCAAGGCGTTCGAGGACAAGTACGGCATCCGCGTCGAGATGCTGGAGGCCCGCGCCAGCGAGGTGCGCGAGCGGGTGCGCATCGAGCAGGCGGCCGGGCGCTTCGTCGGCGACCTGCACCATAACGGCAGCACCACGACCTGGCTGATGATGCGCGACGGCAACCTGCAGCCGCACGGCCCGATCCCCAATGCCAAGAACATCGTGCCGCCCTACGAGGCCGACGAGGTGCGCATCCCGGCCGAGGTGATCAGCTACGCCCTGATGGTCAACCGCAACCTGGTGAAGCCCAACGACGAGCCAAAGAGCTGGAAGGACATTTTAGACCCGCGCTGGACCGGCAAGATCCTGTCCGACGACTATCGCGCGCTGGGTGGCGGCGCGGTGTTCTTCGTCGTGACCTACGATGCCTTCGGCAAGGAGTTCCACGAGAAGCTCGCCGCCCAGAAGCCGGTGTTCTCGCGCGACATCGCTAACAGCGAGCGCCGGGTGGCGCGCGGCGAGTATCCGATCTACATCCCGTTCTCGCTGCAGGACTACAACCAGCTGAAGGGCCTGCCGATCAAGCCGATCGTGCCGGCCGAGGGACGGCCTTACGTCCGCTTCGACCTCGCGATGCTGAAGGAAGCGCCGCATCCCAACGCCGCCCGGCTGTTAATGAACTTCTATCTCGAGCCCGAGCAGCAGCTGGTGCTCGCCAATGCCGGCTACAACCCGGTGGTCGGCGGCGTGGTCGAGAAGGTCGATCCCAACCTGCGGCCGCTGCTCGCCACCAAGGCGATGGGCACGACCGTGCCGGAGCGCCAGGACGCCATGCTCGAGCTGGCCAAGCAGATCTACAAGTAGCGGGGCCGCATGCCGAGCGTGGTGCTGCAATCGGTCGGACGGCGCTTCGGCGAGGTTGCCGCCGTCGACGACGTCGACCTCACCGTCGGCCACGGCGAGTTCGTCACCCTGCTCGGCCCATCGGGCTGCGGCAAGACCACGACCTTGCGCATGGTGGCCGGCCTGGAGCGCAACGATTCAGGCCACATCGCGATCGGCGGCAAGGTCGTGAGCGACGCCCCGGCCAATCTTTTCGTGCCGCCCGACCAGCGCAACCTCGGCATGGTGTTCCAGTCGTACGCCATCTGGCCGCACATGACGGTGTTTGACAATGTGGCCTATCCCTTGAGCGTGCGTCGCGCGCCCAAGTCGGTGATCGGGGAGCGCGTGGCCGCCGCCCTCAGGTTGGTCGAGATGGAGCGCTTTGCCGACCGACCCGCGCCGATGCTGTCGGGGGGCCAGCAGCAGCGCGTGGCGATTGCCCGCGCGCTGGTGTTCGAGCCGGAGGTGCTGCTGCTCGACGAGCCGCTCAGCAATCTCGACGCTCGGCTGCGTGCCCAGATGGGCGAGGAGTTTCGCGCCCTGCAGCGACGTCTCGACATCACCACGCTCTACGTCACGCACGATCAGGAGGAGGCGATGGCCTTGTCCGACCGCGTCGTCGTCATGCAACGGGGCCGCGTGCTGCAGGATGGCCCGCCCGAGACCGTGTACCGGCGGCCGGCGAGCCGCGACGTCGCAAGCTTCTTCGGCACGCCCAACTTCATCGAAGCCTCGGTGCGCAGCTGTCGCGCCGACGGCGACGGCTACGTCCTGGAGATCGAAGGCAGCGAAGGACGCGGTGCGTGCCGGGCGGCGCGACCGTTCGAGCCGGGCAGTGCCGTCGTCGTGGTGGTTCGGCCGGAGGATGTCACCTTGGCCGCGCAGCAAGCGGCCGAGAATGGCCAACTGGTCTGGCAAGGCAAGGTCATGGCCGCCACATTTCGCGGTGCACGCCGGACCTTGGTTGTCGAAACAGGAACCGGGAAGCTCGCGGTCGAATGTCCGGCGAACCGTGCGGCCGCAATCGGCGATGGCGTCACGTTGCGCGTCGATGCCGGACACGCCTGGGCGATCGCGGCCTGACGGCGGGGACGAGAGATGGCACGGCTGAGAGCGGAGGATGCGGAGAGGCGGTTGGCAAGCGGCCACGGCCCGGACTTTCTGGAAGGGTTTGCCCGCGGCCTGCGCGTCATCGCCGCCTTCGGTCGCGAGAAGCGCGCACTCACGCTGAGCGACGTGGCACGCGCCACGGAGCTGCCCAAGCCCACCGTGCGGCGCGCGCTCTACACGCTCACCTGCCTCGGCATGGCCGAGACCGACGGCCGCACGTTCCGACTCACGCCGCGGGTGATGGAGCTCGCCTCGGCCTATCTCGGCTCGAACATGGTCTCGACCGTCGTCCAGCCGGCCTGCGAGCGGATCAGCGAGCGCACCGAGCAGTCGTGCTTTGCCGCCGTGCTCGATGGCTCCGACATCATGATGATCGCCCATTCGCTGCACGGCCGGCCCGACGTGCTGGCGCCGACCATCGGCCTGCGCCGCCCGGCCTTCAACACCGCCGCAGGCCGCGCGCTGCTCAGCCAGTTGCCCGACAAGGCGCTCGACAATTGGCTCGACAGGCTCGAGCCCAAGGTGATGACCACCTTCACGGTCACCGACAAGCTCGCCCTGCGTAAGGAGGTCCTGCAGGTGCGTCGCCAGGATTATGCCTTCACCGCCCAGGAGCTGCGGCGCGGCTATCACGCCGTCGCCGTGCCCTTGCGGCGCTACGACGGAGCGACCATCGCCGCCCTGTGCGTCGCGGCCTGGGTCGAGGACTCATCGGGAGGGTCCTTCGACGAGAGATACCTCGTGGCCCTCCAGGAGGAAGCCGCCGCGTTGCAACCCCAGCTGCTTTAGCTAGCCCCCGTCATCCCGACCGAAGCCGAGCGAAGCGAGGCGTAGTGGAGGGACCTCTCTTCGCTCAGCCAGAAACATGAAAGGTCCCTCCACTTCGCACTTCGCGCTTCGGTCGGGATGACGGATTAAGCATCCTCCCGCATCACGCGAACGGATTGTCCGGCCCGTCCCAGTGGCGGCGCAGCAGCGGGATTTGCAGAAAGGCGAAGACCAGGGTCAGCGGGAAGCTCAGCAACCCCTTGCTCGCGATCCAGGTGTCGTTGGAAAAGTTCCGCCACATCACTTCGTTGACGGCAGCCAGCACGAAGAAGAACAGCGCCCAGCGCACCGTGAGCTTGCGCCAACCTTCGTCGGTCAGCGAGAACGCGGTGCCGAAGATCGGCTTGAGGAGCGGGCGGCGAAAGAGCAGCAGCCCGCCGCCCAGGATGAAGCCGAACAGACAGTTCACGACGGTCGGCTTGAGCTTGATGAACGTGTCGTCCTTCAGCCAGATGGTCAGCCCGCCGAACACCAGCACGAAGAAGCCGCCGACCAGCGGCATGACCGGCCAGCGCTTCTCCAGCCAGCGATAGCAGGGCAGCGCGATCGCCGTCGCCACGATGAACACGCCCGTGCCGACGAAGATCCCCCACCGGCTGTTGGCCACGAAGAACAACAGCAGCGGACCGAGCTCGAGCGCCGTCGCATAGAGGCGGCGCAGGCCATGCTCCTGGCGCACCTCCTGGCTCATGCCAATTCACTCATGCCAATTCCGCTCATGCCAATTCCGCTCATGCCAATTCCGCTCATGAAGGCAAACCCATCAAACCGCGCGCAAAAACCCGCGCCTCGAACGGCCGCAGGTCGTCGATGCCTTCGCCGACACCGACCGCGACGACGGGCAGCTGGAACTTCTCGGCCAGCGCGACCAGGACGCCGCCCTTGGCGCTGCCGTCGAGCTTGGTGACGACCAGCGCGTCGATCGGCGACAACGCCTTGAAGGTCTCGACCTGGGCATGCGCGTTCTGGCCGGTCGTGGCGTCGAGCACCAGCAGGCAGGAGTGCGGTGCGTCGGGGTCGAGCTTCCTGATCACGCGCACGATCTTGGCAAGCTCGTCCATCAGGTTGGTCTTGTTGTGCAGCCTGCCCGCGGTATCGATCAGCAGCACGTCGTAGTTCTCGGCGCGCGCGCGCTCCAGCGCGTCGTAGGCCAGCCCCGCGGCATCGGCGCCGGTCGGCTTGGAGATCACGGGGACCCCGGCGCGGTCACCCCACACCTTGAGCTGCTCGACGGCGGCGGCGCGGAACGTATCGCCGGCCGCCAGCATCACTGTACGGCCTTCACGGCGATAGAGGTTGGCGAGCTTGGCGATGGTCGTGGTCTTGCCGCTGCCGTTCACCCCCACCACCAGCACCACGTGCGGCTTGCGCGCAGCGTCGATGGCGAGCGGGACGGCGACCGGCTGCAGGATCTCGGCGATGTCGTCGGCGAAGGCGGCCCGCACTTCCTCCTCGGTCACCTCCTTGCCGAAACGCTCCTTGCCGAGCTTGCCGACCAGGCGCGCCGCCACGCTGACGCCGAGGTCGGCCTGGATCAGCGCATCCTCAAGATCGTCCAGGGTCTGCTGGTCGAGCTTCTTCTTGGTGAAGAGACTGGTGATGCTCTCGGTGACGCGCTTGGTCGACTTGGCGAGCCCCGAGCGCAGCCGCGCAAACCAACCCTTCCTCTCGACTTCCTGTTCCTGCTCGACGTCGTTCCCGACCTCTTCGCTCGCTTCGGGTTGGCTCTCTTCTCGCCGGCTCTCTTCGGGCTTAGGCGTGTCGCTCGCCGAGCCGCCGCCGCGCAGGCGCGCGAACCAGCCCTTCTTCTCGGCTTCCTTTTCGGCTTCGCTCTCTTCGGGCTTGGCTTCGGCCCCTAGGGGCTCGAGGCTTTGCGGCTCGAACGTTTGCGGCTCGAGCGTCTCGCTCGCCGGTTCGGGTTCTATCGTCTCGCTCACCGAACCACCGCCGCGCAGTCGGGAGAGCCAACCCTTCTTCTCTGCTTCCCTCTCTTCGGGCTTGGCTTCGGCCTCCTGCGGCTCGAGGGTTTGCGGCTCGAGGGTGTGACTAGTCGGCTCGGGCTCGGTCGACTCGCTTGCCGAGCCACCCCTCGAGCGCCACCGCGACAGCCAGCCCTTCTTCGGGGCTTCCTTTTCGACTTTGCCTTCTTCGGCCTTAGGCGTCTCGCTCACCGCACCACCTCACGAAAGCAGCGAGCCGTCGAGCTCGCCCTTGAAGGCGAGCGCCACGCCGCCTGCCATCAGAACGTGCCCATCGCGCAGCCATTCGATCGCGAGCGTGCCACCGTCGAGCGTCACGTCGGCCCGGCGCTGCACCAGACCGCGTCGATTGGCAGCCACGACGGCGGCGCAGGCGCCCGATCCGCAAGCGAGCGTCAGCCCCGCGCCGCGCTCCCAGACGCGCAGGCGCAGCCTGCCCTGTCCAATCAGTTGGGCAACGCCGATGTTGGCGCGCTCGGGAAAGAATCGGTCACGCTCGAGCTTCGGCCCGAGCTCGGCGAGCGCAATCGCCTCGACGTCGTCGACGAAGAAGGTGGCGTGCGGATTGCCCATGTTGGTGCCGACGGCATCACTCAAAGGGCCGAGCGCGATCGGCATATGATTGGTGTCGCACGGCTCACGCACCGGGATGTCGCGCCAGTCCAGCCGCGCCGGCCCCATGTCGACCGCCACGATCGGCAGACCGTTGCTGCCGAGCCCGGCCTTCTGGGAATCGAGCAGGCCGGCGACGGTCTGGACGGTGACGTGCTCGGTCCGGCGCTCGTCCATCAGCACCGACGCGACGCAGCGCGTGGCATTGCCGCAGGCGCCCGCCTCGCCGCCATCGGGATTGTAGATGCGCATGAAAACGTCGGCGCCGCGCTCGGTCGGCGGCTCAAGCACGATCAGCTGATCGCAGCCCACGCCCAAGCGCCGGTCGGCGATGGCGCGCCGCCGCTCGGGCGTGAGCGCAAGCGCGCGATCGCGGGCATCGAGCACGACGAAGTCGTTGCCCAGCCCGTGCATCTTGAGAAAGGGCAGCTTGAGACGGGGCATTGCAGCCATCGCGCGCTATATGGCGGTTCGCCCCGGCCAGCGCAACGAGCGCAGGCGGACCTCCCCAGCCCGCGCCCCACCCAGCTCGCGCACGTCGATCGCGGCAAGATGCTTGGTGTAGATCGTCATGTGCAGGATGCCGATCGGTTCGTAGGGCATCGCGGGCTCGACGAACAGGTCGCGCTCGGCATCCCACGCCGGCGTGGCGTGATGGATCGGCCAGTTGCAGCGGGCGGGCAGGGGTTCGTGGGGGAAGCCGCGATCATAGATCAAGACGTTGAGCGCCAGCTGGTCGGCGAGATCGGTCGAGCGCTGCAAAGTCTCGCCGAACACCTCGGCCCAGCCCGCCCAGTGCGGCGCATCGGCGCGCAGCGCAAATACGCCGGCGTTGATCATGGGATAGCGGATCAGTCGCTCGGCGGTCGCCTTGTCGAAGCAGGCCTCGTAAGCGGTGCCGCACACGCCAACATACTCGCCCCACGCATGACGGTATTGGCGCATCGACCGGTGGATCTCCGGCGCGGCCGCCAGCGCACCGCTACGGGCGGCCCTCAGGAGCAGCGTGACGGCGTCGCCCTGCTGCACCCAGCAATCGCCGTCGATCCAGAAGTAGAGGTCGAAGCCGGGGAAGTAGCGCGGCAGGAACGGCCGGGCCGTCAACGCCTTGTAGCCATCGGGCAGGTTGTCGCGGGAAGGAAAGTCGAAGTCCCAGTGCGCTTCGGCGAGCTCCGCGCCTCGCGCCGTGCACCATTGCCGTTGTTCTGCCGTAAGCCCGCAATCCAGCACCCCCAACGCCAATCCTCGTCCCTCAGGCGTGGCGCGCAGCGAGGCGATGCAATCCTTCATCAGCTCGAAATAGCCGGCATCGCCGCCGGTGATCGCGATGGCTCGTTCCGTCACCCGGTCAGGATGGCCGATCCGGACTTTGCTGTCGCCTGCCATTGCGCCACAGTCGCGGGCTCACGGAGGATGCCGATGCCCAAGCACGTCGACTATTACGTTTCGTTGAACTCGCCCTGGACCTACCTCGCATCCAAGCGCTTCGAAGCGATCGCGGCAAAGCACGGCGCCGACGTGACGATCTGGCCGGTCGATTTCGGCTCGGTGTTCGCCGTGTCGGGCGGCCTGCCCCTGCCCAAGCGCGCACCGCAGCGGCAGGCCTACCGCATGATGGAGCTGAAGCGCTGGAAGCAGCAGCTGGGCATTCCGCTAACGCTCGAACCGAAGTTCTTCCCCGCCAACGAGCTCTCTGCCGCCAGGTGCGTGACGGCCCTGCGCGAGCAAGGCCGCATGGCCGACGCCGTCAAGCTTGCACACGCCGTCCTGCACGCACTTTGGGTCGACGAGAAGAACACCGGCGACCCGGCGACACTGCGCGCGCTCATCGCAAGCTGCGGCTTCGACGCCGAGGCCGTCGTGAAGGCGAGCGAAGCGTCTGAGATCGCTGCCAAGCGCGACGCCTACACCAAGCACGCCATCGACCAGGGCGTGTTCGGCGCGCCCTCGTTCGTGATCGACGGCGAGATCTTCTGGGGCCAGGACCGGCTCGACTTCGTCGACCGCAAGCTCGCGGCGTACGAGCGGGATGACTCTTAATCTCCGTCATCCCGACCGGAGCGCGAAGCGCGTAGTGGAGGGACCTTTCAGGTTTTTGGCGCTACCCAAAAAGGTCCCTCCGCTACGCCTCGCTTCGCTCGGCTCCGGTCGGGATGACGGATTGAGTTGACTCTCAAGCCGCCCTGTACCGCGCCGGCGGACCGGGTGGCGGATCGGTCCGCTTGAAGCTCGGCCGCGCGGAATGCTTCTCGTAGTAGCGCGCGAGATTGCCGGCTTCCTTCACGACCACGGCGCCTTCCGGCGCTTGCTGGACGCGGTGCAGGATGGGTAACAGGTTGATGTCGGCGAAAGTGAGCTGCTCGCCGACCAGGCATCCCGTCGCGGCAACCGCCTTGTCCAGGATCGCGACCTGCTCGCGCACGGCCGGCAACACGGCGTCGATCGCCTGCCGATCGGGCTTGCCGCCGGTCAGCATCGGCACGACGTAGGCGAACAGGTAGGTCCGGATGAAAGTGCGATCGACCAGCGTATTGACCAGCGACACCCATTGCTCGGTAAGGCCCGCCAGGCGCGCCTCGGATGGAATGAACCGGGGGCCGGGGAAGCTGAGATCGAGATAGGTCGCGATCGCCTTCGATTCGAACAGCTCCACGTCGCCATGCCGCAGCACCGGCATTCGGCCGAGCGGATGAACGGCGTACAGCGCCGGCGCATTGAGCGGCGTCTCGGTCAGCTGGTAATCGATGCCCTTCTCCTCGCACAACATGCAGACGGCGCGGGTGTAGGTCGACCGCAACGAGCCCAGGATCTCGGGTCTGGTCATCAGTGCCCTCCGACGTCGAGCAGGCCCGCCGCCGCAACGGCGAGCCCATTGTTCACCATGTGCGCCACCAGCGATGGCCACAGCGAATCGGTGCGCTTGCGGAGCCAGCCCAGCCACAGGCCGAGCGGAAACACCAGGAGCACGTGCGCGAGCTCGACGTGCGCAGCGGCAAAGCACAGCGAGCTTATCAGCCAGGCGGCCGTCGTGCCCCACAGGCCGGCCAGCCAGCCATAGAGCAGGCCGCGGAACACCATCTCCTCGACCAGCGGCGCCAGCACCCCCATCAACAGCAGGCTGGCCGCGAACATCGGCGGCTCGCGCGCGATCTCCATGGCCTGCTTGATGCCTTGCGGCTCGATGCCGAGCTGGGTGACCGCGATCGAGATCACGAGTGCGACCACTGTTCCGAGCACGATCGGCCGCCAGCCGACGGCGCGAAACCCGAGCGCACGGACAGCCCCCAGGCCCAGAGGAAAAAGGGCGATCGCCAACGCAAGAAGGGCCGCGCCAAAAAAGGCCGCAAGCATGGGCAGCATGCCGTGCGAGCCCACCAACCATACCGCCGGCGCCAGCAGGGCCGGCAAGAGGACCGCAAAAAGCGCCAGCGACCACCAGCGGATGCGGTAATTGTCGTTTTCCATCAAGACGTTGGGGTCCACCGGCAAACCTTTGACTTCGCGACCGGCAGGCTTTATACCCCGCCGGCTCAATCGGTCGTGCCGATTTAAAGTTCCCCCTTTGGGGAGCTCCGCTGATCCGCGAAGGTTCGCGCATCGGCGCGATACGTGTTTGGGCGCTGTAGGAGTGTCATGTTCGAAGGTCTGAGCACACGTCTGGGCGACGTGTTCGACCGGCTGCGCGGGCGCGGTGCGCTCACCGAAGCCGACGTCGAAACCGCCTTGCGCGAGGTGCGCACCGCGCTGCTCGAGGCCGACGTGGCCCTGCCGGTGGTGCGCCAGTTCGTCGACGAGGTGCGGCCCAAGGCGATCGGCGCCGACGTGATCCGCTCGGTCACGCCCGGCCAGATGGTGATCAAGATCGTGCACGATCACCTGGTCGAGATGCTGGGCGGCACCGTCTCCGACCTCGACCTCAATGCCGTGCCGCCGGTCGTGATCCTGATGGTCGGCCTGCAGGGCTCGGGCAAGACCACGACCAGCGCCAAGATCGGCTATCGCCTCACGCAAGGCCCGCAGGGGATGGCGGCCGAGATGTTCGGCGGCACGTTCGGCACCAGGCGTCGGGTGCTGATGGCCTCGCTCGACACCCGCCGTCCCGCCGCACAGCATCAGCTCAAGGTGCTGGGCGAGCAGACCAGCGTGCCGACCTTGCCCATCGTGCCGCTCGAGATGCCGCTCGCCATCACGCGACGCGCGGTGGAGACGGCGCGGCGCGAAGGCTTCGACGTGCTGATCCTCGACACGGCGGGCCGGCTCGCCATCGACGAGGAGCTGATGAAGGAGGTCGCCGACATCAGCGACCTCGCCAAGCCGAAGGAAACCCTCCTGGTCGCCGACGCCATGACCGGCCAGGACGCCGTCAACGTCGCCAAGGCGTTCAACGAGCGGCTCGGCGTCACCGGCATCGTGCTGACCCGCGTCGACGGCGATGCGCGCGGCGGCGCGGCGCTCTCGATGCGCGCCGTGACCGGCCGGCCCGTCAAGCTGATCGGCGTCGGCGAGAAGTTCGATGCGCTGGAGCCGTTCCATCCCGACCGCATCGCCAGCCGCATCCTCGGCATGGGCGACATCGTCTCACTGGTCGAGCGCGCCGCCGAGACCATCGAGAAGGAAGACGCCGAGAAGCTCGCGGCCAAGGTCCGCAAGGGCCAGTTCGACATGGACGACCTTTTGAGCCAGCTGCGGCAGCTCAAGAAAATGGGCGGCCTGCAGGGCCTGATGGGCATGCTGCCGGGCGCCATGCAGGCCAAGGCCGCGATGTCCAAGGCCAAGGTCGACGAAAAGCAGCTCAAGCGCCAGGAGGCGATCATCCTTTCGATGACGCCGCGCGAGCGGCGCAACCCGGACCTCATCCACGCCTCGCGCAAGAAGCGCATCGCCAAGGGATCGGGCGTGGCGGTCCAGGACGTCAACAAGCTGCTGAAGCAGCATGCCGACATGCTGAAAATGATGAAACGCGTCAACAAACTCGGAGAGAAGGGTCTTATGCGCAACCTCGGCGGCATGATGCCGCCCGGCTTCCCGCGCTGAAGTCTTTTAAGGAGAAAGAATGCTAGCGATCCGCATGTCTCGCCACGGCGCCAAGAAGCGGCCGTTCTTCCACATCGTGCTCGCCGATTCGCGCAGCCCGCGCGATGGCCGCTTCATCGAGAAGCTCGGCACCTACAATCCGCTGCTGCCGCGCGAGCACGCCCAGCGCATCACGCTCGACAAGGAGCGCATTGCGCATTGGTTGCAGGCAGGCGCCCAGCCGTCGGACCGCGTCGCCAAGTTTCTCGCCGAAGCCGAGCTGATGAAGCCGCGCGAGCGGCGCGAGCAGACCAAGAAGCCGCAGCCCAAGGCCAAGGCGCAAGAGCGCATGAAGGCCGCCGCCGCGGCGGCCGGTGAAGGAAAGGAGGAAGCCGCAGCAAGCTAGCCCGACGTTAAGTGACCAGCGACCGTATCCTGCTCGGCGTCGTCGCGGCGCCGCACGGCGTGCGGGGCCTGGTGCGGATCCGCAGCTTCACCGAGGACCCGATGGCGATCGGCAGCTACGGCCTCTTGTCGGACGAGGGGCTGCGGAAGACGTACCGGGTGGAGGCACTGAGCGCGGTGAAGGGCGCGGTGCTGGCCCGCATCGAGGGAGTTGCCGATCGAACGGCCGCCGAGGCGTTGCGCGGACTGCGTCTTTACGTGGAGCGCAGCGCCTTGCCGAAGACGAGCGAGCGGGAGTGGTACGAGGCGGACCTGGTCGGTCTTGCCGCGGTCGGCCGGGATGGCCGGGATTGGGGAAAGGTGGTCGCCTTCCACGATTTCGGTGCCGGGACGACGATGGAAGTGTCGGGGGGCCAGGCATCGCGCGGGTCGGTGATGCTGCCCTTCAACGACGAGGCGGTGCCCGAGGTCGATGTCGCGGGCGGCAAGGTGTTGGTCGATCCGCCGTCGGGCGTGCTGCCCGGCGGCAACGAGAAGGAGGCGTGATAGCAACGTGTGGCGCGCCACAGCGCTGACTCTCTTCCCGGAGATGTTTCCGGGCCCGCTGGGCGAGAGCCTGGCCGGCAAGGCGTTGAAGGAAGGCGTCTGGTCGCTGCAGGCGGTCGACATAAGGCGGTTCGCCAAGGATCGCCATGGCACGGTGGACGACGCCCCGTTCGGCGGCGGTGCCGGCATGGTGATGAAGCCCGACGTGCTGTCGGCCGCGATCCAGGCGATGGCAGAACCGGAAGTGGCGAAGCTCCTGATGTCGCCGCGTGGTGCGCCGTTCAGCCAGGCGCGGGCGCGGCAGCTGGCGGCAGGGCCGGGCGTGCTGATGGTATGCGGACGGTTCGAGGGCGTCGACGAGCGTGTCATCGAAGCCCATGGGTTGGAGGAGGTTTCGATCGGCGATTTCGTGCTCTCGGGCGGCGAGATCGCGGCCATGGCGGTGATGGATTGCTGCGTGCGGCTATTGCCCGGGGTGATGGGCGAGCCGCAATCGGCGCAAGAGGAGAGTTTCGAGGACGGATTGCTGGAGTACTCGCATTACACCCGGCCGGCGGCGTGGACCGGCCCCGACGGAATCGAGCGGCGCGTGCCGGAGGTTCTGGTCTCGGGGCACCACGGCAAGGTGGCCGAATGGCGGAGGAAGCAGCGGGAAGAGATCACGCGGCGGCGCCGGCCAGACCTCTGGGAACGGCGCCAGCAGGCGACGAGGAACGACGAGAAGTGACGAAAGGACAAGTGCGATGAACATTCTCGACACGCTGGCCCAGGCCACGATGGACAAGGTGCAGGCCGAGCGGCCGGTGCCGCGTTTCGAACCGGGCGACACGGTGCGCGTGCACGTCAAGGTGCAAGAAGGCAGCCGCGAGCGCCTCCAGGTCTACGAGGGCCTGTGCATCGGCCGCAAGAATGCCGGCGTGAACTCCTCGTTCACGGTGCGCAAGATCAGCTTCGGCGAAGGCGTCGAGCGCGTCTTCCCGCTGTACAGCCCGGCGATCTGGGAGATCGAGGTGGTGCGCAAGGGCATCGTGCGCCGCGCCAAGCTCTATTACCTGCGCGACCTGCGCGGCAAGGCGAGCCGCATCGCCGAGGACGTCGAGGCCCAGCGCGAGCTGATCGCCGAGCAGGCCGAGGAGGCCGCCAAGCGGCCGCGTCGCGAGAAGCTCAAGAAGGAGAAGCCGCGCGG
>JAFAKN010000175.1 GCA_019235415.1 Alphaproteobacteria bacterium
CGTCGGGGCTGGTTTTCACCATCGTGATCAGCACCTTGCAGCGCGGATCGCCGGCGCAGGAGATGTAGTACTTCTCGCCGTTGATCACCCATTCGTCGCCGACCAGCTCGGCGCGGGTGCTGATGTTCTTGGCGTCGGACGAGGCCACGCCTGGCTCGGTCATCGCGTAGGCCGAACGGATCTCGCCGTTGAGCAGCGGCTTCAGCCACTTGTCCTTCTGCTCCTTGGAGCCGTAGCGAGCGAACACCTCCATGTTGCCGGTGTCGGGCGCCGAGCAGTTGGTCGACTCGGAAGCGATCGAGGAGCGGCCCAGCAGTTCGCAGATCGGCGCATATTCCAGGTTGGAGAGGCCCATCGTGCCATGGGTGTCGCCGCTGTCGCGGTCGGCAGGGAGGAACATGTTCCACAAGCCGCGCTTCTTGGCCTCCGCCTTGCACTCCTCCAGGACCGGCGGGAGCTGCCAGCGGTCCTTGGCGCTGTTGAGCTGCTCCTCGTACACGGGCTCGGCCGGGTAGATGACCTCGTCCATGAACTTGTTGAGCTTCTCCAGCAGCGCCTTGGTGCGGTCGGAATATTCGAAATCCATGCGTTTTCTCCCTACGTGCTGCGCTGCACTGTGGCGGAAAACCGGCGCCATGTGAACGGTCATTCAGGCCGCAGGCAGCCGCCCTCGCGTTCGCCGTGCGGATCAGGTTGGGGTGCGGACCTCCTGGTCCGCCTCACATCGCATGAGCGGACCAGGAGGTCCGCGCCCCAAGGCTTATGCCTGCGCCGGCGTCGACAGCCCATGCGCCACGCTGAGCGGACGCAGCACGGCGATGGCCAGGATGGCGGCGACGGCGTTCATAGCGGCGGCGATCAGGAACACCGCTTGCCAGTGGCCGTTGGCGTCCGCCAGCATGCTGGCCAGCGGCACCAGCAGCGATGCCACGCCTTTGCCGCTGTACAGCAGGCCGACGTTCGCGGTGGCGTAGGCCGGACCGAAATAGTCGGTGCAGGTGGCCGGAAAGATGCTGGCGATCTCCCCCCAGGCGAAGAACACCACGCCGCCCAGCAGGACGAACAGCACGGGATCGTGCCCCCAGTGGCCCAGCGCCCAGATGCCGATCGCCTCCAAGCCGAAGGCGATGAACATCGTCAGCTCGCGGCCGATGTGGTCGGACAGCCAGCCGCAAAACGGCCGCGTGATGCCGTTGGTGACCCGATCGAGCGACAGGGCGAAGGTCAATGCCGGGAGCGTGATGCCGAACAGGCTGACCGGCGTGTCGGAGATCTCGAGGTCGCGAGCAATCGGGCCGAGCTGCGCGGTGAAGGTGAGGCCGCCCGCGCTCACCAGCACGAACATCACGTACATCACGGCGAAGACCGGCGAGCGCAGCACTTGCAACGGCGCATAGTTTCGCGCCGCCCGCTTGGCCTGCGCGGCGGGAGCGAGGCGCAAGCCCCGCGGCGCGCTCAGCAGCAATGCCGCCAGACAGACCACGATGCCCTGGCCGATGCCGAACCACAGGAACGCCGACTGGTAGCCCGCGGTGCTGATCACGTGCTGGATGGGAATGATGGTGAAAGCCGAGCCCATGCCGTAGCCCGCGACGGTGAGCCCGGTGGCAAGCCCGCGCCGCTCGGGAAACCATTTCAACGCGTTGCCGATGGTCGTGCCGAACACGGCGCCGGCGCCGCTGCCGCCGAGCGCCGCGCCGAGATACAGAACCAGCAGCGAATCTGCGATCGAGTTCACGGCCCAGCCGAGGCCTACCAGAACACCGCCGAACACGACCACGAGCCGCGGGCCGAAGCGATCGACGATCCAGCCCTCGAAGGGAATGAGCCAGGTCTCGCACAGCACGAAGATGGTGAAGGCGACCTGGATGGCGGAGCGATCCCAGCCGTGTGCCACGCGTATCGGATGCACGAACAGCGTCCAGCCATATTGCAGGTTGGCGATCATCACCATGCAGACCACGCCCGCCGCCAGCTGCACCCAGCGGTTCACTCCGGCGTGCTCGCACTGAGCGCCGTTCGACATGGCCATGATCGAAAATGCTCCCCTTGCCCCTGCCGGGCGCACACCCCTAAATCG
>JAFAKN010000212.1 GCA_019235415.1 Alphaproteobacteria bacterium
ACAGCATCGAGCGCATGCTTGCGACCAAGAAGGGCGCTTCGTCGTTGTTCCTGCCGATCATCGATCCGGGCAGCACCAAAGCGCCCGACAAGTACACCATCGTGTTCACCTTGAAGGCGCCGTCGGCCATCTTCCTCGCCACCGTGCCGGAGATCCTGGTGGTCAATTCCAAGCTGGTGAAGAAGAACGAGAAGGACGGCGACTGGGGTCAGGCGTGGCTGGCCAAGAATGTGGCCAGCACCGGCTCCTACAAGCTCAAGCGCTACGATCCGGCGATCGGCTTCGTCGGCGAGCGCTTCAAGGAGCACTTCGCCGGCTGGGAGGAGGACAAGAAGGTGTTCGACGAGATCGAGTTCCGCACCGTGCTCGAGACCAACACGCGGGTGCAGGCGCTGATCAAGGGCGACATCCAGGGCACCGACGGCTATTTGCCCTACGACCAGATCCTGCGGCTGAAGCAGGCGCCCAACGTGCAGATCCTCGAGCAGGAATCGATGCGCGTCTTCTACTTCAACATCCACAACGGCCGCGCGCCGCTCGACGACGTGCACTTCCGCCGCGCGCTGGCCTACGCCTTCGACTATGACGGCTTCATCAAGGACATCCTGAAGGGCGCCGTCGTGCGCAATGCGGGGCCGAATCCCAACAACCTGTGGGGCGTGCCCCAGGATCTCAAGGCCTACACCTACGACCTCGAGAAGGCCAAGGCCGAGCTCGCCCAGGTCAAGGCGCCGATCCGGCCGATCACCATCGGCACCTTGGCCGGCTTCAGCGAGACCGAGCAGGCGGCGACCCTGTTGCAGAACGGCGCCGCCAAGATCGGCATCGACATCAAGATCGAATCGGCGCCCTGGCCGGTCATCCAGAGCCGCATGCAGGATCGCGAGAAGAACTACGACATGGTGCCGCTGTGGAAGAGCACCTACTACGTCGATCCCAACAACTGGGTCGGCGAGATGTACGGCTCGCGCTACATCGGCACGCGCAACACCTCGTACATCAACGATCCCGAGATGGACCAGTGGATCGACGAGGCGCTGGCGATCTCCGACCAGGACAAGCGCCGCGCGCTCTACGAGAAGGCGGACGCCAAGGCGGTCGACCAGGCAATGGGCATCTATGTCTACAACACGCGCTGGTACGGACCCTACGCCGCCAACGTCGGCGGCATCCGCTTCAGCCCGATCGGCAGCGGCCAGGACATGCGCTGGGCGTATTATAAGTAGAATTCCTCAGTGGAGCGCGGACCTCCTGGCCCGCTCATGAATCACGATGCGGACCAGGAGGTCCGCGCTCCAATGAGAATGAGGCCCCCCGCATGCGCCGCCTGGAGATGATCGTTTCGCGCCTCGCGTGGTTCGTGCCCACGCTGGCCGGGCTCGTGGCCATCGTGTTCCTGATCTCCAACGTGATCCCGACCGATCCGGTGCGCGTGCTTTTGGGCGAGAACGCCACGCCGCAGCAGATCGAGGCGATGCGGGTCAAGCTCGGCTACGACCAGCCGCTCTGGGTGCAGCTCGGGCGCCACTTCCGCGACGTGCTCAGCGGCAACTTCGGCACCAGCATCTTCAGCCAACGGCCGATCTGGGAGGACCTGGCCGAGCGCCTGCCGGCCACCTTGGAGCTCGCCCTGGTCGCCATCACGCTCGCGATCGCGCTCGGCATTCCGCTCGGCGTGATGTCGGCGCTGCGGCGCAATTCGTGGTGGGACCAGGCGGTACGGGTGCTGAGCGTCGCGGGGCTGGCGATGGCCGCCTTCTGGCTCGCCATGCTGCTGCAGTTCCTGTTCTCCATGAAGCTCGGCACCGCGCCGCTCAATGGCCGCATCGACGGCTTCGGCCCGACGCCGGTAACCGGGTTCTTGATCATCGATTCGCTGCTCGATTGGGACATGGACTCGCTGCGCAGCGCGATGTCGCACATCGCCTTGCCGGCGCTGACCCTGGCGCTGCCGGCCGCCGCGACCATCGTGCGCTTCACGCGCGCCGGCGTGCTCGACGTCATCAACAGCAACCATGTGCTCTACCAGCGCGCCATGGGCCTGCCGCCCGGCCTGATCGTGTGGAAATACGTGCTGCGCAATGCGCTGATCTCGACGGTGACCCAGATCGGCCTGATCTTCGGCGTGCTGGTAACCAATGCCGTGGTCGTCGAGACGGTGTTCGACTGGCCGGGGATCGGCACCTACGCGGTGCAGTCGATCCTGCAGTCCGACCACAAGGCGATCATCGCCTTCACCATCTGGATCGGCGCGCTGATCGTCGTCGTCAACCTCCTGGTCGACATCGTCCATTCGTTCATCGACCCGCGGGGATCGCGATGAGGGGATGGCAGCGCGAGCTCAACCGCTTCACGCGCGACCGCGCCGCGACCCTCGGCATGGTCCTGCTGCTGGTGCTGGTCGTCGCGGCGGTGTTCGCGCCGATCCTGTCGCCGTTCCCCGCCGACGTCTCGACCTTCCATACCGCCAACCGCCTGCGTGCGCCGGATGCGGTGAACTGGCTCGGCACCGACCGCATGGGCAGCGACGTGCTGAGCCGCATCCTGTTCGGTGCCCGCATCACCATCACCATCGCCGTCGTTGCCGTGGGCTCGGCGGTAGTCATCGGCGTGCCGATCGGCCTTTGGGCCGGCTACTACGGAGGCTGGCCCAGCAATCTCTTGATGCGCATCTCCGACATCTTCCTGGCGGTGCCGCAGATCGTGCTGGCCATCGCCATCGCCCAGACGCTCGGCCCCTCGATCGAGAACGTGATCCTGGCGCTCAGCATCACCTACTGGCCGTTCTGGGCTCGGCTGGTGTTCGCCGAGACCCGCTCGCTCAAGAACGAGGTGTTCATCGAATCGGCGATCGCGCTCGGCGCCTCGCCGCTGCGCATCATGACCCTGCACGTGTTGCCCAACATCGCCTCGGCCGTCATCGTGCGCACCTCGATCGGCATGGGCGGCACCATCCTCACCGCAGCGGCGCTGGGCTTCCTCGGGCTGGGCGCGCCGCCGCCGACGCCGGAGTGGGGCCGCATGATCGCCGAATCGCGCGAGTTCCTGCCCGAGGCCTGGTGGTACGC
>JAFAKN010000672.1 GCA_019235415.1 Alphaproteobacteria bacterium
GCGACCTCCTCGGCCTCGCTCATGGTGGGCGCCAGGGCCAACAGACGTGCCATGGGGATGTCGCGACCCTTGTCCGAATAGCCCGATTCGCCGAGCTTCTGCGCGTAGCGCCGGCGCTTGTCGCCGAGCTCCTTCATCGAGCAGTGCGGGTCCATCAGGATCGAAAAGCCGCGGCTCGCCGCCCAGTCGATCGCCCCCTCCGAGGTCGCCGCCATCCAGGTCGGCGGATGCGGCCGCTGCAAGGGCTTGGGCAGCACTTCGATGCCGTCGAAACCGAAGTGCGCCCCCTTGTACGTCAGCCGCTCCTTGGTCCAGGCGCCGAGCACGATCTCGACGGCCTCGCGAAACCGCTCGGCGCTTTCCTCGACCGGCACGCCGAACGCATTGAACTCCAATGGTGCGAAGCCGCGGCCGGCGCCCCAGTTGACGCGGCCACCCGACAGCATGTCGAGCAGCGCCACTTCCTCCGCAAGCCGCAGCGGATGATAGAGTGCGGCGAGCGACACTGCCGTGCCTATGCGCAGCCGCTTGGTGCGCGCCGCCGCCAGCACGCCCAGCATGTGGACCGACGGGCAGACGCTGAATGTCGTGAAATGATGCTCGGCCAGCCACACCGCGTCGAAGCCGCCGCGATCCATGATCTCGATGCGCTCGAGCGCGCGGCTATAGACCTCTTCGAGCGGCCCGTGCCGCCCGGGCCAGCTGAAGAACTGCAGAACGCCCATTTTCATCGCCGCACTGTCCCGCGTCGGGGGACTGCGATCAAGCAGAGCGCTGACCGGTTGGTGTCATCCCGAGCGCAGCGCTCATGTCATCCCGAAAGAGCGTTCGTGTACTAGATCAGCGCGTGGTGGGGCTCGCGGCCAAGAACGCCATCCTGATCGTCCAGTTCGCCAAGCAGGCCCACGAGGCCGGCATGAACCGCTACGACGCCCCGGTCAGCGTCGCGCGCACGCGGCTGCGCCCCATCCTCATGACCTCGCTCGCCTTCATCCTGGGCGTTGTGCCGCTGGTGATCAGCTTCGGCGCCGGCGCCGAAATGCGCCAGTCGCTGGGCACCGCGGTGTTCTTCGGCATGCTGGGGGTGACTTACTTTGGCCTCGCCTTTACGCCAGTATTCTACGTGATCAGCACCGGCGTCTCGGAGCTGCGCTTCCGCTGGCGCAAGCCCGAGGTGCCGCCAGCATTCACAGCTGAAGGATCCTGACCATGCGCACGCTCCGCACCATCGCCGCGATCGTCACGCTTGGAGCCCTGGCCTGGTGGGCTGCCGCGCCCCTGGTCAAGGCCGAAGGCACGCCGCGGTTGGTGCCGCCACCGGCGCAGGACGAGTCCGCGAAAGAGGCGACGACCGAGACCGTCGTCGTGGCGGGCGGCTGCTTCTGGGGAGTGCAAGGTGTGTTCCAACATGTCGACGGCGTGGCGAGCGCCGTTTCCGGCTACGCCGGCGGCGCCAAGGACACCGCGCAATACGAGCAGGTAGGCACTGGTCGCACCGGCCACGCCGAGTCAGTGCGTATCGTCTACGATCGGCGCCGCATTCGCTTGGGCCAGCTGCTGCAGATCTATTTCTCCGTGGCGCACGATCCGACCGAGCTCAACCGCCAGGGTCCCGACGTCGGGCCGCAGTACCGCTCGACGATCTTCCCGACCAGCGACGAGCAAGCTCGTGTGGCACAGGCCTACATCGATCAGCTGAACCAGGCGCACGCCTTCGACGGCAAGATCGTCACCACCATAGAGCCGGGCCGCGCCTTCTACGCCGCCGAGGGCTACCATCAGGACTACCTGACCCTTCACCCCCGGCAGCCCTACATCGCAATGTTCGACCTGCCCAAGCTCGAGGCGCTCAAAAAGCTGTTCCCGAACCGCTATCGCGCCGATCCCGTGCTGGTCGCTCAGACCGGGATGTGATCGCGAGAGGCCGCTGCTAGTTGGGTACGCCCTCGACGGCATAGGCGCGCACTGATTTGTGCGCCTTGTCCCGCATCGGACGCATGTCCTTGTAAGGACCGTCGTACCACGCTTTCAGCGCGTCCATGCTGTCCCATCGGGTGATGATCAGCTGCTTCGGCGGCGTGCCTTCCAGCGCCGTGATGTTGGTCCCTCGCACCACGTACTTGCCGCCGGCTTTCTTGATCGAAGCTTCCACCATGCTGCCCCATTCCTTCATGGCGTCGGCATTCAGCATCTCCAGCTCAGCGACGTAGTAAACCGGCGGCTTGGATTCGTCAGCTCGCGGGGTTGGGGCGCAGCGCGCGGTGCAGGTCGAGCACGGGCGGGTCGCGACCGAGTTGCGACAGCAGAGTGTGGACCTGCGCGCGATGGTGGGTCTGGTGGTTGAAGAAGTGCGGCAGGATCACCGACGCCGGATCGGCCGTTTCGACACCAGCGTTGTTGACGTAGCGGAAGGTGCGCTCGACGAAGCCGGCGGGCAGCTCCGCGAAGAATGCCTCGATGCGCCGGTCCATCTCCGCGCGAGCCGCTCGCAGCGCGTCGAATTCCTCGAACAGGATCGCATCGAGGCCGGTCGAGGGATGAACGCTACCTGCGAACCGCGTCATCCAGATGCGGTCGCCCAGCACCAGGTGATTGAGCGTGCCGTGCACGCTCTTGAAGAACGCCCCCAGGTCGCGCCGCCTGTCGGCGTCGGATAGCGTCGCACACGCCGCATACAGCGCCTCGTTGGCCAGCCGGTTGTAGCGAGCGTACTGTGCCCAGATCTCCGTCATCGCCTCTGTCTAGCGCGAAGCGGCAGAAAGCCAACGAACGAAGTCACGGATCAGGCCGGCGACCGCCACGCCGCGCAAGCGATGCGCCTCGGCGACATAGGCCTTCTGATCGGAGGCCTTCTGATCGGTGGCCTTCTGATCGGGCACGAGCAGCGAAAACGGGATTGGACGAAACATGGGAATCTCCTCGGTTGGAAAAGATGTAATTGCTGCTCAATGGCGTAGTAGTCCTCCCTATTGGACAAGTACTTATGACTGGAGTTCACTAATGCCGACATGATCGCTCATGCCAGCGAGCTCGCCGCGTTCGTCCGGGTGGTTGACGCCCACGGCTTTTCCGCCGCCGCACCGGCCCTCGGCCTGACGCCGTCGGCGGTCAGCAAGCTCGTCTCCCGACTGGAGACGCGGCTGGGCGTGCGCCTGCTGCAGCGGACCACGCGCGCGCTCCATCTGACGGCGGACGGCGAGGCCTTTTACGGAGCCGCCCGCCGCATCGTCGCCGACATGGAGAATCTCGAGCGGCAGATCGTGGGCCAAAGCGGCACGGCACAGGGCCCGCTACGGGTCACCACGTCGCTCGCCTTTGCAACGCACGTACTCGCGCCGGCGATCGGCGCGTTCCTCGAGCGCCATCCGCTGATCCAGCTCGACCTGCTGCCGACCGACCGCGTGGTCGACATGGTCGAAGAGGGCATCGACGTCGCCATCCGCATCGGCCGGCTCGCCGATTCGAGCTTCATGGCGCGCAAGATCGGCGAGGACAAGCGGCTGGTCTGCGCCGCACCCTCGTACCTGGCGCGCCGCGGCATGCCGAAACAGCCCGAGGACCTGTTGCGCCACAGCTGCATCGTGTCGCGCGAGCGACCCTACCTCAACCGCTGGCAGTTCAAGGTCGAAGGACGAATGCTCGAGCTCGATGTCAACGGACGCATCGCTGGCGGCGATGGCGAGTTGCAGCTGCAGTTGGCCTTGCAGGGGTTGGGCGTCGCGCGGCTGACACGGCTCACCTTGGCACACGCCGTACGCGACGGCGCGCTGGTGCCGCTGCTTACCGAATTCTCGGCCGACGAGCCGGTGCCGATCCATGCCGTCTATCCGCATCGGCGTCACCTCGCGCCCAAGGTGACGGCGTTCGTGAACTTCCTCATCGAGAAGTTCACGCCGCCGCCGTGGGAGATTTGAGCGCGCGGATGATGCTAGGATCGCGGCAAGAAACGAACACCGGAGGGGAGATGGATCGCGACACCGAGATTTTCGTGCAGGGCTTCTGGGTCCGCTGCCGGGAAACCATCCGGCCGGAGCTCGACCATGCGGTCGACTCCTTGAAAGCCCACGGCCATGCCGCCCATGTCGCGACCCAGGAATACGCCGCCGTACCGGATCGCTTGCCCGAGCCCGGACCTTCGCTCACCCTGACTGTGCATCCGAACCATGCGTCCCGGGCCGCCACCCTGCAGTTCCGCGGCGACGTCGCCAAGGCCGACGTGATCGTCGAAACGTCCAACGGCACGGCGCACCGCCATCCGCTGGATTCGCTCGAGCTTCCGCTGGTGAAGGCGGAGATCTCGACCTTTCTTGCGGACCTGCTCGGCCCGCGTCGCTGACATCATCTGGAGGTAAGCATGCCCGACGCCATCGCCGATCTGTTCCGCCGCTTTGGCAAGGCCTTCAAGCTGTTGGGCACCTTCCGCGTCAGCGGCACCATGCCGGCAAGCCGTTCGACCGCTACGGCATCGATCTCTACGAACTCAGGGACGGCAGGATCGCGCTCAAGGACAGCTACCTGAAGGCCGACTGATCCCGTGGCCAACGACACCGTCCTGTGGGAGGTCGACCGCCGCGGCGTGGCGACCGTCACGCTCAACCGTCCGCAAGTCAACAACGCCTACAATGGCGAGCTGATCCAGGGCCTGCATGCAGCGATGGATGTGCTCGGCCGCGAGCCGCGCCTGCGTGTCGTGGTGCTGCGCGGCAACGGTCGCCATTTCCAGGCCGGCGCTGATCTCGCCTGGATAAACGGCGTGGCCAGGCAATCGCCGCAGGAGAACGAAGCGGTGAGCCGGTTGACGGCGGAAGCGATCCGGCGTCTCGACACCTGCCCGGTGCCGACCGTCGCATTGATCCAGGGCGGCTGTTTCGGCGGCGGCACCGGCATCGCGGCCGCCTGCGATGCCGTCGTAGCAGCGGAAGACGCGATCTTCTCCATCAGCGAGACGCGCTGGGGCTTGATGGCCGGCATCATCCTGCCGCAGCTCTGCCAAGCCATGGGGCTGCGCCAGGTGCGGCGCTATGCGCTGACCGGCGAGCGTTTTGGTGCGCACGACGCGCGCCGGCTCGGCCTGGTGCACGAGGTCTGCCCGCTGGCCGAGCTGGCGTCGGCCGGCGAGAAGATCGTCGACGCCATCCTGATGAATGCGCCGCGCGCGACGACGGCAACCAAGCTGCGATCGCTTGCGGCAGGGCGCGCGTTCGTCGACGACGGCGAGCTGCGCGACCTCATCGAGGAGCACGCACGCACGCGACAACAGGCGGAAGCGACCGAGGGGCTCGCGAGCTTCGCGGAGAAGCGCAAGCCCGGCTGGTATCCCGGCTAGACGACGCGACAGCTGCCGTCGACGGCTCTCGTTCCGGACATTTTAGTGTCACCGCTATCGGGTTAACGTCGCGCACGATCGGGGGAGATGTTCCATGCACCGTGCCTTTGCCCTCGCGGCCCTCGTTGTCGGGTCGGCACTGTTCATCTCCCCGGTCTTTGCCGGTGAATGCCCGCCGGACCAGGTGAAGGCGAACGTCACCAAGCCGGTCGATTTCAAGGCGATCGGCGTCACCGACACGGTGCTCGGAACCAACGATCTCAGCAAGGAGCCGATCAAGGCCCCCGGGCGCGTGCTGCGCCTGCGCCGGCTGGTGATCCAGCCAAGCGGCATCGTCCCCTGGCACAGCCATGACGATCGGCCGGCGATGATCTATATCGTCGAGGGCCAGATCAACGAGTACAACAGCAACTGCTCCGTGCCGATCGTGCACAAGACGGGAGACGTCGCCCGCGAGACCTTCGGCACGGCGCACTGGTGGAAGAACACGACCGACAAGCCGGTCGTGTTGTTGTCGTTCGACATCCTGCACGATCCCAACGACCACAACATGTGAGGCCTCACTTGGCGGGCATTGCCGACGGCGGCTTTGCTTCGTGCAGGATCACGCCCTCGATCGGATCGAATTCGCCGTGCCACGGCGCCTCCTCCAGAGCGCGCATCGTCGCCTCGTAGCCTGCATTCCAACGTCGGCGAATCCCCGAAGGGCTGAAATCGACGTCCTTGGTGTGGGTCTCGTCGGCGAAGCGCGGCGCCAGCAGCCGCACGACGTGCATGCGCGTCACGCATCCGTAGCTCGCAAGTTCCATCGCCGCCTCGGTGCTGCGCACGTCCTCGGGCAACAGCCGCGCCAGCTCGGTGACGACGTGGCGCAGCGTGTGCGCCTGCTTCAGCCGCGCAATGTGCCCGGCAATGCGGCTCGAATACTGGATGTCCTTCTGCCGATGCAGGACCTCCAGGATGGTTTCCGGCTCCGGGCCGTCCGGGTTCCACATGTGGACGGCGAAGATCAGCGAGGAGCGGCGCGGATCGTCGTCGAAGATCACTTCGGTCGGCGTGTTGGACATGATCCCGCCGTCCCAATAGAGCTCGCCGTCGATGCGCACCGCCGGGAATGCCGGCGGCAGTGCACCCGACGCCAGGATGTGGTCCAGCGCAATCGGCTGCTCGCGGCTGTCGAAATATCGCATGGTGCTGCTGCGCACGTGCGCCGCCCCGACGGTCAACCTCGGCGCCCCTTGATTGAGCAGCGTCAGATCGACCAGCTCGCCCAGGGTCTTACGCAGCGGCATCGTCGAGTAGAAGCCCGCACCATCGGCACCCAGCCGGAGATGCGCGCCTGCGAAGGCCGCCGGGTTGGGGCTGAAGAAGCCGGAGATGCCGGCCAGCAGGGTTGTCCAATAGGACATCGTTTCGCCGATCCCGAACCAGCTCGGCACGCGGTGCCAGATGTGATCGCTTTCCACGCGGCGCCAGAATTCACGCATCGCCTCGAGGCGTCGCTCCGGGGCGTTGCCGGCAATCAGGCTGGCGTTGATCGCGCCGATCGATGTGCCGATGACCCAGTCGGGCTCGACGCCGGCCTCGTCCAGGGCCTGCCAGACCCCGGCCTGATAGGCTCCGAGCGCCCCACCGCCTTGCAGGACGAGCGCCACCTGGCCATTCACCTCGCCGCGGAAGGCTGCGACGGCCTCCGCTCCTCTAAGCTTGTCTGCCATGGATCCCCCGGCTCCGGCCACATTGGATGGCTGTCGCAAGGAATTCAATGCGCCCCATCCTTTCCGATCACCGCTTGCCAACCGGCAATGTGAAAATCGTCAGGCGTCCTGTATCATCGCATTGGCAATACCAAACGGAGTCGACTCCCATGCACCACGGCAGCGCGGGGTTTCTGCTCAAGCCCTCCACTCTCGCTGCGCTGATCCTCATGGGCGCCAGCGCGGCGGCCTCGGCAGCCGAGTGTCCCGCCGATCAACGCAAGGAAGACGTCCGGCAAGCGCCGACCGACCAGGTGTGGGACGGCGCGAAGCTGCAATCCGGCAACGGCATCAACGACAGGATCACGGCGGCGATCGATGTCAGCAAGCCGCCCGTGAACATTCCGGATCGCACGTTCAGGCTGCGCAAGCTCACGGTCCTCCCGGGTGGTGTCGTGCCCTGGCACCGTCACGCCGATCGGCCGGCCATCGCCTATCTTCTCGAGGGCGAGATCACCGAGTATGCCTCGAATTGCGCGGTGCCGGTCGTGCACAAACCGGGGGATGTCATCGTCGAGACGCCGAACCTGTCGCACTGGTGGAAAAATTTCGGCAGCAAGAATGCCGTGGTCATCTCCGGCGATCTCCTGAAGGGAGACGACGACAATATGTGACGCTTCTTCGTCACGACGGCGTTTGAGTTCGGCCTACCCGGCCGCAAGGAAGCGGCGAACCGCTTCGCAATACATGGTGTAGACCGGCCCGATCGAGTCGATGTCGGCCCATTCGTCGGCGGCGTGGATGTTGGCGAAGCTCACGCCCGGCGCGCAGATCGTCGGCACGCCGCGGGCCGCCAGCAGGTTGCCGATGTTGGACATGCCCGACACCTCGGCTGGCATCGCCCGGCCGAATGCCGCCTCGGCCGCCGCGGCGAAGCTGCGGGCGAGGAGGTTCGTCGGCTCGACGACATAGGCCGGCCAGTGGTCGACCACCTCGATGTCGCAGCCGCGATCGATCTCGTGCGCGGTCGCCTCCAGCCAGCGCTGCGCCTGGGCCGCGTCGAATGCCCGCGTCAGCCGAATGTCGAGATGGCAGACCGCGCGGTCGGGCACGATGCTGTAGCCTTGCCCACCCTCGATGTGCGTCACCGTCGCGGTCGGGCCGAAGGCAAAGGCGGGATCGTGCGTCTCGCCGAAGTGCGCCTTCTCGACCTCGAGGGCAAAGGCCGCCGCCTTGCTGATGGCGTTGATGCCGGTGCGCTCGATCTCGCCAGAGTGTGCCGCCTTGCCGAAGAAGTGCACGCGGGCCCTGAAGAAGCCCCGACCACCGACAACGATGCCCTCATTCCCCGGATAGCCCAGGGAGACGCCGTCCGGCAGACGAGACAGCGCCTCGAGATAGGCCCGCGCGCCACCGAAGCGGCCGGTGTGCTCGTCGGCGTCGAACAGCACGTGCAAGGTGCCTCGCGGCAGGCCTGTGGCGGCAAAAGTCCGTGCGACGTGGGCCAGGATCGCCACGCCCGATTTCGAATCGGCCGAGCCGCGCCCGAGCAGACGATGGCCTTGCACGAGGCCCGAGAACGGCTGCTCGCTCCACTGTGCCGGATCGCCGGCGGGTGCGGTGTCGATGCAAGCATCGAGGCAGAGCAGCGGGCCCGGTGCGTCACCCTCGATCTCGACCAGCAGTGCGACCGGCCGGCCCTCGCCATCGGAGAGAAGCTGCGGTGACAGATCGTGCTCTTCGAGCCACGCCTCGGCAACGCTCAGCACGCCCTCCGGCGGATCGATGCCCGCGCAGGAGCGCGTCGCCACCAGCTGCGACGCCAACTGCAGGATGCTGTGCACGGGAGGCGCACTCATGTTGATCGATTTTCCTCGCCGCCGTCGCCGCTGAAGCGGAGATGATGGCCGTCGGGATCGTCGACGTCCATGCTGCGCGTCCCCCATGGCAGATCGGTCGGCGGCTGGCGAATGGCGGCACCGCGTTCCGGTAGAGGTAACAGGAAAGGTCCCTCGCTTTGCTCGGGATGACAGAAGGGGGCTCGGGATGACCGAGGGGTCTAGTCCAGCCCCTCGAACAGCACCGTCGACAGATAGCGCTCGGCGAAGCCGGGGATGATCGTCACGATTCGCTTGCCGGGATTGCGCTTGCCGACCACCAGCGTGGCCGATACCGCGGCGCCACCGGAGATGCCGACGGGAATGCCTTCCAATGCCGCCATGTCGCGCGCGGTCTGGATGGCCGACTGGTTCGACACCTTCTCGATCTCGTCGATCACGCTGCGATCGAGGATGTCGGGGATGATGCCGGCGCCGATGCCCTGGATGGGATGCGGCGTGTGCTTTCCGCCCGACAGCAGGGGGCTCGCCTCCGGTTCCACGGCCACGACCTTGAGGGTCGGCAGGCGCGGTTTCAGCGTCTGTCCGACACCGGTAATGGTGCCGCCGGTGCCGACGCCGGCCACGAAGATGTCGAACTTGCCGCCGGTGTCGCGCCAAATCTCCTCGGCGGTCGTGCGCGCATGCACGGCTGGATTGGCCGGGTTCTGGAACTGCTGCGGCATGAAGCTCTCCGGAATCTCCTTCAGCAATTCCTCGGCGCGGGCGATCGCGCCGGTGATGCCTTGCTCGCGCGGCGTGAGCTCCAGCCGGGCGCCCAGGATGCGCAGCATCTTGCGGCGCTCGATCGACATCGAATCGGGCATGGTAAGGATCGCCTTGTAGCCGCGTGCCGCAGCGACGAAGGCGAGCCCAATGCCGGTGTTGCCCGAGGTCGGCTCGATGATCGTGCTGACACCGCGCTTCAGCTTGCCTGCCTTCTCAGCCGCATCGATCATCGCCACGCCGATGCGGTCCTTGACCGACGACAGCGGATTGAAGAACTCGAGCTTGACCAGGATCTCGGCCGTCACGCCGTCGCGCTGCGGCAAGCGGTTCAGCCGCACCAGCGGCGTCGCACCCATCGTGTCGGTGATGCTGTCGTAGATGCGACCCCGAAATTCGGGCGACGTCTCAGGCATGGGTCACTCCGCTGCTGCGCGTTGGGCGGTTCGGTCGGGCGTCACGCTGTAGCTGGTAAACTGCCGGTTGTGCGACGGCATCGGGCAGGCTTCGAGATGCCCTTCGCCCGGCCGCATCAAGATCATCGCCGCCGTCGCCACCATGACGCCGCGCGGATTGAGTCGCGGCGGCCGGCATACCGACCAGGGCGAACCCCAGTCGTCGAAGAAGGCCTGGCGAAAATCGTCGAGCGTCAGCTTGCCGCGCTTGGGCACGAGATGTTCGCGCACGCGCTTGTCGCGATAGATCGTGCACGGCGTCTCGGCGATTCCGGTGTCCTTGACCTTGGCCCGCGCCGCGGGTGCGATCCAATGGTTGGCGTGCACGTAGACGCCGTCCTCCGGCGCCAGCCAGAAAGTCTCGTCGGGGGCGCATTCGAAGCCGAAGGCCTCGCCCTCGCAATGGCTGACCGCCATGTGGTTGGAGCCGAGCTTGGGTGTCGCCATGATGGTCTGCACCGCATTGGCCAAGTACGCGCTCTCCAACACCTTGCGGCGGATGAAGGGCAATGGCACGCCCGGTCCGCGCTGGTAGTCGCGATCGCAGTCGAGCGCGTTGGCAGTAAGGCCGATGCCGGCCGAGTTCAGGCCGGAGCGCGCCAGGCCGCCTGCTTCCGTGAAGGTAAGGATGTCGGGCCCATCGTCGGAACGGATGCGCAGCAGGACGGCCGTCTCGGCGCACTCTGCGCGCCAGTCCCAGTTCTGGCCGTGCAGCAGCACGCCGTCGGCGCTCGCCTGCGGCAGCGCCAGGGCCGCGGTGCAGCCGTCGGGGAAGTGCTTGTGGACCTGCCGATGGCGCGCCGCGGCCACGATCTCGGTGCGGGCGTTCATCAGCATGACGGCGGCGAACGGCTCGTTGGCGCCCTCGGCAATGCCGCGCATCTCCTCGACGTAGGCCGGATCGAACTTCTCGACGATGGGCACCATCGCCTCGGCGCGCCGCTCCAGATCCTTCCAGTCGACACCGTTCTTCAAGAGCTGCTCGGCGTACATCTTGGCGCCGCGTCGCAGCCGGTCGGCGGCGGCCTTGCCGTGCGTGCGGCCACGCTCGCGCGGGCTGCCTAAAAGATCGATCAGGGGGAACGGCGCGAAGTCTTTCATGGATGCCCCAGCAATGCTTGACGGAACCGGTCTTTGAGATGCGCGCCGTCCTGCGGCGGCATGACGAACTCGAGCTTCTCGACCATCACCTTGACGACGCGGAACACCGGGCCCGGCTTGGTGCGAAGATGCCTCAAGAGTTGTGGCACGTCGCTCGCCTCGCGCACGGTTGCAGCATCGGCGATGCCACAGCCTTTGGCGATCAGAGCGAGATCGGTGCCGGCCCCGGAGTCGGTCGGGCCATTGTTGCGCGGGCTGGTGTGCGTCGCCTGATTGCCGGTCTCGCCGAACTTCTCGTTGTCGAGGACCATGATCGCGAGGTTGTCCGGCTGCTGTGCCGCAACCGTGGCGAGCGAGCCGAGGCTCATCAGCATGTCGCCATCGCCGGTGATCACCAGCACGCGCTTGGCGGGCTGCGCGAGCGCCAATCCCAGACCCATGCCGACCGGAGCCCCCATGCCGCCCCACAAGGGCATGTTGAGCGTGCGGTCGCCTGCTTCGGTCACGTCCCAGTTGGACGAGCCGAGGCCAGCGATGACCAACAGGTTGTCGTCGGCGCCGACGAGGATCTGTTTGACCAGGGGTCGGCGCTGCAAGGTGGCTCCGCTCATGCCTTCTTGTTCCCGAAATCCTTGATGCCGATCAGCTTTTGGCGCAGCAGGACGGCCACCGCCTGGCCGCCATTGAACGCCGCACGCGTCGCGGCGTCCACCGTAGCCCGGACCTCGGCAGCGTTGTCGACCGAATAGAGCAGCACGCCCATCGCTTCCAGCACCTTGGGCGTGCCCTGTCCCATGGGGTACTGCCACGAATTGAACTCGCCCCAGTCGCCGCGCATGGTGATCAGCGTCAGGAACGGAAAGCGCAGCGTCTTGGCAAGGCCCAAGAGGTTGATGGTGTTGCCGACGCCCGAGCTCTGCATCAACAGCACCGCGCGCTGGCCACCGAGCCACGCGCCGGCCGCGATGGCGATGCCTTCCTCCTCGGTGGTGAGGGCGATCGTGCGCATCGCGTTCGACCGTTGGCAGTGCTCGATCAGCCGCGCGTGGCCGGCATCGGGGACGTGGCAGACCTGTCGAATGTCGTGCGCCTGCAGCACGTCGAAGATGTCGTCGCGCCAATCTACGCTGGGTTCCGCACTCGTCGCGGCGTTCATGTCTCTCCTGTCAAAACGGCTTCAGCACGGCGAGGAACACGATAGCGATCATCAGCAGCGTGGGCACCTCGTTCCACAGACGGTAAAACCGGGCGGGCCGCGTATTGCGGTCGGCCTCGAAGTCCTTGCGCCAGCGGGCGTAGACGTGATGGATCACGGTGAGGCCGACGACCAGCGCGAATTTCGCCTGCCACCATCCCGCGTGCCACCAGTC
>JAFAKN010000524.1 GCA_019235415.1 Alphaproteobacteria bacterium
GAACAGTAGGATGTCGGGCGACAGATCGCTCGCGGGCTTGCCGCCGCCGTTTGGGCCGCCGCCGTTTGGACCGCCGGCGTTTGGGCCGCCGCTATTTGCGGCGACGCCTTCTGGATGGCGGACCGCGCTCACGCCAATGCCACCTCGATTGCTGCCTTCAACTGTGACGGCAAAACCTGCCGACGGTTCATGACCGTTTTGCGGCTACTTCCCCGCAGCAGGCTCGAGCGAGCGAGGCGGCCAGCAGCGCCCGGCCTTCGAGCTCGATCACCTCGCAATTGGCCATCGGGTTTGCAGTCTCCGTCTGCCTATAATCCCGCATCCACTGTTGTGAAGTCTCGAACCCCTTCTTCAAGGCGATCAAATAGGCGCGGAAGAACTGGCCGTGGCCGACGGCGACGACGAAGCGCGCGTCGAGCGCCAGCAGACGGCGCTGGAAGTCGCCGAGGCGGACCATGAAGGCGGCGAACGATTCGGCGTCCGGGCCGTCGCAATGGTCCGGATCGCAGCGCTGCCAGTAGGCCTCGATCCATGGCCGGCGCGTCGCCGACGTCGTGCCGACACAGCGGGCCGGGCTGAGATAGGTGAGCTCCTGGATCGGCCAGGTCTCGCAGGGCGTGGAGGGGAAGCGCTCCCGCAGCGGCTCGGCGGTGGCGCGGGCGCGCAGGAAAGGCGAGACGATCAGGAGGTCGGGTTGCTGCGTGACGCGGTCGGCCAGCGCGCGGCCTTGTGAAAGCCCGAGTTCGGTGAGCGGCACATCGCCGTGGCCGCTCGCCGGCAGGCCGGCATTCGAGGCGCTCTGCCCGTGGCGAACCAGCCAGGTCAGGTCTGGCGGCACAGCGCCTGCCATTGGGCCGGATCGAAGTACTGCTCGGTCCAGTAGCGCACGACCATCAGCTCCTTGAACGGCAGCAACCCCTCGGGCATCGGCTTGCCGGCGACCTCGTCGACCATCAGCTTGGGCATGTCGACGCCGGCCGCGATGGTGAGCGGCAAGGTGCCGGGGAAGCGCGGGTTGACCTCCAGGAGCTTGAAGACGCCGTCGGAGGCACGCTTGAACTGCACGTTGGCGACATAGCGCACGCCGATCGTCTCGGCGGTCTTGATGGCCGACTGGATCAGCTCGGGGATCTGGCGCGTGCGCGCGGCGACCGCGACACCCGAATCGGTCTTCATGCGCTCGCGCGGCACCGCCCCGATGGCACGCCCGTCGCGGCGAACGTAGACGTCGACGGAGAACTCCTCCCCGGGCAGATACTCCTGCAAGAGCAGCGAGCCGTCCTTGGCCAGCGCGTCGAGATCGGCGCGGCGACCGATCTTGGCCACGCCGCGCGAGCCGGCGCCGAGCCGCGGCTTGATGAAGCGCGGGAAGGAATCGACTTTGGCCGCGACCGCCTCGGTCAGCGGCTCGTAGTCCGGCACCGGCACGCTGCCCTTGACCCGATCGAGCAGCAGCTGCTTGTCGCGGCAGGTGCGCAGGCAGTCGACCGGCGAGATCGGCAGCGCGCTGCCGATCGATTCGAACTTGTCGCGCACCTCGGCCAATGGCGCCAGCTCGGCGTCGACGGTCGGCAGCAGGAGCTCGATGCCGCGCGTCTTGCAGGCCTGATGGAGCACGGGGATCAGGCTGGGATCGTCGCCGCGCGGGATCACGAGGCGGCGCTCGGCCGGCACGAGATAGAGGCCGGTGGCGAGCAGGTCCATGTCGGCCATGTGCAGCTCGTGCTCGGCCGACAGGCTCTTCCACACGCTGATGGCCGACGGTCCGCCGGCGCCGGTGATGAGGATGCGCATCGGTTCAGCCTGCCATCGCCGTCTTGGCCTTGGCGGCCGAGTATTCCTTGCCGACGTCGGGCGTCATGTCGCCATCGCGCTGGCGCACGATGCGCATCGGCTCGGCCAGCACGTACCCGGCATAGCGGCCCCAATAGCGGGCGTTGGTGAGGATCACGTCGTCCTGCAGCGATTCCATGCGATCCACCTGGCTCTTGTAGGCACCGATCGCCAGCAGCTTCTGCTTAATGAAGTCGGTGATGTCGACGAAGCGGTTGGGCCGGAACTCCACGGTCGAGGACGGCGTCTGGTAGCAGTAGACGTTGGGCACGCCGCGGGCCGCCACCAGGCTCGCCGAATGCGCCGCGCGATGGTCCTGGTGGGTGTCCTCGATGCAATGGGTGTAGACGTGGCTCGGCCGCAGCTCGCGGATCGCCGCCTGCATGAGCGAGATCGTCTCGACGCCGTCGGTGATGTGCGCATCCTGCAGGTTGCCGAAGCTGAGCTTGGCGCCGAGGAGCTCGGCGGCGCGTTGCGCTTCGGCTGTGCGCACGTTGGTGTCGCCGCCAGCGGCGCCGCGGCTGAGCGTCAGTATGTGCAGGATGTCGCCCTTGGCCTGATGCTTGGCGAGCGCGCCGCCGCAGCCGATCTCGACGTCGTCGGGATGCGCGCCGATCGCCAGCACGCGCTTCTGCTGGCGCTGGCGCCGGCTGTGCACGGCCTCGGCGAGCAGCAGCGCCTGCTCGAGGAACTCCTGCGCTGCCACCGGCTTGAAGAGCAGCCCGTCGATCTGGCACTTCACCGCCTGGCGCAGGAACTGCGGCGTCTGGTCGTGCGACAGGACCATGGTGGCGACCCAGCGGCGCGTGGCCTTGATGCGCTTGAGAAGGTCGAAGCCGCCCGGCAGCACCGGATCGACGACGACCAGGTCCCATGGCTGCGCGTCGAGAAGCCCGTCGGCGGCCACGGTATCGGCGACGTACCTGAGGCGGGCCGAGGTGCTGCGATCGACGACGCGGCGCAGCGGGAACGCCGCGGCTTCGTCGCTGTCGACCAACAGGATCTGCAGCAGGTCGGTCGGCGGCTCTTCGACCACGCTCAGCCGGGGCTTGTCGGTGTCTGCGGTCATGGCGGGAGCTCGGGCAGGTTACCAGTTGAAGCGAAGGCCGACAGTGGCACGCGTGTCGGCATTGATGGAATTGTGGCCGACCGTGAACTGCACCGCGATGCGTTCGGTCACCGGCAGGATGGCCCGACCGTGCAGGTCGACGTTGTCGATCAAAGGGCTGTAGCCGACGCCCGCGTTCACCAACGCGTTGTGCGGACCGTGCCAGTAGGCGTCGAACACCCAGCTCCAGATGTCGAAGTAATTGCTGAAAATGGCTTGGGCCGCGTCGTAGGCCGCGGCACTCACCTCCCAGGAGGGCGATAGCGAGGCGCTGAAGCCACCGCGGATCAGCCGGCCGTTCCACTGGAACGCACCCCAGGCCTGGCGATAGCCCCCGAACAGCCGGAAATTGTCGGTCACGTAGACCGTGCCAAGAGCGTCGAGCCAGTTCTCGGTCGGCAAGCCGTTGTGGCCGCGGTAGTCGTACACCACCGAGAAGGCGTAGGTGAGCGGCACCAGCCGGTGATAGCCGGCCCGTATGTCGTCCGACGGCAGCACGGCCACGCCGATCGCGGTCAGGGTCTGCAGCTCGTTGGTGTAGTGGTATTCGCCGAGCTCGATCGTGTCGAAGGCGGTGACGCCGATCAGGCCGTCGCCGCCGAAGCCCCAGGAAGTGCCGCTGCTGGTCGAGACCAAAGTCCCGCTGCCTTCGAACACGTAGCGGTAGACGTCCGGCGCTTTGGACAGCCCGATATGCGCTTCCTCGTTGTTGGGGTCGATCGAGAGGACCTTCTCGAAGCCCGCCTGCCCCTCGGTCCGGTTGCGCCGAGCGAGCGCCACCCAGGCCATGCCGTTCAGCGCGTCGGTGTCCTGCGGATTGGCCTTCAACAGCTGCTCGTAGATTGCGGTCGCCTGGTCGAGATCGTTCCAGCCGCGGTAGATGCGGCCCATGCCCAGCAAGGCGGCCTTGGAGCTCGGATTGCGGGCCAACACCTCCTGGTAGACTTTGGCCGCCTGCCGCGCATGCTTCTCCTCGAGCGTGAAGCCAAGCTCGAGCGCCGGGTTCGCCTCGTCGGGTGCCAGCTGATGGGCCTTCTCCAGCGGCGCGATGGCGCCCTCGCGATCGCCGGCCTCGCGGTTCATGACGCCCTGGAACATGTAGACGCGATAGTCGGTCGAGCCGGCCGCCTCGCAGGCCGACAGCATCGCCTGCACCTCGGCGATCGGGCGCGGCTGCTGTGCGAACAGGCGCTGGGCATCGTCGACATTGCACACCGGTTCGGCTCTGACGCTCATGGCAAAAAATGCTGAAAAAACAGGCAACAGGACGAATGTGTTGAGTTTGCCTGTCGGCATTGCCGCCTGGTTTCCGCAGGAGCCATCGGCTCCCTATTCGATTGTACGGATCGGTACCACAATTTGCCGGTGCCGGTAACCGTGATAGCAGTTAATATGCTATAAGTCTGCAATTTCTGGTCAAGCCATCACGGGGATCGGCAACAGCTGAACGGCCGTATCGTGGAAAGCTGCGCCGCCATTGGGCGGCACCGGATCGGCGCCGATCAGGGTATTGATTCCGATCCCACCGGGATAGGCGCTGCTTGGCCAATTGCCCTCGACGATGACGACCCCGGGCCGCGCCGTGTCCGCCGGCCGCGCCCGCAGGGTCACCCGGCCGCGGTCGTTCGCCAGCACCACCAACGTGCCCTCCGTGACGCCCAGCCGCGTGGCGTCGGCCGTGTGAATCAGCGCCCGCGGCTCGCCCTCGCGGCTGGCCGACGAAGGCGTCTCGGTGAAGCTGGTGTTGAGGAAGCTGCGCGCCGGCGGCACGACCAGGCGGAACGGCAGCTCCGACGAGGCGCGCTCGTAATTGTCGAGCTGGTCGGGCATCGCCGGCATGTTCGCGTGATAGGGCCCGACGGCCGACCAGTCGGGCTTGAAGTGAAAGCGCCCATCGCTCGACGGGAACCCCGTGAGAAAGTGCGCCGCCTCGAACGGCTGGGCGCAATCGATCCAGCCGCGTGACGCGGCCTCGTCCCAGGTCCCTTTGCCGGACGCCTGCAAGGTTGCATCCAGGAGCTCGATCGCCGTCATGCCGAAGCTCGGATGGTTGGCGCCCAGGCGCCGTGCCAGATCGCACACCAGCTCGTGGTTGGTGCGACAATCCTCGTAGCGGTCGAGGACGCGCGGCCCGACCGTGAGATGCGTATGGCCGAGCCCGTAGTAGAGGTCGTCGTATTCCAGGAACATGGCGGCGGGCAGCACGATGTCGGCGAACTTGGCCGTGGCCGTCATGAACTGCTCGTGCACGCCCACGAACAGGTCCTCGCGGCCGAGGCCCTGCGCCACCATGGTGCTGTCGGGGGCGACGTTGGCGGAATTGGCATTCTGCATCAGCATCGCCGTGACCGGCGGGCCGCCGGCCAATGCTTCCGGCTCGCCGCACAGCACCGGACCGATGCGTGACTGGTCGAGCACGCGGGTCGCCGGGTCGATCGTGTCGAGCCCGTAGGCCAGGGTGAGGTCGAGCTGCCAGTTGTCGAGACTGAGGAAGAAAGCACCGCCGCCCTTGTGCCGCCAGGCGCCGGTCATCGCGGGCAGACAAGTCACCGCATGCATGGCAGCCGAGCCGTTGCGCGAGCGCGTGAAGCCGAAGCCCAGCCGCAGGAAGCTTTTAGCCGTCGTGCCGTAGAGCCGCGCGAACGATTCGATCTCCTCGGCGGCGAGCCCGGTGATCGACGCCGCCCATGCCGGCGTCTTGTCGGCGAGGTGCGCCTCGACGTCGGGAGCGAAATCGGTGTAGCGCGCAAGGTAGTCGCGGTCGACCAGTCCGTCGCGCAACAGCACATGCATCATGGCGAGCGCCAGAGCGGCGTCGGTGCCCGGCCGCAGAACCAACGCGATGTCGGCCGCCTCGACCGTCGGCGTGCGATAGACGTCGATCACCGCGAGCTTGGCGCTGCGCTGCTTGCGCGCCTTAGCGATATGGGTCATGGCGTTGACCTGGGTGGAAACGGGGTTGCCGCCCCACACGACGATCAGGTCCGCCTCGGCCATCTCGCGCGGGTCGGGCCCCATCAACTTGCCGACGCCGGCACGCCAGCCCGACTCGGCCGGCGTGACGCAGATGGTGGTCTTCTGCCGCGAATAGCCGAACGCGTGGCGCAGGCGATCGAGCCCCCAGCGCTGCACGATGCCCATAGTCCCGCCCGAATGATACGGCCAGACCGATTGCGCGCCGTGCGTCCGTGTCGCCTTGGTGAAGGCTTCGGCGATCTCGTCGAGTGCCGCGTCCCACGAGATCGGCCGGAACTCGCCCTTGCCCTTCTCGCCGATCCGCTGCAGTGGCTGCTTCAATCGATCGGGATGATGGGCGCGTTCGGCGTAGCGTGCGACCTTCGCGCACACCACGCCGTCGGTGTAGCTGTTGGCCGCCGCACCGCGGATCCGGCCGATGCGCGAGGACGACAAGCGCTCGACCTCGAGCGAGCAGGCGCTGGGGCAATCGTGCGGACACGCGGTCTTCCAGAACTCTCTGCCCATCATGCTCCTCGCGGATGGCTCGGCGGACCTCCCCTCGAGTGGTGGCCCGCATTGACCGGGGTCGGCCAGCTTGTATGCTCGCGCACAATAAATGCTGGTGTGTTGGGAGGAAATGGCATGTCGGTCAAGCGTCGCACATTCGGTCGTCGGCAGGTTTTGTCCGGTTCCGGCGCCGTAGCGCTGGCGTCCGGCCTCGCCGCGCCGGCCATTGCCGCCAACGAGCCGATCAAGATCGGCTATCTCCCGGCGTTGACCGGCCCGAGCTCCTCGACCGGTATTGGCATCAACCGCGGCACGCAGCTCGCGGTCGACGAGATCAACAACGCCGGCGGCATCAACGGCCGCAAGATCGAGCTGATCGTGCGCGACACGCAGAGCGATCCCACCAAGGCGGTGAACGCCGTAGCCGAGCTGGCGCAGCGCGCCAAGGCCAGCGTCATCTGGGGACCACTGAATTCGGGTGAGGCGCTGGCCGCGACGCCGCTGATCGCGCGCGACAAGGTGCCGATGCTGCATCCCTGCTGGGTCGACGAGCTCATAGACGTCAAGAAGTACCCGATGTCGTTCCGCATCGCGCCGACCAACACCCAGATCGGCAAGGGCGCCAACCATTACGTGGTCGACGTGATGAAGCTGAAGAAGGTCGCGGTCGTCAGCGACACCACAGGCTACGGCACGGCCTCGGTCAACACCTACGTACCGATGCTGAAGGCGGCCGGCGTCGACGTGGTCTACACCAACCACGTCGATGCGGCGAACCCCGACCTCAAGCCCGAGCTCCTGCGCATGCAGAGCGCCGGCGCTCAGGCGATCATGCCGTGGAGCGTCAACGCGGGCTTCCTGTCGCGCATCCTCAACACCCGCGGCGCCATGGCCTGGGACGTGCCCGTGATCGGCCAGACGACGCTGGGGTCGGGCCAGACCAAGGCGCTGCTCGACAAACCGGAGTACTGGAACAAGGTCTATTCCAACAACTTCCGCAACGTCTGCTTCGCGGGCGGCAAGCTGCCGCCGCGTGCCGCCGAGTTCGTCGAGCGCCTGAAGAAGTCGAAGGTCGAGTTCGGCGACACCCTCTTGTGGTGGGTGGCGCTGGGCTGGGACGGTGCGCAGATGATGATCGACACCTTCAAGGCGGTCGGCCCGAAGGCTGAAGAGGTCGTTGGCTACTGGAACAAGGTCAAGGGCTGGCCCGGCGTCTACGGCACCGTGACCTGGACGCCCGAGCAGCACAACGGCTTCCCCGACGAGGAGGTCGTGATGTGCGAGGTCAACTCGCTGAAGGACGGCGCATTCAATCTCGCGCCCGGCTACAGCTCCTGATGCGGTGGGTGCGCGGGACCCTTCCGCCCCAGCTTCGCTGGGGAGGTGTCCGCGAAGCGGACGGAGGGGTCATGCTTCGGCACATGAGCATTGACCCCTCCGTCGGCGTAAGACGCCGACACCTCCCCAAGCTTCGCTTGGGGAGGAACTGAGAGGTGTTCGAATCCATCGTCTCCTACGGCCTCGCGGTAGGAGCGGTCTACGCACTGATCGGCATCACGTACAACGTGATGTACTCGGCGTCGCGCGTGTTCAGCTTCACGGCGGGCATGCTGGGAATGCTGGGCGGTGTGCTGGGCGCGCTGTTCATCAACAAGTGGGGTTTTAACGCCGCCCTGGGCTTCGTGCTGGTGCTGGCGTGCGGCGCCGTGCTCGGCCTCGTCACCGAAGTGCTGACCGTCCGGCCGGTGCTGAAGAGCATCGAGCAACATCTCTACGTGCTGTCGACGCTCGCCTTCGCGCTTATGGTGCAGCAGGTGACGGCCATCGAATGGGGAACCGAGGCGCAGCCCTTCCCGGTGCTTATCCCGATCGACGCGAGCTCGCCCGCCGGCTCCATCTGGGGAATCGTCGATCAGAAGTTCTGGCTGCCGGTGCTCGCCTGCATCGTCACGATCGGTGGGCTGGAGTTCCTCTACCGCCGGACGCTGATCGGCCGCGCCTTCCTCGCCATCGCCGAGGACAGCTACGCGGCGCGCGCGCTCGGCTTGCCCGAGACGCAGCTCAGGCTCGCGAGCTTCGCCCTCGCCGGCGTGATCGGCACACTGGCGGGCTTCACCGGCGCGCAGATGTTGCTGGCCTTCTTCGGCAACCAGTCGATCCTTAACTTCTACGGCTTCGTGCCGGTGGCGTTGGGCGGCATGGGCTCCAACCGGGGCGCGGTGATCGGCGGACTGGCGCTCGGTCTCTTCCAGCAGGCGGCGAACTTCCTGGTGGGCGGGATCTTCGCCGCGGTCGCGGTGTTCGCGGTGTTCATCGCCGTGCTGCTGCTCCGGCCCGAAGGGCTGGCGGGCGCGCCAGCGGCGCGACGGGTGTGATGGGCAGATCGTGACCGACACCACGGCCCCGGCCCGCGCCGGCGGCATGTCCTGGCTCGGCCGGCTGGAAGGCCGCCTGTCGTGGATCCTGCTCGGGCTCGCCGGCCTCGCCCTGCCGCTGCTCGACGACTCCTACATCGGCACGATCGCCGAGCGCGCCTTCATCTACTGGGTCCTGTCGGCGGGGTTGAACCTCGTGGTGGGCTACGCCGGCCAGATCGCCATCGGCTGGGTGTCGATGCTGGCGCTCGGCGCCTACACGACGGCCGCACTGGCAGCCGGGCGCGTCGGACCGGAGTGGAATCCCTACCTCGCTCTGGCCGCAGGCGGCGCGATCGGTGCGGTCTTCGGGGTCATCGTCGGCTTGCCCGCGCTGCGCCTGCGCACCTTCTACTTTGCGATGACGACGCTGGGCTTCGCCACCATCGTCACCCAGGTGGCGCTGGCATGGAAGGACGTCACCGGCGGCGGCGTGGGCACCCCAGGACCGGTGTTCCCCTGGCCGTTCGAGCCGGGTTGGGGCTTCTACTATCTCTGCTTCATCCTGGCGGCGCTCGCGACCTGGATCACGGCCAACATCGGCTCGAGCCGTTACGGCCGCGCACTGGTGGCGATCCGCGACGCCGAAGTCGCAGCCGAGGCCTCGGGCATCGCCAAGCCAAGGATCCTGATGCTGGTCTTCCTGCTGGCGGGCGCGCTGGGCGGCGTCGCGGGCGGCCTGTTCGCATCCCTGCAGTCCTACATCACGCCCGACGCCTTCACCTTCGAGATGTCGGTGCTATTCTTCATCGCCATCCTGATCGGCGGCCGCGGCTCGATCCTGGGGCCGGCGCTGGGCACGATCCTGCTCACGGCGCTGCCTGAGTTCGCCGCTCCGCTGGTGCAGTGGTCGACCTTCCTCTACGCCGCGCTCCTGCTGCTGATCGTGCTGCTGGTGCCGGGCGGCATCGCCGACCTGCTCGACTTCAAGAACCGCCGGCCGCTTACCCAGCATCGCGAGATCGTGCCGCGCATAGAACTGCTGCCGCGCGTCCTCGACCAGGCGGAGGGCGGACACGCCATCGAGCTCGCCGCGATCGCCCTGCATTTCGGCGGCGTGCGGGCGATCGATGGCCTCGACCTCGAGATCCACTCCGGCGAGGTGCACGGCCTGATCGGCCCCAACGGCAGCGGCAAGACAACGACATTGAACGTCATCTCGGGCTACTACGCGCCCAGCAGCGGCACGCTCAGGCTGGACGGCGCCCCCTTGCCGTTCGAGGAACCGCACGCGCGCGCCAATCACCGCATCGCCCGCACCTTCCAGACCCCGCGGCTGGTCGGCGCCGCCTCGGTGCTGCAGAACGTCATGATCGGCGGCACTGTGCACGGCGAGGCAAGCTTTGCCGAGGCGATGCTGTCGCTGCCGCGGCACCATCGCGATGAAAGACACCTGCGCCAGGCCGCGATGCTGGCGTTGGCCACCGTCGGCCTCGAGTCGCTTGCCAATGTGCGCGCCGATCGCCTGCAGCACAGCGAGCTGCGCTTCATGGAAATCGCCCGCGCGCTGATGCTGCGCCCGGCCTTCCTGCTGCTCGACGAGCCGGCCGCCGGTCTCTCGACCGAGGAGATCCGCCGGCTGGGCGCGCTGATCAAGGCGATCAGCCGCGAGGGCACCGGCGTGCTGCTGGTCGAGCATCATGCCGACCTGATCTTCGACATCTGCGATCGCGTGACCGTGCTCAACCTCGGCAAGGTGCTGGCCGCCGGCACGCCGGCGGAGATTCGCTCGCATCGCGAGGTGGTCAGTGCCTATCTCGGCGCCTAACCCGATGATCGAGCCGCTGCTCGAGGTAAAGGGCCTCGCTGCCGGCTACGGCAAGATCGGCGTGCTGCAGGGCATCGACCTCACGATCGGCAAGGCCGAGATCGTGGCGCTGCTGGGTCCCAACGGCGCCGGCAAGACGACGCTGCTGAAGGCGGTGTCCGGCCTGCTGCCTTGCACCGGCAGCATCCGCTTCGGCGGCAAGGACATGAGCGGCGCCGGCCCGCGCGAGGCGGTGCGCGAAGGGCTGGTGCACGTCGTCGAGGGCCATCGCGTGTTCACCCAGCTCACGGTGCACGACAACCTTCTGCTGGCGGGCTACGGCATGCCGCGTCGCGAGATCGGTCCGCGGGTCGAGGAGGCGCTGGCCTTCTTTCCCGAGATCGCCGCCAAGCGCGCCGACCGGGCGATTACGCTCAGCGGCGGCCAGCAGCAGATGCTCGCGGTGGCGCAGGGGCTGGTGCGGCGACCGCGGCTTTTGATGCTGGACGAGCCGTCGGCCGGGCTGTCGCCGGTGCTGGTCGATCGCGTGCTGGCGGCGGCGGCGCGACTGCGCGAGGCGGGCACGGCGGTGCTGCTGGTCGAGCAGCTGATCGAGAAGGCGCTGGCGCTGGCCGACCGGGTCTATGCCCTGGCGCGCGGCGCGATCGTGCTCCAGGCGCGCACCGACGAACCGGACCTGCCCAACCGCCTGGAACATGCGTATTTCGGGCAGGACGTCAGCGCCCCGCTGGCCTCGCCGTAACGCAACCGAAACACGCAAGGTCTATTCAGTCGCCTACCAAAGGTAGCGTCGCTACACGGAGACTGACCATGCGCGCTCCGGACGGCAGCATCAGCTTCTATTTTTTCGACATCGACGACAACCTCCTGTTCCTGCCCACCCGGCTGTACCTGTGGAACGCCGAGACGCAGCAGGAGATGGCCATCTCGTCCGGTGAGTTCGCCGACGTGCAAGGCGCGCTCGGCCGGTCCGGCAACTGGCATGCCTGGGCGGTTCGTCCCGAGACCTTCCGCGATTTCCGCGATCAGCCTGGCGTCGCCGCCATCGAGCAGACTTTCGTGCGCGATCTCAAGGCCGCCGTCGAATCCGGCAAGACCTGGCAAGGCCCGTCCTGGCCGCTCCTCGTGCACGCCGCGGCCAACCAGCGGCCGATCGCCTGCGTGACGGCGCGCGGCCATGAACCCGGCACCATCGAGGCGGGGCTCGCCGAGCTGGTGAAGCTCGGGCTGCTGGCTGCCGTGCCGCCGATCGTCGGCCTGTACGCGGTAAGCAATCCCGGTGTGCTGAAAGCGCTCGGCGTGACCGACCCGCACATGACGGTGCCGTCGATCAAGAAGATCGCGATCCGCGACGCCGTGGCCCGCGGCCTCGTGCAATACGGCGCCGAGCCGCCGCATCGCTTCGGCATGTCGGACGACGATCCCAACAACGTGACGCTCGCCATCTCCGCCATGCGGGACTGCAAGGTGAAGTATCCCGACAAGCGGTTCTTCGTGATCAACACCAACCGCGAGGAGTTCGTGAAGCTGGAGATCTTCCCGATGGCCCATCCGGTGACGGCCGCCGCGACGGGCGCCGGCCTGCTGCGGGACGACCCTCGGCCGCCCCCGTCGCCCATGTCAGCTGGTGCAGTACTCGGTCACGGCGCCTCATAGGCGAGGTAGCGGATTATTCGCCATTTGCCGTCGGGCTGCCGGCGAAACACGTCGAGCCCGGGCTCCTCGGTTGCGACCGTCTTGCCGTCCGCGGTCAGCTTCACCATCCACACCAGGCGAACGACGGCGAGATCGCCGGACACAATGATCTCCTTGATGTCGGGCGCGTAGTCGAACTTCTTGGTGGTATCGCTCAGGGCACGCTCGAGCAGCGCGCAAAGCGTCGCGTAGTCCCGTTCGGGAAGACCGCGGAAATCGTAGCGCAGGTCGGGCGCGAAGAGGTCGCAAATGCGCGAGCTGTCGCGCGCGTTGAAGTCGGCTGTCCACTGCAGCAGCGTGGCGCGGATCTCCGCCTTTGCATCGGCCGACATCGCGGCGCGCGTCACACCGCACAACAGCGCCAGCAGAAGCGCCGTTGCTGCGCGACGCATCATATCTCGACCTGGCTGCCGAGCTCGATCACGCGACCCGGCGGCAGGTGGTAGTACTCCATGGCCGAGCTCGACAGCCGGACCATGGCCGCGAACAGCATCTCCCGCCACAAGGACATGCCGGGCCGCTTGGCGGGAACCAGCGTCTGGCGGCCCAGCACATAACCGGTCAGGAACGGCTCCGCCTGCCAGGCCTGCGGCAGGGACATCAGGGCCTTGGGCACGTCGGGGGCGTCGCGGAAGCCGAATGTCAGGACGGCGCGCGCCGTGCCCGGGCCCAGCTCCTCGAAGTGCAGGCGACGGACGTGCTTGACGTGCGGCAGCAAGGCCGTACGGACGGTGAGCAGCAGCACCTGCTGGTGCAGCACGTGAAAGTGCTTGAGGCTGTGCAGCAGGGCCGTCGGCACGCCGTTGGAATCGCGCGTGAAGTAGACTGCGAGCCCGGGCACCCGCGGTACGCGTGCCGTGCTGCGCAAGAAGTCCTCGACCGGCAGAGCGTCCTCGGCGAGGCGCTTGGCGAGCAGGGTGCGTCCCATGCCCCAGGTCGTGAACAACAGCATCAGCAGCACCGCGATCGCCAGCGGAAACCAGGCGCCGTCGGGGATCTTGGTGGCGGACGCGCCGAACAGGGCGAGATCGAAAGCGAACAGCACGGCGTAGAGCGCCATCATCCAGATGCGGCGCAGGCGCCAGATGCGGAAGATGACGAAGCCCATCATCACCGTCGTCAGCACCATGGTCGAGGTCACGGCGAAACCGAAGGCAGCAGCCAACGCCGCCGACGAGCGGAAGCCCAGCACCAGGGCGATCACCATCACGCAGAGGATGACGTTGACCGCCGGCACGAAGACCTGGCCCCTCTCGTCGGCTGAGGTGTGCACCAGCTTGAGCCGCGGCAGGTAGCCCAGTTGCATCGCCTGTTGCGTCACCGAATAGGCGCCGCTGATGACCGACTGGCTGGCGATCACCGTCGCGACCGTTGCCAGCGCCAGCAACGGCCACAGCGCCCAGCGCGGCGCGAGCAGGTAGAAGACCTGGTCGATCGTCCCCGGATCGCGCAGCACCAGCGCGGCCTGGCCGGCGTAGCACAGCAGCAGGGCGGGCAGGACGACGGCCAACCACGCCCGCGAGATCGGCCGCCGCCCGAAATGGCCCATGTCGGCATAGAGGGCTTCGGCGCCGGTGATGGTCAAGACGACGGTGCCGAGGGTGAGGAAGGCGCGCAGGGGATCCCTGCTCACGAAATCGAAGGCATAGGCGGGACTGGCAGCCAGCAGCACGTCGGGCCGCCCGGCGATGTTGACCACGCCCAGCACGGCGATGGCCACGAACCAGAGCAGCATGACAGGTCCGAAATACCGCCCGACAAGGTCGGTGCCGAAACGCTGGATGGCGAACAGGCCGACCGTGATTACCAGCGTCACGGGAATGATCGCGACCGCCAAGTCGTCGTCGACGAGCGTGAGCCCCTCGACTGCGGAGAGGATGGAAATCGCCGGCGTGATGACGGCGTCGCCATAGAACAGCGCTGTCGCCAGCAGGGCCGCCGTGGTTATGGCCGGCAGCAGCGCCGCGCCGGGTGCCACGCGGCGGATCAGCGACAGCAAGGCGAGCGAGCCGCCTTCCCCGCGGTTGTCGGCTCGCATGGTGATGAACACGTACTTGACCGTCACGACCAGGATCAGCGCCCACACGATCAGCGACAGCACGCCCATGACATGCAGCTCATTGATCGGCAGCGGATGGGCGCCGATGAAGCTCTCGCGGAAGGCGTAGAGCGGACTGGTGCCGATGTCGCCAAACACGACGCCGAGCGCACCCAGCGCTAGGCGCAGATGCGGCGTGGCCGAACGGGCGTGGTCTGTCGTCGCCGTCATGATGCGCTCTTGGATTCCTCTCCCCCGGCAGGGGGTGAGGTAAGGAGAGGGGGTAACAAGAGCTTGTGCAACCCCCTCACCCAGCCTCTCCCCCTAACGGAGGAGACGAGGTCGATCATGAGGCGGGCGGGACCCTTCGACAGGCTCAGGGCAGGCTGCCCGCGGTCCCAAGTTCCGTTAAATCTCATCGACGCCGAACGCTTGGCGCATGGCCGTCACGCCTTCCTGATGCGGTGTCCACAGGCGACCGCCGACTATGCCGCCGTCGACGACGAGATCGTGCCCATTGATGAAGGCCGAATCGTCCGACGCGAGGAAGACCGCGGCATGGGCGATGTCGTCGGTCATGCCGGCGCGCGGGATCGGCTGGTTCTTGGCCATGATGGCCTTCATGGTCTCGGCGAAGGCGTCGGCCTTGTCGGGCGGCAGCCCGAGCGCCTTGGCGAAGATGCCGGTGGCGATGCCGCCGGGCGAGATCGAGTTGCAGCGCACGTTCTTCTCGCCGAGCTGCATGGCGGCACATACCGTGAGATGGTTCACAGCCGCCTTGGCCGCACCGTAGATCATCGAGGTCGAATAGCCGGCGCGGCGCGCCGCAACGCTGCCGTTGTTGATGATGCTGCCCGATCCTTGGCGCATCATGACCGGAGCCGCATGCTTCATGCCGAGCATCACCGAGCGCACCAGGGTCGCCATGGCGGCGTCGAAGCCCTCGACCGGGATGGTCTCGATGCCGCCGACGGGCGCGGGCCCGCCGGCGTTGTTGAACAGGCAGTCGAGGCGGCCCCAACGGCTGAGGCAGGTCTGGATCATCGCCTCGACGTCCGCCTCCTGGGTGGCATCGGCCTTCACGAACAGGCAGTTCTCCTCGCCCAACGCCTGCTCGAGCGAATGTCCAAGCTCCTCGCGGCGCCCGGTCGCCACCACTTTGGCGCCTTCTGCCACGAAGATCTCGACGGTGCGCCGCCCGATGCCGCTGGTGGCACCGGTGACGATGGTGATCTTGCCGTCGAGCTTGCCCATGA
>JAFAKN010000596.1 GCA_019235415.1 Alphaproteobacteria bacterium
GATGGGCAGGAACTGGAAGACGCGCGCCTGCACCGGATCGGCCGGAGCCGGGTTGAGCTTCTGCTGCAGGTACATGGTGACGCCCATTATCAGCGGCCACAGCCCGATGTTGAAGAAGTGCATGATCTCCGGCACCTGCCACTGGAACAGGCCGAACCCGGTCAGCACGGTCAGCGGATCGGGAGCGCTGAGGTCGCGGATCCAGCCGAAGAACGGCTGGTGGCGCATTTCGATGGTGGTGTAGAGCACCTTGTAGAGGGCGAAGAACACCGGGATCTGCACCACGATCGGCAGGCAGCCCGCCGCCGGGTTGACCTTCTCGCGACGGTAGAGCTGCATCAGCTCCTGGTTCATGCGCTGCTTGTCCTCGCCGTAGCGCTGCTTCAGCTTCTCCATCTCGGGCTGCAGCGCCTTCATCTTGCTCATCGCCGCGTACGACTTGTTGGCGAGCGGGAAGAACACCGCCTTGACGATCACGGTGAGGACCAGGATCGCCACGCCGAAGTTGCCGATCTGGGCGTACAGCCATTCGAGCAGCCAGAACAGCGGCTTGGTGAAGAACCAGAACCAGCCCCAGTCGATCGTCAGGTCGAACTTGTCGATGCCGTATTTCTTTTCGTAGGCGTCGATCAGCTTCACGACCTTGGCGCCGGCGAACAGCTGTGATCTGGTTACGCTGGTCGCCCCCGGTGCGATGGTGTCGCCCTGGCTGCGGAAGTCGATCTGGTAGTGAGGATCGGCATTGGAGCCGGTCTGCTTGACCGTGACGTCGACCTTCTCCTTCTGGTCGGGAATGAGCGCCGCCATCCAGTATTTGTCGGTGATGCCGACCCACCCGCCGGTGGTCGCGATGGTTTGCTGCTTGTCGTCCTTGAAGTCGGAGTAGCCCCATTCCTTGTAGCTGTTGTTGAAGACGCCATACGGCCCCTCATGCAGCACGTAGGTGCCTTCGGCCTTGGGCTGGCCGTAGCGCACCACGAGGCTCCAGGGATAGAGCGTGACCGGCTTGTCCGACTTGTTCTCGACGCTCTGCTTGACGTCGAACATGAAGTAGTCGTCGAGGCCGATGTCGAGCGCGAAGATCAGGCCCTGACCGTTGTCCCAGGTGAGTCGCACCGGCTTGCCCGGCGCCAGCGTGCTGCTGTCGGCGGTCCACAGCGTGTCGGGCCCCGGCAGCTTGATGGCGGCGTCGGACGCCGACCAGCCGAACTCGGCGTAGTAGGGATGCTCGGTGCCGACCGGCGACAGGACCGGCACGGGCGGGCTCTTGGGATCGATGGTCTCGCGGTATTTGACCAGCCGCACGTCGTCGATACGGCCGCCCTTGAGCGCAATCGAGCCGACCAGCTCGGGGGTGTCGAAGGTGACGCGCGGCGAGCGCTCGAGCGCCTCCTGCAGGCTCACGACCTGGACCGCGGGCGCGGCCTGCCCGCCGGGCGCCTGCGGCTGGCCCGGTGCGGGCGGCGCCGGTGTGGTCTGCGATGCCGTCTGCTGCTGGTTGTTGACCGGCGCCTTGGCGGGCGGAAACAGCGCCTGCCAGCCGACGATGATCAGCACCGACACCACGATCGCAACAATGAGGTTCTTCTGGTCCATTTTAGACGAACTCTACGCGCGCCTCAGGCGCGCTCGACGGGTTGGCAGGAAAGCGAGGTGGGCGAGGAGGCGGGCGGAACAGGATCGAAGCCGCGCCCGCCCCACGGTCCGCACCGGCACAGGCGTCGGGCCGACAGCCAGCTGCCCTTGAATGGGCCGTGCGCCGCCACCGCCTCGGCGGCGTAAGCCGAGCACGAGGGTTCGTAACGGCAGGCGCCGACGAAGAAATAGGCAAGCGTCAGCTGGTAGCAGCGGATCGCGCCGCGCAAGCCGCCGGAAAGAAGCCAAGTCAGCATGTGGCCCGGAAACTGGCGATTTACCGAGGCCCGCGCAAGGCGTGCCTGCAGGTCATGGCGTCGCGACGACGTTGAGCGCGCGCAGTCTCTTCAAGGCTTCGAGCAGCTCCCGCTGCAGGGCGGCAAAATCGCGGCGGATGGCAGCCTGGCGGCCGACGAGGACGTAATCGAGATCGGGTCGGGCTTGCGCTCCGATCACCAGCCGAGCCACTTCACGCAGACGCCGGCGCACCCGGTTGCGGGTAACGGCATTGCCGACCTTGCGGCTGACCGTGAAGCCGACCCGGACGGCGGCCGGATCGACCTCGTCCGGCACCGGCGCGGCCTGGAGGACGAAACCGGGCATGGCGCAGCGGCGGCCCGCCTGAACGCGCAGGAAATCGCGGCGGTTCGGCAGGCGTCCCAGCCGCGGCGAGGTCAAAGCGGCCAGCCCGGAAAGCGGCCAGTCCGGCGGTCAGGCCGACAGGCGCTTGCGGCCCGAACGGCGGCGGTTGGCGATGACCTTGCGGCCGCCGACCGTGGCCATTCGAGACCGAAAGCCGTGCCGGCGCTTGCGCACCAGCTTGCTCGGCTGATAGGTGCGTTTCATCACGCAACTCCTCTAAACACAAGCCCCCGCACGACCGGCGGGGGCACAAATTCGCGGGCGGAGGGTAATACGGTTGGGTTGGTCCCGAGTCAATCTATGATCGCCGGATGTCCCTCGTCCTGCACGGCTATCGCTACAGCGTCTATCTTCGCATCGTTCGCCTGGTGTTGACCGAGAAAGGACTTCCGTACGACCGGGTCGAGGTCAATCCGTTCGCAGCCGATCTGCCGGCCGACTATCTCAAGCTGCACCCGTTTGGGCGGGTGCCGACCCTGGTCCATGACGATTTCGCGCTCTACGAGACCGCGGCCATCACCCGCTACATCGACCGCGCTTTCCCGCGACCGCGCCTGCAGCCTGAGGAGCCGCGGCAGGCGGCCCGGATGGACCAGGTCATCGCGGTAGCCGATGCCTACGGCTATTGGCCGCTGGTGCGGCAGGTGTTCTCCCACCGGGTCTTCCGTCCGGGCGTGGGGCAACCGGCGGACGAGAACGAGCTGGCCAAGGGCCTGGCGGCATCGGTCAAGGTTCTGCAGGCGCTGGAAGATCTGGCGGCGCCGGCGATCTTCCTCGCTGGCGAGCAGCTCTCGCTGGCCGATCTCCATCTTGGCGCCATGGTCGCGTACTTCGCGGCAGCGCCGGAAGGATCGGCACTGCTGGGCGGCTACCCGCGGCTGGCCGGTTGGTGGCAACGCATTCGGCACCGACCGAGCTTCGGCGCGACCGATCCTGGGCCGGCTTCGCACTGAAGAGCATCGCGGCATTTGCTTTGCCGCCATCACGCGTCAATATCCGCACGAGCGACGCGAATGACGATATGAGCCCGAAGATGTGGCGCCGGCTCATTCCAGTGGCGATTCTTCTGCTGGGCTTGGCGTTCTTCCTACTGCTCGGCCTGGGCCGCTACTTCTCGTTCGAGATGCTGAGCGAGCATCAGGCCGCGTTGGCCGAATGGGTGGATCGCAACCAGCTCCTAGCCGCGCTGATCTATGTTGCCGGCTACGGATTGGTCGTCGCTTTCTCGCTGCCCATTGGCGCCGTGCTGACGCCGCTCGGGGGCTTTCTGTTCGGGACATGGCTGGGCGCGGCGCTGTCGGTGGTCGGCGCCACGGCGGGATCCATCGCCGTGTTCCTCGCCGCCCGCACGGCCTTCTACGATCTGTTCCATGATCGCGCTGGACCTGTGCTCGCGCGCTTCGAGGAAGGGTTCAGGCGCGACAGCTTCAACTATCTGCTGTTCCTGCGCCTGGTACCGATCTTTCCGTTTTGGCTGATCAACATCGTGCCGGCGCTGCTCGGCATGGCGCTGGGATCATACGTGCTCGCGACTCTCATCGGGATCATCCCGGGCGCATTGGTCTACTCCAGCGTCGGCGCCGGGCTCGGTGGGCTGATTGCCCAGGGGCGGCCACCCGATCCCGGCATCATCTTCGAATGGCGCATCCTGCTGCCACTCCTGGGATTGGCCACGCTGGCGCTGGCGCCGGTGCTGTACAGCCACCTGCGCAGCGGCCGGGCTTCGCCCTCGCGCGGGCCCTGACGTGCACCGCCTGTCGCCGGACGTCTGCGTCGTCGGTGCCGGCTCCGGCGGTCTCGTGGTCGCAGCCGGCGCAGCGCAGCTTGGCCTCAACGTCGTGCTGATCGAGCGCGACCGGATGGGCGGCGACTGCCTGAACTTCGGCTGCGTGCCGTCGAAGGCGCTGATCGCCGCCGCGCGACTGGCCCAAGCGCAGCGCGAAGGCACGCCGTTCGGCATTGCCGCCGTCGAGCCCGCGGTCGATTTCGCCAAGGTGATGGACCATGTCAGCGAGGTGATCGAGGCGATCGCGCCGAACGATTCGGTCGAGCGTTTCGAAAAGCTCGGCGTGCGCGTCGTGAAGGAACAAGCGCGCTTCATCGGCCGCACCGAGCTCGCAGCTGGACCGTGGCGCATAACGGCGCCGCGCATCGTGCTTGCCACCGGCTCGCGCCCCGCGGTGCCGCCCATTCCAGGGCTGCGGGACGTGCCCTACTTCACCAACGAGACGATCTTCGCCAACCGCACTTTGCCGCAGCATTTGATGGTGATCGGTGGCGGCCCGATCGGACTCGAGCTGGCCCAGGCGCACCGCCGGCTGGGGTCCCGCGTCACAGTGTTGGAAGCGGTCGACTTTCTCGCCAACGACGATACCGAGCTCAGCGCCGTCGTATTGTCGAAGCTGCGCGCGGAGGGCGTCGACCTTCGATCCGGAAGCAAGATTGGCCGCGTGGAGTCCGGCGCAGCAGGTCCGGTTCTCGTCCTCGAGCAGGGAGAGCGGCTCGAGGGTTCGCACCTCTTGGTCACCGCTGGCCGCGCCGCCAACATCGAGTCCCTCGCGCTCGATGTGGCCGGCGTCGCCTACACCAAGGAGGGCATAACGGTCGACCGGTCGCTACGCACGACCAACCGGCACGTCTGGGCGATCGGCGACTGCAACGGCCTCTATGCCTTCACCCACATGGCGGGATACGAGGCATCCCTGTTCATCCGCGGCGCCCTCTTTCGCGCCCCGGCGCGGCTCGACCATTCGATCGTGCCGTGGACCACCTTCACCGACCCCGAGCTGGCGCATGTCGGCCTCAATGAGCGCCAAGCCCGCGATATACACGGCGAAAGCGTGCGCGTGTTGCGTTGGCAGTTCGTCGACAACGACCGAGCGCAGACCGAGCGCGAGACGGCGGGAATGGTGAAGGCGGTCGTCGATCGGCGCGGCCGCATCCTGGGCGCCAGCATCGTGGCGGCGAATGCCGGCGAGCTGATCCAGCCGTGGTGCCTGGCGCTGTCGAAGCGGCTGAGGATTTCGGCATTGGCGAGCTTCGTGCCGCCTTATCCGACGTTGGGCGAAGCCAGCAAGCGTGCGGCAGGGTCCTTCTACACTGACGCGTTGTTCGGGCCGCGTACGCGCCGACTGGTGCATTGGCTCAGCCGATTGCCCGTATGGTGAGCACCGGTGTGGTGAGCAATTGCGCCGCAGGCCAAACATTGCGATCATCTCGTGCAGCGGGAGTTCAGCATGACAAGGTTGATCGTGGCGGCTCTTGCCGCCGTCGCCGGCATTTCGACGGCCCACGCCCAACAACAGCAGCAACCACCGCAAACTCCGCCGGCGGCGCCTTCGGCGGCACCCGCAGCGGCCGCGCCGGAACTGGGCCTCAAGGTCGAGATCGAGCCGGCGGCCATGACGCTGGTCAAGGCGATGTGCGACAAGCTCGCCGCCGCCAAGACGATGAGCTTCACCGCCGTCACGACGTATGAGAGTCCGGATCGGACCGGCGAGCCGCTCGTCTACATGAGCTTGGCGCAGGTCGCCCTGCAGCGGCCGAACAAGCTCCGGGTCATCACCTTGGGCGACGGCCCGCGCAACGAGTTCTACTACGACGGCAAGACCGTGCAGGCCTACGAGCCTGCGGCCAACCTGTTGGCCACCGTGAAGGCGCCCGACACGATCGACGCCACGCTGCGCGCGGCATACGAATACGCGTCGATCTACTTTCCCTTCACCGACGTGATCCTGTCCGACCCGCTCGAGGTCATCAACGAGAACCTGAAGGTGGCCTTCGTCGTCGGCAAGTCTATCGTGGTGGGCGGTGTGCCGACCGACATCGTCGTGCTGGTCGGCAAGTACACTCACGTGCAGCTGTGGATCGGCAGCGACGACAAGCTGCCCCGCATGGCGCGCGCCATCTTCATCGGCGATCCATCGCATTACCGGCACACCGTGCAGTTCTCCGACTGGAAGATCGACCCGACCTTCCCGGCCGACACCTTCACCTTCACGCCTCCGGCCGGCGTCGGCCAGGTGCCTTTCGCGCGACCCGACGCCCCGCCGGCCAAGCCGGCCGACAAGAAATGACGAGACAGGAGACCGCCATGAAAAAGCTGGTCCTTATTGCCGCTTTTACCGGCATCGCCCTGCCTCTTGCCGATGCCGACGCCTGGATGCGCGCCGGCGGCTGGGGCGGCGGCAGTTTTTCGCGCGGCGGCGGCTCGTGGAGCGCCTCGACGGCACGCGGCGGCAGCGCTTCGGGCGGCGGGGGCGACTGGAGCGCCACCGGCTACCGCGGCAGCACCGCCTCGGGCAGCGACGGCTCGTGGAGCGCGCACGGGTACCAAGGCGGATCCGCCTCGGGCGGCGGCGGATCGTGGTCGGCGACCGGCGCCGACGGCCACACCTATTATGGGGGGCCGGACTACGCCCATGGCGCCTATTACGGCGCCTACAACTCCCCGACCGTGGTCAACGCCTACGGCAGCGGCTGCTACAACTGTGGCGGCTGGAACACCGGCGCGGCGGTGGCGGCCGGCGTGGTCGCCGGAACCGCGGTGGGCGCGGCCGCTGCCTCTTCCGCCTCCAACTCGAACAGCTACGCGGCCGGCTACGCCGCAGGCTCGGCCGCTTCCGCCAACCCTCCGGGCACGCTTTACGGCACCCTGCCGGCCGGCTGCAGTTATCAGTCGATCGGCGGCCAAGCCTACTATTCCTGCAGCAGCGGGCTGTGGTTCCAGCCGTCCTACGGCGCCAATGGCGTTTATTACCGGGTGGTGACCGCCCCTTAGAGCGGCGCTCGAAGCTCCGTAGGACGAAGCGAAGGTTAGGCCACCCTTCGCTGCCGGCACCTTCGGATGGCTGGGCTTTGCGGCTTGATGCGCGCCTCCCAAAGCTCCGCAGGACCGACGCGGAGGCTAGGCTGCCCGCCGCCGCTTCGCTAGACTTGTGTTGGCCATGACCGCCGACATCACCGCTCCCGCCCAGGCGGTCCGTCCGCTGCGTCGGCGCAACCCCGGCTTCGGCCTATCCTGGCGCATC
>JAFAKN010000739.1 GCA_019235415.1 Alphaproteobacteria bacterium
CCGGTAGCCAGAATGACCGCAGGCGACTTCGAGAAGAAACGGATCATGGACACCCTCCGAACGTGGAATGCGGCGGGCTCGCCCCGCCGCAGCAATCCTAGAGTTGTCGCCGTCCGCTCGGAAAGGGAATCTGCGAGCTCACCTCCCCAGCCTTGCTGTCAACTCCGTTGGGGAGGTGTCGCCGTCTTACGGCGACGGAGGGGTCATGACTCTCATGAATCATGACCCCTTGAATCATGACCCCTCCGTCCGCGATGACGCGGACACCTCCCCAGCTTCGAAGCTGGGGAGGAGAATGAAAAGGGCGCTGCGTGCCGGCTTGTCCGAATCAGCTAGTAGCCGGCGTAGGCGATGCCGGCTTCGGTCTCCTGGATTGCAGCATCGACGAAGTTGATGGCGCGGTCGCGATGGCCGCCTTTGTTCGGGGTCGCCGCGATGAGCGACTGACGGGCGGCGCGCAGCGAGTTCAACGCGGCCACCATGTTGGGTTGGTCCGCGCTGACGCTGCAGCCAATGCCGCCGCCGATCGCCATGCCGATGAGGATGTAAGCGACGGCAGCCGGACGAAAACCACGCATGCGTATCTCCATTTCATTGACCGGCGGGGACATTCCCGCCGGCCGTGATGGTAGAGCAGCACGCGAACGGCGCGGTACGTCTATTGTTTACCTGCAGCCGACCGGTTGGCTGCCGAGGTCACTGCCTTCAGCGACGCGGTGACGATGTTGGCGTCCATGCCGACGCCCCACAGCACGCGTCCTTCGCCGGTCTCGGCCTCGATGAAGCTCACGGCCTGCGCGTCCGAGCCGGCACCCGTGGCGTGCTGATGGTAGTCGCGCACCTTGATCTGGATGCCGCAGTTCTTGCCGAGCGCATCGACATAGCCAGCGATCGGCCCGTTGCCGCGGCCGCTGATCTTGCGCTTGCTGCCGTTGTAGGTCACCTCGGCGTCGATCAGCCGGACGTCGGGATGGTCGGAATCGGGGATCGTCGTGTGGCTGACAAAGTCGACCGGCGTGCGGTTCTCGAGATACTCCTTGCGGAAGGTCTCCCAGATGAGACTGGGCAGGATCTCCTTGCCGGTCTCGTCGGCGATCTGCTGGATCATCTTGGAGAACTCGACCTGAAGAAGCCGCGGCATGTCGATGCCGTAGTCGCTCTTCAGGATGTAGGCGATGCCGCCTTTGCCGGATTGGCTGTTGATGCGGATGATCGCTTCGTAGGTACGCCCGAGGTCGGCCGGATCGATCGGCAGGTAGGGCACCTCCCACACCTTGCTGTTCGAGGACTGCAGCGCCTTGAAGCCCTTGTTGATGGCGTCCTGGTGCGAGCCCGAGAAGGCCGTGAACACCAGGTCGCCGCCGTAGGGATGCCGTGGATGCACCGGCAGCTGGTTGCAGTACTCGACGGTCTGACGAATCTCGTTGATGTTGGAGAAGTCGACCTCGGGATCGATGCCCTGGGTGTACATGTTGAGACCCAGGGTGACGAGATCGACGTTGCCGGTGCGCTCGCCGTTGCCGAACAGGCAGCCCTCGATACGCTCGGCGCCGGCCATGTAGCCGAGCTCGGCCGCCGCCACGCCGGTGCCGCGGTCGTTGTGCGGATGCAGGCTGAGGATGATCGAATCACGGAACTTGAAGTTGCGATGGCACCATTCGATCTGGTCGGCATATATGTTGGCCGACGCCATCTCGACGGTTGCCGGCAGGTTGATGATCATCTTGTTCTGCGGCGTCGGCTGGTAGACCTCGCCGACCGCGGCGCAGATGTCGCGCGCGAACTCGAGCTCGGTGCCGGTGAAGCTTTCGGGCGAATACTCGTAGACCCACTCCGTCGCGGGATCGGCATCGGCCAGCTGCTTGACGAGCTTGGCGCCGGACACGGCGATGTCGACGATGCCGCCATAGTCCAGGCCGAACACTACGCGGCGCTGCAAGGTCGAGGTCGAGTTGTAGAGATGGACGATGGCGCGCTTGGCGCCGCGGCAGGCCTCGAAGGTGCGCTCGATCAGCTCGGGCCTGCTCTGGGTCAGGACCTGGATGGTGACGTCGTCGGGCACCATGCCCTTCTCGATTAACTCGCGCACGAAGTCGAAATCGGTCTCCGACGCGGCCGGGAAGCCGACCTCGATCTCCTTGAAGCCCATCTCGCAGAGGAGCTTGAACATCCGCGTCTTGCGGTCGGAGTCCATCGGCTCGATCAGCGCCTGGTTGCCGTCGCGCAGATCGACGGCGCACCAGATCGGCGGCTTGGTGATGACCGCCGACGGCCATCGTCGGTCGGAAAGGTCGATGGGCTTGAAGGGAGCGTACTTCTCGCCCGCGGTCGGCATCATGGGTTTCTGGCGTGACATGAACGGACTCCTCGCGCCGCACACGGCCTGCCTAAAGGCTCAAGACGAAACTGCGAAGGAAGAAAGGGTGGCGGCGACTGGTGGATTGGATGAGACGAACGACAAGTGATCCGCTGGCCCGGAACGGGCGAGGGATCAGCCAATAAGTCGAAGCGTCGTCAGTCGCAGCATCGTCCGTACAATACGGGCCGCAGGGCAGGAGTCAACCCGGCGAAGACTACTCCATCAAGGCTCCATCAAGTTCCTCTCCCCCGCTAGGGGGAGAGGTGAGGAGAGGGGGTCACCGGGGGATGGGGCGTTCGACGCCCCCTCTCCTAGCCTCTCCCCCTAGCGGGGGGAGAGGAATTCGATAAGGTCGATAGCGGCAGTGACGCGCTCAGCGCAGGGGAATGTTGAAGTTGAGGTTGAGGCTCGGCGGTCCGCCGCCGTACCCGCCGCCGCCATAGGCCGGCGCCATCGGTGCGACAATCACCGGCTGCGGCGCCGGGGCGACATAGACCGGCCGGCGTTCGACCACCTCGCGCTCGACCACGACACGATGCTCCGGCTCATGATGCCAGTAGCCGTGGTCATGACGGTGTTCCCAGCGCCAGTCGTCGTCGTGCGCCTGCGCGCCTGCCGCAACCACCAAGCCAGAGGCCGCAATCGCGGCGCCCAGGACAATCCTCCACTTAAATCCACGCATTACAGCCTCCTGACTGCAGGGACGACTTTCTGCTGTCTTCCCGATGCCGAGGGATACGGGGCCAATTGTGACGGCTCCGAGGAAATCGGCGGCGTCCCCGAAATTTTTCGAGAGTCCGCTGTGACCGCTTCGTGGCCTCGCCTGTCGAGACAGTCAGGCGCCGAGGCACCATGATTTCCGCACGGTCGCGATGCTTTGTGCTAGTCGAGTCGGTTGCAAGGACAGGGAGGAACAAGGGATGGCTGGTCCGTTGGCGGGCGTCAGGATCCTGGATTGCACCACCGTCGTGCTGGGGCCGTGGGCGGCGCAGCAACTGGGCGACCTTGGCGCCGACGTGATCAAGATCGAGCCGCCGGAGGGCGACACGACGCGCCAGCTCGGACCCGCGCGCCATCCCGGCATGGCCGCCTTCTATCTCGGCTGCAATCGGTCGAAGCGCTCGATCGTGCTCGACCTCAAGCAGGAGGCCGGGCGCAAGGCTCTCTTCAAGCTCGCCGAGACGGCCGACGTGCTGATGCACAACTACCGGCCCGATCCCGCCAAGCGTTTGGGCGTGGAGTACGAAGCGTTCGAGAAGATCAATCCTCGGCTCGTCTACCTCGCGACCTACGGCTATCGCTCGGCGGGACCGATGGGCCCCAAGGCCGCCTACGACGACATTATCCAGGCGGGTTCGGGACTTGCCTCGCTGCAGAGCGTGGTTGCCGGTCAACCGCGCTTCCTGCCGACCATCGTCGCCGACAAGACCAGCTCCAACGGCGTGGTGTCGGCGGTGCTCGCCGCGCTGTTGGCCCGCGAGCGGACCGGCAAGGGGCAGGCGGTCGAAATGCCGATGTACGAGACGCTGGTCTCGTTCGTCATGGTCGAGCATCTCTATGGCGAGGCGTTCCTCCCGGCGCTCGATAGTCCCGGCTACAAGCGCGTGCTCAACAAGGAGCGCCGTCCCTATCCCTCGAAAGACGGGCACTTCGCCCTGCTGCCCTACACCGACGGTCACTGGAAAGAGTTCTGCGGCCTGATCGGCCGCGAGGACCTCGGCAAGGACCCGCGCTTCACGTCGCTGGCCAATCGCCTGAAGCACGTCGAGGACTACTACGCGACCCTGGCCGAGATCTGCGCCACGCGCACCAACGCCGAATGGATCGAGCTGCTCAAGAACTCCAATGTGCCGCACGGCCCGGTCAACACGCTGCAGGATCTGTTCGTCGATCCGCAGCTTCAGGCCACCGGCTTTTGGCATGAGGTCGAGCATCCGACCGAAGGACGGCTGCGCATGCCCGACATCCCGCCGCGCTTCAGCAAGACCAAGCCGGAGATCACGCGCCTGCAGCCGCGGCTGGGCGAGCACAGCGTCGAGGTCCTGAAGGAAGCCGGGTATACCGCCGCCGAGATCGATGCCATGCTGAAGACCGGCGCAACCAAGACGGCCTGAGACTGTCGACGGCGAAACCGCGTCGGTTGCTGCCGCTTGCGCCGCGTTGCGCGCGCCGTCGATCGCGCGCGAGAGGGCCTATTTCCGCAAGGTCTTGAATGAGGAAGGCCCAGTGCGCATCGAGGTAATCAAGAGCCTCGACATCGAGCCGCAGTAGTCACCGAACGCGATCCTCCCCCGTCAGACGGGGGAGGTGGCCCGAAGGGCCGGAGGGGGAAAGCCGCGGGGCGGGTGGCTGCTGATTCCAGATCTGTAGTCTTCGACTATGGTCTGCGTGGCCTTCCCCCTCCGTCGCGTAAGACGCGACACCTCCCCCGTGGGAGGGGGAGGTGAATGACTTGTGATCCGCGTCAGGTCGCCGGAGCGGCCGGAGGCGGCTCGGTGGTCGGGCGGTTGCGCCGCTCGTTCATGAACTGATCGAACTCGGCGCGGTCCTTCGCGGCGCGCAGGCGGTCGAGGAACTCGCGGAACTCACGCTGCTCTTCGTCGAGCTTGCGCAGCGTCTCCTCGCGGTATTCGTCGAAGGCGACGTTGCCGCTGCTGCCGCCCCAACGATTGCGGCGCTTCCAGGAGCGCCATTCCTCGCGCGCCTCGCGGCGCGCTTCGCGGCCGTCGGGTCCGTACCAGCGACCGTAGCCATGCCTCGAGCAAAACATGCGTCCACTCCATTTCAAGTAGATCAGAAGGGCGAGGCCGACCGGCCAGAACACGATGAATCCCAGAACCACCAGGGCGATCCAAGCGGGCTTGGGAATGTCGTCCAGTCTCTCCATCAGGCCCGTCATGGTGGGCTCCCTTGTCAGCGTTAACGATGTAAATGTTAACGACATTTACATTGGTCGCTGAGCCTTGGGGAGTCAAGGGTGGGATCAGACTTTTTGCGGGAAGCCCAGGCCCTGCATGTAGATGAGCATTTCCGACTCGAGCAGCTCCTCCGCCGACATCGGCAGGCTGCGGCGGCCGGCATCGCCGCGGCCGAACAGCGATGCAATGCCGTGCGCCATGGACCACACGTGCAGGCTCATCATCAGCGCCGGCGGCCGCCGGGCCTGCGGCAGTAAGGCGACCAAAGTGTCGGCCGCCTGGCGCAGGACGGCAAAGGCGCGATCGGCCGAGGCGCGCAGCTCCTTGGTGACGTCGGGCGCGAGGCCCGATTCGAACATCGCCGCATAGTAAGCGGGCTCGGTGCGGGCGAAGGTCAGATAGGCCTTGCCGACATTGTGGAAGGCCGTGATCGGATCAGGCTTGCCGCCGGCCCAGCCGGCCGCGAGCATGGCCTCGAAGCGCTGGAAGCCTTCGCGCGCCACGTCGGCCATCAGCGCCTCGCGGTCGCGGAAGTGACGATAGGGCGCCGCGGCGCTGACACCGGCCGAACGCGCGGCATCGGCGAACGTGAAACCGGCCGGACCCTTCTCGGCGATCAGCTCGCGCGCCGCCTGGATCAGCGCTTCTCGCAGATTGCCGTGATGGTAGCCTCGCGCCTCGCGCTCGGATGGTTTCCAGGCCATGTTAATGGAGTTTACATTAAAGCCGCGCGCGGCAACAGGTGGCGTGGATGGGGAGGCGGACGTGCAGGTTTGGACCACCACCGTGGCATCGGCGCGCAGCGCGCGAAGGATGGCTCAGGAGATCGAGGCGGCCGGCTGGGACGGCATGCTGGTGGTCGATTCGCAGAACCTGTCCGGCGACCCATACGTCACCTTGGCACTGGCAGCGACCGTGACGACGCGGATCGGCCTCGGCACCGGCGTCACGAACTCGGCCACGCGTCATGCGGCCGTAACGGCGAGCTCGATCACGAGCGTCAATCGCCTTGCCAATGGCCGTGCCGTGCTCGGCATCGGTCGCGGCGACTCGGCTCTTGCGCATCTCGGCAGGGCGCCGGCTCGACTGGCACAGTTCGAGCGCTACCTCCGGCAGTTGCAGACCTACTTGCGAGGTGAAGCGGTGAGCTTTGCTGAGATCGACATGCCGTTCGATGTCGCCCCGCCGATGTCAGGCCTCCATCTTCACGATGCGCCGCCGGCCAGTCGCATCGCCTGGATCGCCGACGGCGCGAAGGTGCCGGTCGAGGTCGCGGCGAGCGGCCCGAAGGTCATCGCGATGGCGGCACTGCACGCTGAACGAGTCATGTTCACGCTGGGCGCCGATGTGGACCGTCTCGCCTGGGGTATCGAGCTTGCGCGCAAGACCCGGCGCGCCGCCGGACTCGATCCGGATGCGATCGCCTGCGGCGCCTATATCAACCTCGGCTGCCATCACGACATCGCTGCAGCACGCAATCTCGTGCGCGGCGGGCTCACGACCTTCGCCCGCTTCTCGGTGATGCACGGCAGGGCGAGCGGCCCGGTCGAAGCGCGCGACCAGGCCGTGCTCGAGGCGTTGCGCAGCAACTACGACATGCGCGCCCACACGCGCGCCGATTCGCGACAAGCCGCGACGCTCACAGACGACTTCATCGATCGCTTCGCCATCGTCGGGTCGCCCGAGCGCTGCATCGACCGGTTGCGCTCGCTGGCAGCTCTCGGTCTCGACAAGGTGGCAATCAGCGGCGGGACGCGCGGTGCCGCCGCCGAGGATGTCGAGACGAGCAGACGTCTTTTCGCCGATCAGGTGTTGCCCGCAATGCGCTCCTGATGGCTGCACCGAATCGTGAATGACAAGCACAAGTTCCTCTGTTAGAGGTAGTACGATCGCCGATGGATACAGTCTTGAGTTGCTACAACGAAATGGGGAACGGCATGCCGCAGATCGCCTGGGGCGCGAAGGTAAGCCCCGCTTTCAAGAAGAAGGTGATCGATATCTGCGAGAAGCTCGACTGCAATCCGGACTACTTGATGGCGGCGATCGCCCTGGAATCGGGCGAGACCTTTTCGCCGAAGACGAAGAATCATTTCAGCGGCGGGACCGGCCTGATCCAGTTCATGCCCAGCACGGCGCAAGGCTTGGGGACCAGCATCGCGGATCTCGAGGCGATGACGGCCGTGGAGCAGCTCGACTGGGTGTTCAAGTACCTTCAGTCGCAAAAGGGAAAGTTCAAGACCGTCGCCGACCTCTACATGACGATCGTATGGCCTCCCGCCGTGGGAAAGCCTGATGATACGCCGATCTTCAAGAAGGGCAGCCTGCAGTACGAACAGGCAGCGGGCCTGGACTGCGACGGCGACGGCACCGTGACCAAGGCCGAGGCGGCTGTTCTGGTCGAAGCGCGGCTGCACAAGGGACTGCGGCCGGGCTACCTGGGCTGACTTGGGGCTGACTTGGGGCTGACTTGGGGCTGAGTTGGAGCTGCTGGGGCTGACGCTCAGCGCGCCTTCCAGATGGCGCGGCCACTGCCGGGAAGACCGAGCTTGCTCCACATGGCATCGACCTTGTCGACCACGGCCTGATCCATGCGGATCTCGCGACCCCACTCGCGATTGGTCTCGCCGGGCCACTTGTCGGTGGCGTCGAGGCCGATCTTCGAGCCGAGCCCGGACACCGGCGAGGCGAAGTCGAGATAGTCGATCGGCGTGTTCTCCACCAACGTGCTGTCGCGCGCCGGATCCATGCGCGTGCTCAAGGCCCACATCACGTCTTTCCAGTTGCGGGCGTCGATGTCGGCATCCACCACGATCACCCACTTGGTGTACATGAACTGCCGCAGATAGGACCACACGCCCATCATCACGCGCTTGGCATGGCCGGGGTACGCCTTCTTCATCGAGACCACGGCGATCCGGTAGGAGCATCCTTCGGGCGGCAGCCAGAAGTCGACGATCTCGGGGAATTGCTGCTGCAGCAGCGGGATGAAGACCTCATTCAGCGCCTCGCCGAGCACCGAGGGCTCGTCGGGCGGCCGCCCCGTGAAGGTCGAGAGATAGATCGGCTGACGCCGCATCGTGATCGCCGAGAGCGTGAACACCGGGAACTTCTCGACGCTGTTGTAGTAGCCGGTGTGATCGCCGTAGGGGCCTTCATCGCCATAGTCGTCGAGACTGACATGGCCCTCGAGCACGATCTCGGCTTCCGCCGGCACCTTTAGCGGCACCGTTTTGCAGTCGACCAGCTCGACCTTCTTGCCGCGCAGGAGGCCCGCGAACTGGTACTCCGACAAGGTCTCGGGAACCGGCGTCACGGCAGCAAGGATGGTGCCGGGATCGGCCCCGATGACGGCGGCGGCCGGCAGCGGCTCGCGCTTGCCGGCGCCTTTCCAGCGCTGATGATGCTGTGCGCCGCCCCGATGCTTCAGCCAGCGCATCAGCGTCGTGTTGCGGCCGGTGACCTGCAGGCGGTAGATCCCGAGATTGAAGCTGTCCTGGCGATCGCGCTTGGGGTCGGGGCCCCGTGTCACGACGAGCGGCCAGGTGATCAGCGGCGCCGGCTCGCCCGGCCAGCAGGTCTGGATGGGCAGGCGGCCGAGATCGATGGCGTCGCCTTCGAGCACGACCTCCTGACAGGGCGCGCTGCCGACGCTGCGCGGCTTCATCGCCATCACCGTGCGCAGGAGCGGCAGCATCTCCAGCGCCTCGCGCCAGCCGCCCGGCGGCTCGGGCTGGCGCAGGAAGGCGAGCGTCTCGCCGACCTCGCGCAATTGCTTGGGCTCGCGGTCCATGCCCCAGGCGACGCGCTCGACCGTGCCGAACAGGTTGACCAGCACCGGACAGTCGTAGCGCGTGCCGTCGCCTGCCACGACGTTCTCGAACAGCACCGCCGGCCCCTGCTCGGCGAGCAGCCGCGTCTGGATCTCGGTCATCTCCAGGCAGGGGGAAACCGGCGCGCTGACACGCACCAGCCGGCCGCTCTGTTCGAGGCGCGCCATGAAATCCCGAAGCGAGGCGTAGGGCATGCTGGATTGGTCCTTTAGAGTGCGGCGGCGATGAGATCAAACGCCGTCCCGTCCGAGTTCGAGGACCTGCTGAGCCGCAAGGGCAGAAGGGTGCTTGCCGGGACGCACGCGCTGTGCGGCGTGCTGGGCGATCCGAGGACGCGCTTTGCTGCGTGCCACGATCTGCTGGACGGCGCAAAGGCCTCGCGCCTGCGGCGTGCCCTGGAAAGCGCGTTGCTGGATCGCCTCGAGCCGATCGAGCGCCCGATACCGCCGGAAAGCATCTTCGGCATGCGGCACGACTACGCCGAGCTGCTGCCCAAGACCACCCGCGCGCGCACCATCTACTTCGAGAGCCGGCGCGAGGCGGGGGTCGTCGCAGCCGAACGTCTGGGCCTGGTGCGGCTGTTGCGGTCGGCCTCGTTCGCCGCCTTCGCGGAAGCCTTGGCGGGCCGGCCGCTGGCGCGCAATTGGGGCCTGCAGGTCCTGCGCTACGGCCCGGGCGACTACGCGGGGCCGCACAACGACCATCATCCGGAGAACGCCGCGGCCCGCGGCGGCTATATCGACCTGCATCTCAGCCTGTGCGCGCCCGGCGTGGCGCACCAATGGCTGGTCTACAGTCGTGCCGGCCACTTCAGCGAGATCGTGCCGCTGGCGTCGCCGGCATCGATCACCGCGTACCGGCTGCCCTTCTGGCATTACACGACGCCGCTGCTCGCCAAGCCTGGTGCCCGCGACGCCAGTCGCTGGGTCCTGCTGGGGACCTTTCTCTACAAGCCAAGCGCTGGGCCAAGCACTGGGCCAAGCACTGGGCCAAGCACTGGGCCTAGCTCAGGGCCTAGTGCTGGGCCTACCGCTGGCCGAGCGGCACCACGCTGATGGCGTTCTGCGGACTGCCTTCGATGATGCGGTCGGTGTAGGTGAGATACACGAGCGCTTGCCGCTTGGCGTCCCAGAAGCGCACGACCTGCGTCGTCTTGAAGATCAGCGACGCGCGCTCGCTGAATACTTCGTGCGGGCTCTTGAGCTTGCCGAGCTTGGTCTTGTCGACGGGCGACACCTGGTGGCAGGAAATCGAGGCGTAGGGCGGATCCTCGGCCAGGCCCAGCGCGCCCTTGACGCCGCCGGTGCGGGCGCGCGCGATGTAGCAGGTGACGCCCGGCACGTCGGGGTCGTCGAACGCCTCGATGGCGATCTTGTCGTTCGGGCCGACCCATTGGAACCGGTAACCGACCGAGCCGATGTCTTCAGCGAGGGCCGGCAGCGGCAACAGCAGGGCAAGGGCAAGGAGCAGGCGGCGCATCGGAAACTCCCTCTCGAGCGGGAAGCGTCACCCCGGACGTAATCCTCCGGGAGGCACTTCGCCACCGGCTTCCTTGATCGCGGCGCGATATTCCTTTTCCGAGTTGAACGGCTTGGCTTTGGGAAACTCCTTGCGGCGGCCGGGCCGCACCGCGCCGGTCGAGGGCTCGACGATCAAAAGCTCGCCTTCGCGGCCGAGCAGCGGGATCTGCCGCTTCCAGCGCGAGTAGACGCGCCGCGCCGAGGCCGAGAAGTCGACGTAGGTCTTGAACTCGCTCTCGTCCTTCACGAACAGCGCCTCGTAGGTGGCGATGAACTCGTTGACGAAGGCGCGGTCGACGATCTCGAGGTTGGACATCATCCAGCAGCGGTCCTCGAACGTCCAATAGGTGCCGATGCCGATGAATTGCCTCTCGCGCGTGAGGTAGGGATAGAACGGGAAGCCGCGGCAGGCGATGGTGCGGTTGTCGCGCTCGCAGAAGCGGGCGCCCTTGCAGTGGATGGCCATGCAGTCGCTGGTGAGCTCGGCCACGATCTGGCGGGTCGCATAGTCGTAGGGCTTGAACTTGGACCACAGGTCGGTGCGCCCCTTCAGCAGGTCGAACTCGACCTTGTGCACGACGGGGACCGCGTTCTGGGTCGAGCAGCAGACTGGCTCACCGCCATTCAGCGGCGCGCACTTGCGGCCGCAGTCGAACCGCGAGACGGGCGCGGTGAAGCCGTCGTAGAGGGTTGCAAAATCTGCTGCCGTGATCTTCGCCTTGGCCATGCGTGCCCTTATCACGGATGCGGCAACACCCGCCACACGACGGTCTCGCGCATGCCGCGGTTTTCCAGCTGCAGGCTTGTGGGAATCGTGTATCGCGCGCGCTCTTCGAGGCCCTGGGCGCTGAAGTAGTTGCGTCCAGGATCGCCCAGCAGCACCAGCCGGCCGCGGCGCGCGTGCCCGCGCAGCCAGGCGAGCGCCCGGGCCGACATCTCCTGCTCGTAGCAGACGTCGCCGGCGATCACGACGTCGGCGGTGGGCTCGCCGTCGCCGCCGAGCAGCCAGTCGTCCCGGCTGACGTCGACGGCGAGGCCATTGGCCTCGGCGTTCAGACGGGCGGCGACCAGCGACAGCGCGTCGATGTCGTTGGCCAGCACCGATGCCGCGCCGGCGCGCGCGGCGGCCATCGCCGAGACGCCCGAGCCAGCCGCGAAGTCGATGACCCGCTTGCCGCGCACTACTTGCGGATTGTCCAGCAGGTAGCGCGCGATGGCCTGGCCGCCCGGCCAGCAGAAGGCCCAATAGGGCGGATCGACGTTCTGCTCGGCCAGCCATTGCTCGGTGGCCTGCCAGATCGGCACGTATTCGCTGGCGAGCCACAGCTTGAATTCCGGCACCATGGCGGGCGCCTCGAGCGCGGTGTTGGCCCGGATGAAGGCTTCGGGATCCGCCGGCAGGCGCGGCTTGGTCAATCGGCGAGTCCCGCCATGATCGCCATCAGCAGCAGCAGCCCGAGCCAGGTGTTGGACTTGAACTTGCGCAGGCAGTCGGCCTGGTCGCTCGGCTTCAGGAAGGCGATCTGCCACGCGAAGTGCAAGGCGACCGCGAGCAGCAAGACGAAGTACGCGATCTTCAAGCCGGCGAGATATCCCGTCGCGATCCAACCCAGGAGGGCCAGTCCCGCGAACAGCGACAGCCAGCGTCGCGGTGCGCCGGCGAACCGGCGCGCCGTCGAGAGCACGCCGACCACGGCGTCGTCGCGTTGGTCCTGCATGGCGTAGATGGTGTCGTAGACCAGCGTCCAGGCCACGCCGCCGAGGTACAGCGCAATCGTCGCCCAGGACAGCGTGCCGGTCACGGTGGCGTAGCCCAGCAGCGCGCCCCAGCTGAAGGCGAGGCCGAGCACGACTTGCGGCCACGACGTCAGGCGCTTCATGGTCGGGTAGATCGCGACCAGGACCAGCGAGGCGAGCGCCACGGCACCGGCGAACTTGTTCAGCTTGAACAGGATCGCGAGCCCGACCAGCGATTGCAGCACCATCCAGATCAGGGCGTGACGCACCGAGAGCTCGCCCGCCGGCAGCGGACGGCTGCGCGTCCGCTCGACCTGGGCATCGACCTTGCGGTCGACGATGTCGTTCCAGGTGCAGCCCGCCCCGCGCATGGCGATGGCGCCCAGGAGGAACAGCGCCATCCAGCCGGCCAGGCGCAGCCACTGCGGTGCAGCGCCCAAGGCCAGCGACCACCAGCAGGGCAGCACCAGCAGCCAGATGCCGATTGGCCGATCCCAGCGCGCCAGTCGTCCGTAGGGCTGCGCCCATGGCGGCAGGTAGCGCAGGGTCCAGTGCCGCCGGTCGATGTCCGTGAAGCCGGTTGTTCGGTCGGCAGTCATGGCGGCATCATGCCGGCGTGCGCCCGCCCGACCAACGGCAAACTCCCAAGGAAAGCTCCATGACGCCGCGTCTCTTCGTCGAGGACGACCTCGCCGCCGGTGGCGAGGCGTCGCTCAGCGACGCGCAGGTCCACTATCTGCGCCAAGTCCTGCGGCGCACCGACGGCGCAGCGCTGCGCCTGTTCAACGGTCGTGACGGCGAATGGGCCGGCGCGTTCCAGGGGCAGGGCAAGAAGAGCGGCGTTGCCGTCATCGCTGAACAGCTGCGCGAGCAGGATCGCGAACCCGACGTCTGGCTATGCTTCGCGCCGGTCAAGAAGGCGCGCATCGATTTCGTCGCGGAGAAGGCGACGGAGCTCGGCGTGGCCCTCCTGCAGCCGGTCCTCACGCAGCATACGATGGTCGAACGCGTGAACGTCGAGCGGCTGCGCGCCAACGCCGTGGAAGCGGCCGAGCAGAGCGAGCGTCTCAGCGTGCCGCAGGTCCGTGCCCCCGTTTCGCTCGCGGGACTGCTGAGCGACTGGCCCGGGCAGCGCCGGTTGCTGATGTGCGACGAAACCGGACACGGCGAGCCGATCGCGCGGGCGCTCGCGGGTCTCGATGAAAATGCCAAGCAGGCGCCGTGGGCCATCCTGGTCGGGCCCGAGGGCGGCTTCGATCGCGTCGAGCTGGAGGCCTTGCGTCGCATGAAAGATGTGACGGCAGCCGGGCTGGGGCCGCGCATCCTGCGCGCCGACACCGCCGCCTTGGCGGCGCTGGCCTGCTGGCAGGCGCTGGTCGGCGACTGGCAGCGGCCGACGCCGCGCTTGGCCGCCGATTATCGCACCTCTCGCGGCCTCGTCTGACCGCTTGCGCTCCGCCCCGCGGGTGTGGGAGACGGGAAAGTGAACATCATCAACCAGACGCGTGCTCGCGTGAGAATTGCTCATGCGACCGCGCCGCTCCCGGCCGTCGACGCTGCGGGGTGACCAGGGAGTAGGGTCGTATGTCCGCACCACCGTCTGGCGGCGGCGTGCCGATCGAAAATCGTCGGCAGCTGATCGAATACTTTGTGGCCGGCAACAAGCCGCGCTCGGCGTGGCGCATGGGCACCGAGCACGAGAAGTTCGGCTTCCACAAGGCGACGCTGAAGCCGCTGCCCTACGACGGGCCGGCTGGGATCCGCGCCATGCTCGAAGGCATGACGCGGTTCGGCTGGGAAGCCGTCACCGAAGGCAACAACATCATCGCGCTCCAGCGCGGCAAGGCCAGCGTCACCCTCGAGCCGGGCGGCCAGTTCGAGCTGTCGGGCGCGCCGCTCGAGACCCTGCACGAGACGGCGGCGGAGAACACGCAGCACATCGAGGAAGTGAAAACCGTCGGGCGCGAGCTCGACGTCGGCTTCATCGGGCTGGGCTTCGCGCCGGAGTGGACCCGCGAGGACATGCACTGGATGCCCAAGGGGCGCTACCGCATCATGGGCGAGTACATGCCCAAGAAGGGCAAGCTCGGCCTCGACATGATGCTGCGCACTTGTACCGTGCAGACCAACCTCGACTTCGAATCAGAAGCCGACATGGTGAAGAAGTTCCGCGTCTCGCTCGCCCTGCAGCCGCTCGCCACGGCGCTGTTCGCCAACTCGCCCTTCAAGGAGGGCAGGTCCGCCGGCTACAAGAGCTACCGCAGCCACATCTGGACCGACACCGACCCCGACCGCTGCGGCATGCTGCCCTTCGTGTTCGAGGATGGCTTCGGCTTCGAGCGCTATGTCGATTACATGCTCGATGTGCCGATGTACTTCGTCTATCGCGACGGCAAGTACATCGATGCCGCGGGCCAGAGCTTTAGGGATTTCCTGAAAGGTCGGCTGCCCGCCCGGCCGGGCGAACTGCCGACCATCAACGACTGGGCCGACCACGTGACCACGGCCTTTCCCGAGGTCCGCCTGAAACGCTACCTGGAGATGCGCGGCGCGGACTCCGGCCCGTTGCCGGCGTTGAATGCGCTGCCGGCGTTCTGGGTCGGCCTGCTGTACGACCAGATCTCGCTCGACGCCGCCTGGAACCTCGTGAAGGACTGGACGGTCGCGGACCACGACTTCCTGCGGGCCGAGACGCCCAAGACCGGCTTGAGCACGATCTTCCGCGGCAAGGTTTTAAGCGAATGGGCGCGCGAGGTGGTCGAGATCGCCCATGCCGGCCTGCGCGCGCGCAAGCGGCTGGATGCCCATGGCAACGACGAGACCGTCTATCTCGCGCCGCTCGACCGCGCCGTAGCGAGCGGGCTGGCCCCGGCCGACGAGCTTCTAGCCAAGTGGCAGAACGAATGGAAAAGCTCGTTCGTGCCGCTGTTTCGCGATCACGCCTACTGAGGCCGCAGGCGATGTGGCGCCGCGGGTTGCTGCTTGCTCTTGTCGCGATGCCGCTCGCGGCGCGCGCGCAATCGGAGTGGCAGACGGTGGTCGGCCGCGACCTGCGCTTCCGGCTGGAGATGCCGGCGCCAGTCAAGCAAAGCAAGGCGGGCG
>JAFAKN010000760.1 GCA_019235415.1 Alphaproteobacteria bacterium
GTGAGCCGCGGCCGCACGACGCTGGTGATCGCCCACCGACTGTCGACCATCGTCAACGCCGACGAGATCATCGTGCTCGACCGCGGCCGCGTCGTCGAGCGCGGCCGGCACTTCGAGCTCTTGGCCAAGGGCGGTCTTTATACCGACATGTGGCGCCGCCAGCAGGAAGCCGCCGCCGAGGCCCTGGCCGAAGCCGACGAGCCGCCGTCCCTGCGCGCCGAAGGACACCTGCGTGTCGCGGATTAGATTTCACCTCCCCACGCTCACGCGTGGGGAGGTGTCCGCGCAGCGGACGGAGGGGTCATGACTCATGATTCATGACCCCTCCGTCGCCGCGAGGCGGCGACACCTCCCCAACGCGCGTTGGAGAGGAGAAGATGACTAGCGCCATCGCCTCCCGGCGCTCGCTCGTGCCGATCTACCTCTGCTGCCTGGCGTTCGGGCTGCAGGTGGGGACCGGCATGCCGCTGGTGCCGTTGGCGCTCGAGCGGCAGGGCGCCGACAATCTCACGATCGGCATCGTGAGCATGGCCTGGGGCATCGGCATGATCGCCACCGCGCATCGCATCCCCGCGGCGGCGGCGCGGCTCGGCGCCGTGCCGATGATCTGCCTCGGCACGCTTCTGAACGCCGCGATCTCGGTGGCGTTCGCCTATACCGAAGGCGTTGCGCTGTGGTTCGGGCTCTGCCTCCTGTCGGGCGTGGTGGGCAGCGTCGCCTGGGTGGTGAGCGAGATCTGGATCAACCTCGTGGCCGAGGAGAAGCAGCGCGGCCGCGTCGTCGCGATCTACTCGACCCTGGTCGCCCTGGGCCTGGCGACGGGGCCGCTCGTGCTGCAGCTGGTTGGCGTCTATGGCCCGCGACCGTTCCTGCTCAATGCCGCGCTGGGCGCGCTGGTCGTCCTGCCGCTGATGCTGACCTGGCGCCAGGCGCCGCACATCCGCCCGGTCGGCCATGGCGGCTTTTCCGGCGTGCTTTTGGCCGCGCCCGTCGCGCTGCTCGCCGCGCTGGCCTGCGGGCTGGGCGAGAACGTGGCCTTCAGCTTCCTGCCGATCTTCGCCCTCCAAGCCGGCGTGCCGGCCGAGACCGGCGCGACGTGGCTGTCGGCGTTCGTGATCGGCAACCTGGTGCTGCAATGGCCGATCGGCTGGCTGGCCGATCACGCCGACCGCCGCGTCGTGCTCGCCGCCTGCGCCGCGAGCAGTGCGGCGCTGGCGGCCCTCGTCACCGCCGTCGACGCGCGGTCGACCGCGGTGCTCGGCGTGCTGCTGCTGTGGGGCGGCATCTCGTTCGGTATCTACACGGTGGGGCTGGCGCTGCTCGGCCAACGCTTCAGCGGCGGCGACATCGCGCGCGCCAACGCCGCCTTCACCATGGTCTATACGTTCGGCGGCCTTCTGGGCCGGCCGATCGCGGGCGCGGCAATGGATGCGTTCGGTCGCGCCGGGCTGACCTTGAGCGCTGCCTTCTTCTACGCCGCCGCAGCGATCGCCGCCGTTCTGGCGTTCCACAGACGTGGCTGATAAGCGGAAATCATGAGCGTCGCGGCCGCCCACTCCGGGAGCAAGACGTCGAGCAGGTCCGGCGATCCGCCGCCTGGGCCGCTGCTCGCGCTGCTGCTGGCCGGCGACCGGCGGGCGCTGGCGCAGGCCATCACGCTGGTCGAATCGACGCGCCCCGATCATCGCGAGCGCGCCGATGCGCTCCTCGCGTCGGTGCTGCCCCATACCGGCAAATCGGTGCGGCTCGGCATCACCGGCGTGCCGGGCGTCGGCAAGTCGACCTTCATCGAGCGCTTCGGTCTGACGCTGATCGAACGCGGCCGCTCGCTCGCGGTGCTGGCGATCGACCCGTCCTCCAAGCGCGGCGGCGGCTCGATCCTGGGCGACAAGACGCGCATGGAGGAGCTGTCGCGCCGGCATGCCGCCTTCATCCGCCCGTCGCCCGCCGGCGCCACCATGGGTGGCGTGGCGCGACGCACCCGCGAGGCCATGCAGCTGGTGGAAGCGGCGGGCTTCGACACGGTGCTGGTCGAGACGGTCGGCGTCGGGCAGTCGGAGACGGCGGTCGCCGACATGGTCGACATGTTCATCGTGCTGCTGCTGCCGGGCGGCGGCGACGACCTGCAGGGCATCAAGCGCGGCGTCATCGAGCTGGCCGACCTTTTGGTGGTCAACAAGGCCGACGGCGACCTTCTAGCCACCGCCCGTCGTTCGGCCGCCGACTACCAGCATGCGCTGCGCATGCTGCGCTCGCCGACCGCCGGCTGGACGCCCGAGGTCACCACCTGCTCGGCGCTGAGCGGCACGGGCGTCGCCGAGATCTGGGCCATCGTCGAGCGCTTCCTCGCCGCGGTCGGCAAGCCGGGCATCGCCCGCCGGCGCGCCGAGCAGGCGCGCGCCTGGATGTGGAACGAAGTCGGCGAGACCTTGTTGGCAGCCTTGCGCCGGCACCCCGAGGTCAAGAAGCTTTTAGGCGGGCTGGAGCGCGACGTGGAGGCCGGGCGCACTACGCCGGCCGCCGCGGCCCGCCGTTTGCTGGAGGCGTTTCATGGCCGCTAAGTCTTTAGTCCGCCGCGCGCGGCGGGCTGCCGCCCTCCAGCGCCTGAATGGCAATGCGCTGCCGTTCTGGAAGCGCAAGACGCTCGCCCAGATGACCAAGCAGGAATGGGAATCGCTGTGCGACGGCTGCGGCATGTGCTGCACCAACAAGCTCGAGTACGAGGGCACCGGCGAGCTCGCCCAGACCGACACTTTCTGCAAGCTCTTGGATCCCAAGACGGCGCGCTGCCGCGACTATAAGAACCGCAAGAAGATCGTGCCGGACTGCATCCAGCTCACTCCGAAGGTGGTGGCCAAGATGGACTGGCTGCCCCAGACCTGCGCCTACCGCCTGGTCCACTTCAA
>JAFAKN010000109.1 GCA_019235415.1 Alphaproteobacteria bacterium
TGCCGATGCCGAACAGGAAGATCGCCACCGGCAGCCAGGCGATCGGCGACACCGGCGACAGCAAGGTCACCGTGGGCAGCACCAGGCGGTCGAACAGTCGCCAGTAGCGCACCAGGACGCCGATGGCGATCCCCAGCATCGAGGCGATCACCAGGCCGACGAACACCCGCATGGTCGTGGCCGCGACGGTGATCAGCACCGATTCCCAGGGCGAGGGACCGGCGTTCATCGCCTGGCCGACCTGCCAGCGCGTGGCGGTGTTGAAGAACTTGGCCTGCTCGCCGATGTTGCCGAGGAAGATGTGCGGCGGCGGCAGGAGCTTGGGGTCGGCCCAGCCCAGCGCCCAGCACAGCTCCCACAAGCCGGCGAACAGGCTTATGGACAGGCAGGTCCACCACGCCTTCGACAGCCAGTCGAGGCCGGCCATCGAAGCGAACAGGCGGGTGACCGCCGCCGGGCGGGATGCTCCGGCGGCGGCGCCCGCATCGCCGTCGCGCGTGACGACGGCCATCAGGCAGACTTGTATTTCAGCTTGCCGTAGAGGTCGGGGTTCTCCTTGATGACGGCCTCGAGCAAGGTCCAGTCGATGGCGTCGCGGCCCGGCTTCTTCTTGATGTAGCCCATCTCCACGACGCTGTCGGTGCGCTGCAGGATGAAGTCGGTCTGGCTGCGCGCGTCGACCACCGCCGGCTGCTTGCCCTTGGCGATGCGCGCGTTCTCCATCGAGGTCTTGTAGTACTTGCCGACCAGTTCGGTCAGCACTTCGTCGGGCTTCTGCTCGGCGTCGTACTGCGCCTGCATCATTGCCTTGATGATTGCCTTGAGCCCATCCGGATTGTCCTTCGTCAGGCTTGCGCGCGCGGCCAGCACGCAATCGGTATAGCCCTTGCCGTACAAGTCGACGCCATCGGTCAGCATGACTGCGCCCTTGACGTCGTTCACCAGGGCCGAGGCGTAGGGCTCAATGGTGCAGATCCAGTCGAGCGCGCCCGCCTTGAACGCCTCGACCGCCTCCGGCGTGTTGCCCATGTAGCGCACTTTGACGTCCTTGAAGGGAATGCCGGCCTTCTTGAGATAGTCGTAGGGCATCACCTCCAGCGTATCGAGCTGGAAGGTACCGAGCGTCTTGCCCTTGAGCTTCTCGGGCTTGTCGAGACCGGGCTGGGCGACGATCGCGCACCCCTCGACGCCACCGCCCGCCACGATCTTGACCGGCGCGCCCGCATCGTAAAGGGCCATGAAGCTCGTATAAGGCATCAGCCCGATATCGACCTGGCCCATGCCGAGAAACGTCACCATCTCGGCCGAGGTCGGTGTATTGACGAACTCGAGCTCGACGCCGGTCGCCTTGGCATATTGCCGCGAATGGGCGAGGAAAATGTTCAGGTTGCAGAAGCCCGAGCCGTGGGTCGACTTTATTCCAGCCGCGGCATGGGCCGGGCCCCCGAGCAGCATGCCCGGTCCCATCGCCATCGTGATGGTGCTGGCCGCGGCCGCACCCTTCAAGAAGCGGCGGCGCGAGGGCACCGGGGTGCCTGAGAAGTCCATGTCGGACAGCCGGGGAAAATGCGTGCAGCCAATGCGATCACACATGACGTGTCCTCCCTGGATCAGCGCTGAAGCGAAGGCAGCAAGGCCTGTGCCAGTGGAAGGAGCGCGCACTGTCATCCCGAGCGAAGCGAGGGATCCTTAGGACGCAGAAGGGTCCCTTGCTACGCTCGGGATGACAGGAACGCCCAAACTTTCACCAACTGATCAAATCTTGTTCGATCGCCGAAAGCGCCGCCGTTCGGCGTAGCCGAGGTAGAGTCCGGAGCACACGATCACCGCTGCGCCGACCCAGGTCCAGAAGTCGGGAAAGTTTCCGAACACGGCATAGCCCAGGATCGCCGCGCCGATCAGCTGGGCGTAGTTGAATGGCGCGATCGTCGCCGCCGGGGCCTGGCTATAGGCGATGGTCAGAAAGTAGTGTCCAACGCCCGCCAGCACGCCAATGCTCACGAACAGCACCCAGTCCCAGCCGAAGGCCGGCGTCACCCATTCGAACGGCAGCAATGGGGAGGCGACGACGGTGCCGACGATGGTCGCCATCGTGGCCGATGCGTCAGGCCGCTCGGCCTGCCCGTAGCGCCGCGAGAACAGCTGGTAGAAGGCGCTGCACAGCGTGCTGCCGACGATCAGCAGGGAATGCCATTC
>JAFAKN010000642.1 GCA_019235415.1 Alphaproteobacteria bacterium
ATGCCGGAGAACTGGAAGGCGACGCCCGCCTTGGCGCAGATCGCGTTGACCCGCGCCCGGATGCGCTCGCCGCGCTCGTTCAGCTCCTTCGCGGCGGCCGGCGTGTAAACCTCGCCGTAGCCCGCGGCGCCGGCCGCCATGGTGAGCGCATTGTTGTTGAAGGTGCCGGCGTGCGGCAGGGCGTCAGGCTTGGTCGGATCGAACAGCTCCATGATGTCGCGCCGCCCGCCGAAGGCGCCGAACGACATGCCGCCGCCGATGTACTTGCCGAGCGTGGTCATGTCGGGGATGACGCCGGTCTTCTCCTGCAGGCCGCCCGGCGCCAGGCGCGAGGTCATGACCTCGTCGAAGATCATGATGATGCCGCGCGACGCCGTCTCCTCGCGCACTGCCTTGAGGAATTCGAGGTCGCCCGGCAGGCAGCCGTGGCTGCCCTGCATCGGCTCGAGCAGCACGGCGAACAGCTCCTCGCCGTGCTTGTCCAACAACGCGCGCGTGCCTGAAACGTCGTTGTAGGGCGCCACGACGAACTCGTAGGGCATGTTCACCGGGCTGCCGCCGCTCACGAAATAGAGCACGCCGCCGTGATAGCCGCCGCGGAAGACCATGACCTTGGTGGCCTTGGTCCGCCCTTTGCGCTGGGCGAAGACGCGGGCGCCGGCCAGCGCCATGACGTTGCCCTCGGTGCCCGAGTTGGTGAAGCGCACCAGGTCGATCGACGGCATGCGGTCGACCACCAGCTTGGCGAGCTTGGCCTCGTTGGCGTTGCGGCCGCCGTAGTTCCAGCCGTGGTCGAGCGCCCGATCGATGGCGGCGCGGATCACCGGATGCGAATGGCCGTAGATGCCCGCCGTGTACTCGCCCAGCACGTCGATGTACTCGTGCCCGTCGGCATCCCACAGCCGGCAGCCCTCGCCGCGCACAACGGTGAGCGGGAACGGCGCGTTGTGCAGGGTGGTGCGGGTGTTGCCACCCGGCATCGCCTCGCACGCCTCCCGGTGGCGCGCGAAGCTCTTGGGATTGCGCTCGATATAGGCCTGACGCGCTTCGGCGAGGGCAGATTGCAGGTCCGAATTGACCAGGGCTTGATCGGGCACGGTCCTTACTCCTTCACATGATCCATTCGCCTGGGGCAAGAGGGGGAAAGGCACACTCCTTACTGTCATCCCGAGCCTAGCGAGGGATCCTTCGTGTCGCCCTAAAGATCCCTCGCTGCGCTCGGGATGACAGAGTGGCTCCCCGTCTGACGGGCGAGGAAGGACAGTATTACACCACGTTCAGCTCTCGCACAGGCCGGCCGGCGGCTATCCGCTCATAGCCGAACGGCGTGAGGTCGAGCGTGCGGTAGGCACCGTGCAGGATCAGCTCGGCGACGGCGCGGCCGACAGCGGGCGACTGCTGGATGCCGTGGCCGCTGAAGCCGGTGGCAAAGACCAGGCTCTCGACCTCGGGATGGCGGCCGACGATGCCGTTCTGGTCGAAGGTGTTGTACTCGTAGTAACCGGCCCAGGCGTTCACCACCTTGGCCGCCTCGAAGGCAGGCACACGGTTGGCCAAGGTGGGCCACACCATGTCGTCCCATTCCTGGTGCTGCACCTCGAGCGGCGCGCCGGCCGGGTCGTTGCCCTCGGCGGGAGTCGTGCCGCCGATATAGAAGCGGCCCTCCGGCCGGACCCAGGTTCCTGTGACGTCGATGACGAGCGGCGTCGGGCCCGGCGGCTCGCGGACATCGAACACGAACACCGAGCGCCGCCGCGGCTCGACCGGCAGCGCGATATCGGCGAGTGCCGCGACCTCGCCCGACCAGGGACCGGCGGCCAGCACGATCGTCTTCGCCTCGAGACGCTCGCCGGAGCGCAAGGCGACGGCGTGCGGCGCAAGCCCCACGACCTCGTCGCCGACGTACTGCACGCCGAGCTCGCGGGCCTTGCGGCGGAACGCCTGCATGAGTGCCGGTCCGTCGAACCAGCCCTCGTTCGCCGTGCCGTGCGAGGCGAGCGCAATACCTTCGGTGGAGATCCAGGGGAAGCGCTTGCGCAACGCCGCAGGCTCGAGCAGCTCGACAGCGCAGCCCTCGGCGCTCTGGATCGCATGATTCGCCCGCATTGCCGGCTGGCCGGCGTCGCTTGCCAGAAAGAGGTAGCCTGGCTCCTTCAAACCGAGATCGACGCCCAGCAGCTGATGGGCTTTGCGCAGGAAGCCGATGCCGTAGCGCGAGAGGTGGATGTTGAGCGGCGTGGAGAACTGCTGGCGGATCGAGCTCGCCGACAACGCCGACGAAGCACGGGCGTAGGTCGGATCACGCTCGACGACGACGATCTTGCCGCTGAAGGCGGGATCACTCGCCAGATGCCATGCGATCGACGAACCCATCGCTCCGCCGCCCACGATCAGTACGTCGAACATGCCGGCGCTGATAGCACAGTTCTGGCGGACCGCGCGCCAACTGTCATCCCGAGCGAAAGCGAGGGACCTTTACGGCAACAAGAAAGGTCCCTCGCTGCGCTCGGGATGACAGAGGACGCGCGGTCCGTAAGACTTACGTGTGGCCGTTCTTGCCGCCGTTGGCGTAGACCGCGGTCTCGAAGTCGGCCAGCAGCTGCAGGGCCTTCTGGTCGGCGAAGGGCAGGATCTGGGTCAGGATGACTCCGGCCACCTTCTTCTTCGGATCGAGCCAGTAGTAGGTGTTGGCGAGCCCTGCCCACGCCAGGCTGCCGGCGCTGCGCCCGCCGGGCACGTCCTGGGTGTTGATCATGTAGGCCAGGCCCCACTTCTTGGGCATGCCGGGGAAGAACTCGGCGTCGTTGGTGAGGTCGGGCATGGCGGTCTTGAGCAGGGTGACGTTGGTGTCGCCCATGCTGTTCTTGTTGATCAGCGCGACGGTCTCGGGCCGCAGGATCTGTGCGTTGTTGAGCCTGCCGCCGGCCAGCAGCATGCGCAGGAAGGTGAGGTAGTCGCGCCCGGTCGAGTAGAGCGCGCCGCCGCCCATGAAGAACTCCGGCGCTTGCGGCATGCCGAACTCGATCGGCTTCAGCTGGCCGTCGGCGCCGCGAGCGTGGACGGTCGCCAGCCGCGCCTGCTGGTCGGGCTTCAGGATGAAGGCCGTGTCCTTCATGCCGAGCGGGGTGAAGATGCGTTCGCGCATGTAGCCGTCGAGCGACAGGCCGCTCACCCGTTCGACCGCCTTGCCGGCCCAGTCGATATTGATGCCGTACTCCCACTTCTCGCCGGGGTCGAAGACCAGCGGAAGTTTTAGCGCGTCGAGCTTGCAGGTGCCGATGTCGGGCACGTTGGCGGCCTTCATGTAGCGGCCGATATCGGGGTTCCACAGTGCGTAGCTGAAGCCGGCCGTGTGGGTCAGCAGATGGCGCAAGGTGATCGGCCGCTTGGGCGGCCTGAGCTTGGGCTTGCCCTCGTTGTCGAAGCCCTCCAGGACCTGCGCGGCGCTGAGCTCCAGCACCACGTCGCTGATCGGCTTGTCGAGACTGAGCTTGCCCTGCTCGACCATCTGCATGGCGGCGATCGAGGTGATCGCCTTGGTCATCGAGGCGATCCAGAACACGGTGTCTGGCGTCATGGCCGCGCCGCCCGCGAGGCTGCGCTTGCCGAAGGCGCCTTCGTAGACGACGCCCTTGTCGTCGGCGGCAACCGCCACCACGCCCGGAACAGTGCCGGCGGATACTGCGCCGCCGAGCACGCCGTCGATCTTGGCCTTGTCGGCGCGCGCCTCGCTGGACCAGAGCAGGGGCATGCCGGCCACGAGCAGGGCACCGGCCTGCATCGCCGTTCTGCGCGTGAGTGTGTTGGCTTGGTCGTGCTTGCTGTCAGCCATCGTCTCGTCCTCCTATCGCGATAAGGGACCCGGACGCCGAAGTACGCTGCACTACCACCGATTATAGCCGGCAATGGCGCCGGAGAACGAGCGGCGAGCACAACGCGGCAGGCAAACCGGCTATATCATTATTGCTTGTCCCCGGAGGCACCTCATGACCGAAGACATCGGCCACAGCCTACGCAACCGCGTCCCCTACGTGCCGATCCACAAGCGGCCGCGGCTCAGCCTGCCGGGCAATGCGCGGGTCGCGGTGTGGACCATCGTCAACGTCGAGAACTGGAGCCCGCAGGCGCCGATGCCGCGCACCGTGCTGCCGCCGCCGATGGGCAATCCGCTGCTGCCCGACGTGCCGAACTGGGCGTGGCACGAATACGGCATGCGGGTGGGCTTCTGGCGCTTCCTCGAGGTGCTGGGCAAGCGCGGGCTCAAGGCCACGTTCGCAGTCAACGGCTCGGCGTTGAGCCTCTATCGCGAGGCCTGTCAGTCGGCGCGCGAGGCGGACTGGGAGTTCATGGGGCACGGCTTCGTGCAGCGGCCGATGCACCGGGTCGAGGATCAGCGGACGGCGATCCGCGACACCGTGGCGGCGATAAAGGATTTCACCGGCACACCGCCGCGCGGCTGGGAGAGCCCCGGCCTCACCGAGACCGACGAGACGCTCGACCTTCTGGCCGAGGCCGGCATCGAGTACGTCGCCGACTGGGTGATGGACGAGCAGCCGGTCATGCTGCAGACGCGGCGCGGTCCCATCGCGTCGGTCCCCTACACGGTCGAGATCAACGACGTGGTGCTGAGCGCCGTGCAGCAACAGCCCTCCGATGAGATCCTGCGACGCGGCCGCGACCAGTTCGACCGGCTCCATCTCGATGGCGCCACGGCGCCGCGCGTCATGGCGATCTCGATCCACCCGTATCTCACGGGCGTGCCGCATCGCATCAAGTACCTCGAGATGCTGTACGATTACATCCTGGGCCACGACGGCGTCGTGCTGTGGACCGGCGCGGAGATCCTGGATTGGTACCGCGCGGCCGCGGCGGGGGGCTAGATTTTGCGCGCCTCCCCAACTGCGTTGGGGAGGCGGATATGCAATCGGTGCTCTACGCTGCGAACTTCTCCTCGAAGAAATCGCGCATCGCGGCCCAGGAGCGCTTGTCAGTCTTCTCGTTGTACAGGATCGCCGGGTTGAGCGAGCCGTCGGCTTCGGGGTTGGTGAAGCTGTGCAGGGTGTTGCCGTATTGGATGACCTGCCAATCGGCCTTGGCGGCGCGCATCTCCTCCTCGAAGGCGACGACCTGATCGGCCGGAATCATCGGATCGTCCGCCCCGGTGCAAGAAAGAATCCCCGCCTTGACGGTGCCCGCCTTGGCCGGCGCCTTGGTCGAGAGCGCGCCATGGAAGCTGACGACGCCCTTGAGATCGGCGCCGCTGCGCGCCAGCTGCAGCACGGTCGAACCGCCGAAACAGAAGCCGATCCCACCGAGCCGCGCGGTGTCGACCTCGGGCCGCTGACGCAACACTTCCAGCGCGGCATCGGCTCGCGCCAGCAGTTTCGTCGGATTGCCCAGCAAATCGGTGATGATCTCGATCGCCTTCGGCAGCTCGGTCACCTGCATGCGGTCGCCGAACATGTCGGCGGCGAAGGCGACATAGCCGAGCTCGGCCAGCATCTTTGCCCGGTCCATCGCATGCTTGCCGAGGCCGAAAGCCTCGTGCACGACCAGGACGCCGGGGCGGCGCCCGGTCTTGGTCTCGTCATAGGCAAGAAAGCCGCGGCAGGTCAGGGCGCCGTCGCGGTATTCAGTATCGACAGTCTTCATCGCTGTACTCCATTGCGTCCACGGATCGTGTTGCGGCCAGGGCGTGACGACGATCTTGGCCAATTGGCCGTCGGTCTCGCTTCGTCATGTCGCGCCATTGCGCGATCGCGGTACGGTGGTCGATCACCGTGACGGCGGTCAAGTGAAGTCGGGGCGACTCGCGCGCACTTCCCTGGAGAGCATGCCGGTGCAGGCTGTGATCGGTCATCCGGCCCCAAGCTGCAGGACGAGCACAGTCGACATGCGCGCAAAGCTCAGCATGTGATCGCGGCAGATACGGCGGGCGAGCGACGACTGCACCTCGGGAGTATCCTTGGCGCCGCCCAGCCGGCGCGCATTGGGGACGGTGCGGCGCAAGGTCGGCACGAAGCCGCTGCCGGCCAGCGCCAGCGAGCCCCAGCCGACCCACCACGGACTTTGGCCCTCGACGATCTCGAGCACGATCGCGACCAGCGTCAACACCATGACCAGGGCGACCAGGCGGTTCATCGGATACGCCTCGGTAGTGACCCGCCGGTAATAGGCTGAGATCGAGGCCAGCACCTCGGCAGGCAGAATGTCGCCCGTGTATCGGCGAGTCTGGACGTCGAACATCAGATCGAACCACAGGACGGCGAGCAGGAAGCCCGCTCCCGCAGCAACATAGGCGTGCATCACTGATCATCCTTCTCGAACCCTTCCCCCGACAGGAGGGAGGTTGGGAGAGCGCAGCGAGGGACCTTTGACGCAAAGGAAAAGTCCCTCGCTGCGCTCGGGATGACAGCTCCTTTCGACGCCCCTTCTCCTGGCCTCTCCCGCAGCAAGCGAGAGGACGTGAAGAGGCCTGGCCCTGTCAGGTCCGCTTCATGCCCTCGAGCTCGTTGGCCGCCCAGTCGAGCACCTTCTCCATCGCGTCGCCCTTGAAGTAGCGGTTCACCATCTGCGACTGGATGGCTTGCGCCCAGATCTGCGCAGCGATGAGCGGCGGCGCCGGCGAGCAGACGACGCCGGCCATCTGATCGCCACCCTTGATCGGATAGTGCGAAATCGAACCCTTGGGCGGACCCTCCTCGTCCCAGGTCTTGAAGTCGTTGAACTTCGGATAGGGCGGAATGTCGTAGCCCTGGCTCGCGGCAACCTGCCGCTCGGCCGCCGGACGCATCGCCAAATACTCGAGCATGTTCTTGGCGGCCGCCTTGTTCTTGGAAAAGCTCCACACGCCGTAGAAGCGCGGCAGGATCGGATTGAAGCGGCCGGCCGGACCCTTGGGAAAGCCGTGCGTCCAGCACTTCTCGGCAACCTGCGGCGCGTCGCGCTTGGCGACCGCCCAGGCGCTGGGCGGATTGAAGATCAGCGCCCCCGTGCCCGAGATCAGCCACTTGTTGTTCGAGGCGTCGTCCCACGACGGCGCGTCGGCCGGCACGAAGGCCACGAGCTTCTTGGCGTATTCCAGCACCTGGCGCACCTGGTCGGACTTCACCGTGACATTGCCCTTGGCATCCATCAGCACGGCGCCGTAGGCGAGGAACAGGGCGCCCACCCACTGGTTGGTGTCGGTGGTCGAGCCGAGCGGCAAGCCGAAGGCGTGGCCCGCCTTCTGGCACTTTTCGGCCGCCGCAAGGAAGGCGTCCCACGTCCAGCTGGCGTCATTGGCCGGCCTGCCGGCGGGATAGAGCGCCTGCACGTCGATGCCGGCATACTCCTTCATCATGTCGAAGCGGCTGCAGCAGCCGAGCAGCAGCGTGCCGCGGGTCATCGGCACGCCGAGCCAGCGGCCCTCGAACTTGCCGAGATATTCGACGGCCGGGTCGATCGGACCGTTCTTTGCGACCACGCTCTTGACGACATCGTCGTGCGAATCGAGCGCGGCGTTGAACTGGGCGGCCTCCCAATTGGTGAACTCCATGATGTCGTGACCCGACTTGGCCTGCGATTCGGCCGCCAAGGTGATCAGGAGCTTGTTGCCCTGGCTGGTGATGAAGTCGACCTTGACGTCGACCTTCTCCTTGTCGGCCCATTCCTTGATGATGGCCGCTTGGACTTCGTTGGCGCCCGGCACCCAATGGTCCCAGAGGCCGATCGTCAACGTTCCCGCGGCATTGGCGCTGCGCACCCAAGGTGCCGCGACAAGACCTGATGCGGCAGCGCCCGCTGCCACGACTCTACGACGAGACATTTTGATTGATTGCATGACACACGCCTCCCTGTGAGAACGCTCGTGCACGCTACTGACGCGGATCATTGTCGTTGTTGAGGGGTTGCCGCGCAGCGACTGTGCCGACGGCGCCCCGGTGCTCTTTATTTAAGTCGAGCGGCGAAACGTTAACGCGCCGCGCGGGAGAGCGCCAGTTCTCCTCCCCAGCGCGGACTCCGCGCTCGGGAGGATCAGAGGTGGTAGACCTCGTGGGCGGTCCCTGGCGAGATCGCGCCTTCCGCGACGTCGCGCTCGACCGCCGTCGGGTCGCGTTCGCCCGGCGGGCCGAAGCCGCCGGCGCCCGGGGTCACGAGGGCGAACCACTGGCCGGCCTGCAGCACCGCGGAGTCGCCGTCGAAGATCACGCCCGGCCCCGCCTCGACGCGGCCGTGGCCGCCAGGTCCGCCGCCGAACAGGCCCCAGCTCTGCGAGCGCTGGCGCGTCAGGTCGACGCGCACGCGGCACTCCTGGGTCGCCTGGTAGACACGCCGCAGGCCCATGCCACCCCGATGGCGGCCGACGCCGCCGGAATCGTCGACCAGCTCATAGCGCGTCAGCCTCAGCGGATATTCTATCTCCAGGGCCTCGACCGGCAGGTTCGAGGTGTTGGTGGTGTGGACGTGCACACCGTCCAATCCGTCCTTGCCGGCGCGAGCGCCGCTGCCGCCGGCAATGGTCTCGAGATAGACCCAGGTCGAGCCGTCCTGCGGGCGCTTGCCGATGAAGTAGGCCACGGTGCAGGCAGAGTTGGAGCACGCCATGACCCGCTCGGGCACTGCCTGCGCCAAGGCGCCTAAAACCATGTCGGCGACGCGCTGGCAGGTCTGCAAGCGGCCATTCACCGCCGCGGGGGGCAGGCAGTTCAGGACGCTGCCAGGCGGCGCGGTGATGGTGAGCGGACGGGCCAGTCCGGCGTTGGGCGGGATCGAGGGATCGAGCACCGACTTCACGACGTAGTAGGTCGTCGCAAGCAGGGCGGTGTAGGTCATGTTGATGCCGGCGCGGCGCTGCTCGGGCGCCTCGAAGGCGAGCGTCATGGCGTCGCCCCTCACCGTCACCTCGACGGCCAGCGGCAGGGTGCCGTCGACTTCCTCGTTGTCGAATACGTCCTCGAAGCGCCAGGTACCGTCCGGCATCTCGGCAATCGCCGTGCGCATCTTGCGCTCGGCATAGTCCATCAGCGCTGCCCCGGCGCCGAGCACGGTCGCGGCGCCGTACTTTTCGGCCAGGGCCTGGAAGCGCTGCACGCCGACGCGGTTGGCGGCGCGCTGGGCGCGGAGGTCGGACTGGCGCTCCGCCGGCACCTGGCAGTTCAACAGGATCAGGTCCTGCACGTCGGCCTGCAATTCGCCGGCGCGGTAGAGCCGCACGGGCGGGATACGCAAGCCCTCCTGGTAGATGTGGGCGTGGCCGCGATCGACGAAGTCGGCGTGATGGGCGAGGTTGACCGTCCAGGCGACCAGCCGGTCGTCGACGAAGATCGGCTCGGCCAGCACGATGTCGGGCAGGTGCGTGCCGCCGCCTTCATAGGCGTCGTTGCCGATGAAGGCGTCGCCCGGCCGCAGGCTGTCGAGTTCATAGCGCCGCATGATGTGCGGCACGAGGTCTAAAAAGCTGCCGAGATGGATCGGGATGTGCTCGGCCTGGCAAAGCGTCCGGCCCTCGGCGTCGAACAGCGCCGTCGAGCAGTCGCGCCGCTCCTTGATGTTGGTCGAGTGCGAGGCGCGGATCAGGGTCTCGCCGCACTCCTCGACGATCGAGCCCAGCGCCGCGCCGATCACTTCGACGGTGACGGGGTCGAGCTGGGCTTTCCTCCCCACGAAGTGGGGAGGTGGCCGCAGGCCGGAGGGGTCATGGGCCTGCGTGAGAGGCGATGACCCCTCCGCCCGCTGCGCGGGCACCTCCCCCCGCTGCGCGCGGGGAGGAACGATTGTGCTCATTCCGCCTCCAGGATCAGGTTGAGCCAGCGGTCGACGCGGGCGGTCATGCCGGGCGGCACCAAGGTCGTGGCGTCCATCTGCTCGACGATGGCCGGGCCGGCGAAGCGGTTGCCGGGGCGCAGCGCGGCGCGGGCGTAGATCGGGGTCGGCACCAAGTCGCCCTTCTCTTCCAGCCACACCGGCCGTCGCTGGACGATCGCGCCGGACGCGTCGGGGCCGGCGTCGGGATGCGCTACAAGCTCGGCCTTGCGCACCAGTCCCATCGCTTCGACCCGCAAGGTCACGATCTGCACCGGGTCCCGGTCGGCGGCGAAGCCGTAGCGCTGGCGATGCACCTCGGCGAAACCGGCGGCGAGCGCTTGCAGGCTCGCCGCCGAGACGGGTCCGTCGGACAGCGCCACATTGAGCTCGTAGTTCTGGCCGTGGTAGCGCATGTCGGCGGTGCGCACCATGTGGCGTTCGCCGGCCGCGATGCCTTCCTGCTCGAACCAGCGCCGGGCGCGTTCGGCGAGTGCCGCGAAACCTTCCGCGACCTCGGCGGTCGATGCTTCGGTCGCGGGCAAGAGCCGGGTGAGCGAAAAATCCGCGCGCAGGTCGGTGAGCAGGAGGCCCATGGCGCACAGGATGCCGGGGTTCGGCGGCACCAGCACGCGGCCGATGTCGAGCTCCTTGGCGAGCCGGGCGGCGTGCAACGGTCCCGCACCGCCGAACGCCATCAAGGTGTAATCGCGTGGATCGTGACCGCGCTGCACCGAGATCACGCGGATGGCGCGCGCCATGTTGGCGGTGACCACCGACAGGATGCCCTGTGCCGTCTGCGGGATACCGAGCCCGAGCCGGTCGGCCAGCCGAGCGACCGCCTGCTTGGCGAGATCGTTGCGGATCGGCATGCGGCCGCCCAGCAGATGCTCGGGGTTCAGGGTTTGCAGCACGACGTTGGCATCGGTGACGGCCGGTTCGGCATTGCCCTTGCCGTAGCAAGCCGGACCGGGATCGGCGCCGCACGAGCGCGGCCCAACCTTCAAGAGTCCGCCGCTGTCGATGTAGGCGATCGATCCGCCGCCGGCACCGACGGTGTGGATGTCGAGCATCGGCGCCTTGATGGGATAGCCGTGCACGGTCGCTTCGGCCGCAAGCCCGCAGCGGCCCTCCTGCAAGAGCGCGACATCGGTCGATGTACCGCCCATGTCGAAGGTGATCAGGTTGTCGAAACCCGCCAGCGCACCCAGCACCTGCGCGCCGACGACGCCGGTCGAAGGTCCCGAGAGGATGGTGCGCACCGGCATGGCGGCCGCGGTGGCAAAGCCGATGACGCCGCCGTTGGACTGCGTGAGATGCGGCGTCGCCGTCATGCCGAGCGCCTCGAGCCGCGGGCTGAGGCGGCGGATGTAGCCGTCCATCACCGGGCCGAGGTAGGCGTTCAGCACCACCGTCGACAGCCGTTCGTACTCGCGGAACTCGGGCGCGATCTCGTGGCCGGCCGACAGGAAGGCGTCGGGCAGCTCCTCGCGCAGGATGGCGAGCGCACGCTGCTCGTGCTCGGGCCGGACAAAGCCGTAGAGAAAGCACACCGCGACTGCCTGCACGCCCGCCGCCTTGAGGGTGCGCGCCGCCTCGCGCACCTTGGCTTCGTCGAGTGGTGTCGCGACGTCGCCGGTGTGCAGCACGCGCTCGGGCACTTCCAGCCGCAGGTCGCGCGGCACCAGCGTCTTGGGCTTGTCGGCCTGGATGTCATAGAGGTCGGGCCGCTTCTGGCGGCCGATCTCCAAAAGGTCGCGAAAGCCTTCGGTGGTGACGAGACCGGTGCGGGCGCCGCGGTGCTGGATCAGGGCGTTGGTCGCGACCGTGGTGCCGTGACCGAAATAGACGACGTCGGCAGCTGCCGAGCCGACGCGCCGCACCCCCTCCTCCACCCCCTCGGCGATGCCGCGCGACGGATCGTCGGGCGTCGACGAGACCTTCCACGTCTCGACCCGCCCGCTTTCCTCGTCGAACAGGCAGATGTCGGTGAAGGTCCCGCCCGAATCCACTCCAACGCGCCAACGCGGCATGTGGGATCAGGCGCTCCCCGGATGCATGGCGCCAGCCAGCGTCCTGTCGTAGACCTCCTGCCAAGGCGTGCCGTCGTCTGGCGTAATGAAGTAGCCGCTGCGCGCGCCGCGATAGACCTCGGGTTCGTCCGCTCCGGGAGGCAGCGTGCCGTCGTCGCGCAGCGCCCGCGTCGCGCGCAGGATGCGGCGGCGGGTGCGGGTGATCATCTGGTCGGAGGGGGCGAGATGCTCCCAGGCGAAGTCGGTGACCGGTCCGATGCTCTCGGTGATCGCCTGGTCCTGCAGATGGACGCCGTCGATGCCGCTGTAGATGGCGTTGGCGCGCTGCTTGTCGCGGTCCATGCCCCAGTCGTTGCCCGCGTTGTGCGCCATGCGCCAACGGCCCAGCCAGTCGGTCGTGTTGGGCAGGAACTTGAGGCCGCCGCGGCCGGTGCCGCCGATCGGCGTGCCGTCCTTGTAGGCGGGCTGCGGCAGGCTCATGGCCGAAACGGCCTTCTTCCACCAGATGAACACGAACATGGTGTGATGGTCGTCGAGCGGCACCCAGCCGCGCGCGTGCATGTGGCTCATGAACTCGCCGTTGGGCGCCTGCGCCCAGCAGGGAAATAGGTAGTTGGCGAAGCGCCAGTAGGTGCGCCCCGGGCCGGCGGCGCGATAGCCGGCGTACTGCGTGCCCCACGGCGCGTCGCGCACCTGGTACTGCGGCGCCCGGTTGGTGATGGTGTAGTAGAACGGATCGGTGTCCGGCACGTCGTCAGGATCGACGTGGCCGGCATGCAGGAAGCCGAAGTGCGCCGTATCGAGCTCGCCGTCCATCGCCTGCAGCCAGTTGCAGTCGCGCTGGATCAGGCTGACGTTGATCTCGTCGGCTGGCAGGTCGAGCACCTCGAAGGCCGGCAGCGCCGGCGGCTCGGGACGCTCGCCCATGTAGACCCACACCAGCCCGGCGCGCTCGACGGTGCGGTAGGCCCTGGCATGCACCTTGTGCCTGAAATCCTGGTCCTCAGTCAGGCTCGGCATGTCGAGGCAGTTGCCCGCCGTGTCGAACTTCCAGCCGTGGTAGATGCAGCGGATGCCGCCTTGCTCGTTGCGGCCGAGGAACAGCGAGGCGCAGCGATGCGGGCAGCGATGGTCCATGACGCCGACCTTGCCGGCGCTGTCGCGGAAGGCGATCAGCCTCTCGCCTAAAAGCATCAGGCGCACCGGCGGCCCGTCGCGCTCCAGCTCCGACGAATAGAGCGCCGGAAGCCAATAGTGGCGCATCAGGGTGCCCATCGGCGTGCCGGGGCCGACCTCGGTCAGCTCGGCACCTTCGCTCGCGGTGGTCATGCGGTCTTTCTCTCCGTTGCTACCTGAATCAGGTCATCCAGGCGGCAGCGGTGTCAAGCAAGCCGGCGAGCACCGCGGCATCCTTACGACCGGACTTGACCGGGACGTGGAACGAATGGTCGGCATCGGGCGCCAGCACCAGCTCGGCCCGCCTGCCCAGACCAGCCACCACCTCCTGCAGGAGCGGCAGCTCGGCCAGCGTGTCGCGGGTGCCCTGCAGGAACAGCATCGGGATCTTCACGTCGCGCAGGTGGTCGGCGCGCGTCACGGCCGGCTTGCCGGCGAGATGCAGCGGGAACGCGAAGAACACCAGGCCGCGCACCTCGGGCAACGGCGCGGCCGCCTGGGCCTGCGAGGTCATGCGGCCGCCGAACGACCGGCCGCCGGCGTAGATTGGCAAGCCTGCGGACAGCCGCACGGCTTCGGCGCAAGCGGCGCGCACGGCGGCCTGGGCGACGGCGGGCGAATCGGGCCGCCGCTTGCCGTGCTCCATGTAGGGAAACTGGAAGCGCAAGGTAGCGATGCCGCGCTCGGCCAGCCCGTCGGCGACGGCGACCATGGCGCGATGCGTCATGCCGGCGCCCGCGCCGTGCGCCAGCACCAGGCAGGCATGCGCCCTCACCGGCTTCAGCCACAGGCCGGAAACCGGGCCGCCGTCGGTGTCGATGCTGAGGGTGCGTGCCGCCATGCGCTCGATCCTACGCCATTTGCTCAGGCCGTTTGCAGCTCTTCCGGCGGCGGCGGTTGGTCTCGATGCCCCAGATCGCGCCGACGGCGATCTGCATGGCAGCGCCCAGCACGGAGGCGCCGACATGGAGGTCGTAGCCCTCGAAGAACATGCAGCGCCGATCAGTCAGAAGATGCGGTAGCAGAACGACGATATCGGCAACCGGTCCAGCCGCCCTCCGCTGTTCACCGCCAACGCCATCGCGATCTCGCCGATTTTTGTCGCGAGAGCAGCATACTGAACTCCTCTCCTCCGCTAGGGGGAGAGGTTGGGAGAGGGGGTTGCACGAGCTTTCGAAGCCCCCTCTCCTTGCCTCTCCCCCTAGCGGGGGAGAGGGATTCAAGAGGCTGGCGGGACGCGCACGAAGCCTTCCATCAGGCGGCGGGCGGAGCGGCTCATCATCACCTTGGTGACGCGCCAGCGCTTGCCGTCGCGCTCGACTTCGGCACCGACCTTGAGCGTGCCGGAGGGATGGCCGAAGCGCACAAGGCCGTCGCCGCCGACCGGCGCCGTTCGGTGCACGATCGTGCCCGGAATTGCCGCCGCCGCAGCAATGGCCACGGCGCCGGTGCCGGTCATGGCATGATGCAGCACGCCCATCGAGAAGATGCGCGCTAAAAGGTCGATCGAGCCCGCCTCGACGCGTCGCCCGTCCGACGTGGTGTAGCCGGCCGGCTTGGCGACGAAGGCAAGCTTGGGCGTGTGCTGGCGCTTGCTGGTGGTTTCCTCGGGCGTTGCAGCGAGCCCCATGGCGACCGTCGCAAGAGCGCGCACCGTCTCGGCACGCGCCAGCAAACGCTTGTCGCCGTTGACGTCGGGCTGCAGCTCGGTGCCTTTCAAGCCGAGGCTTTCAGCGTCGACAAACGCCGTGGGATTGCCCGCGTTGATCAGCGTAGCCTCGATCGTCCCAATGCCGGGCACGTCGAGCCGGTCGATGTGATTGCCGGTCGGGAAGGTCGAGCCGTTGGCGTGGCCGCCATCCCCTTCGTCGTCGGCCGGATCGAGGAATTCGAGCTGCACCTCGGCGGCAGGGAAGGCCACGCCATCGAGCTCGAAATCGCCCAGCTCCTGCACCTCGCCGCCGCTCATCGGCACGTGGTTGACGATCTTCTTCCTGATGTTGGCCTGCCAGATGCGCACCGTGGCCATCCCGTCGGCCGGCGTGTCCAAAAGGCCGGCGCCGATCGCGAACGGACCGACCGCGGCGCTGAGATTGCCACAGTTGCCCGACCAGTCGATCAAGGGCTTGTCGATCGCCACCTGGCCGAACAGGTAGTCGACGTCGCAGTCCGCACGTCGGGACTTCGACAGGATCACCACCTTGCTGGTGCTCGAGGTGGCGCCGCCCATGCCGTCGGTATGCTTGCCGTAGCGGTCGGGGCTGCCGATCACGCGCATCAGGATGCGGTCGCGCTCCATCGGATCGTCGGGCAGATCCTGTGCCAGAAAGAACACGCCCTTGCTGGTGCCGCCGCGCATGTAGACGGCGGGAATGCGAAGCTGTTTCACCATTGCCTCCACCTGTGGCGCTTCGACTATACACCTCGACGGGTTGCACGCCGGCCTCTACGGTTGCGGCCCAAGCTCGAGGGACCGCATGCGCATATTGGCCGTCGAAGACAACGGCGAGCTCGTCGATCTTTTGGCGAAGGCGCTGGTACGCGCCGGCCTCGACGTCGATTCGGCGGGCAACGCGGCCGACGCCGAAACCTGCCTGCGCGGCGTCCATTACGCCGCCGTGGTATTGGACCTGGGCCTGCCCGACGCCGACGGGCTGACGGTGCTGGAGAACATGCGGCGCCGCCGCGACGAGACGCCGGTCCTGATCCTGTCGGCCCGAGGCGGCCTGGACGACCGCGTCAAAGGCCTGCATCTGGGCGCCAGCGACTACATGGTCAAGCCGTTCGCCATGGAGGAGCTCATCGCCCGCCTGCAGGCGCTGCTGCGGCGGTCGCCCGGCCCGCACGGCCAGAGGCTCACCCTGGGCAACGTCGCGTTCGAGACGGAAGGTCGCCAAGCGACCGTCGGCGGCAAGCTCCTGACCTTGCCGTTGCGCGAGGGTGACGTGCTGGAGGTGTTGCTGAAGAGGAGCGGGCGAGTGGTGTCGCATGACGCGCTGCAGAGCCAGGTGTTCGGCGCCTCTCAGGACGTCGCGTCGAACGCCATCGAAGTCTACGTCCATCGCCTGCGCAAAATGCTGGCCGACGCCGGCGCCGACGTGCACATCCACACCATCCGCGGCGCCGGCTACCTGATGGACGTCGACAAGAAGGCGTCCGGCGCCGCGTGACTAAAAGAGCTGGGTGACGCGCAGCGTGAAGACAGCCGCGACATAGTCGGCCGGCGACAGCGCGGGCTGCAGGTAGACCTGGATGTCGGGTGTGATCACGAACCGACGCAACAGGCCCCAAGACCAGTAGAACTCGAGCATGGTCTCGCTCGGCCGCGTGAAGGCCGTGTTGGAGAAGAAACTCCGGTTCACCTCGTTCCATGCCAGCGCGATGCCGATGCGGTCGCTCGGATCGCGGCCGAGCGGATTTTCCAGGACGGCGCCGCCGCTCACCGACGAGGACACGTTGACCGCATTGCCGCTCGCCGTGTTGGCGCGCAGGAAGACGCCCAGCCGGTCGGTGAGGTGCTGGGCCGCATTGAACGAGTAGCCCACGCTGGGCTGAGGTTGCGTCGGCACCGCCGGCACGTTGTAGTAGAGGAAAGAGTAGTGGCCCTTGCCCAGGCCCGGGATGGTCGGGTTCTGGCCGGCGTAGAGGAACCAGGCATACGCCCCGTTCCCGAGCGTGTTGAACTGCACGAAGCTGCCACTCGGATTGTTGGCGTCCTGGAAGCCCGCCGCCAGCGTGATGTGCCGGCCGGGATAGACGTGCAGATACGCGCCTAGCGCGCCCTGGGAGTAGGTCTCGCTGATGTTGCCCGTCATGCCGTTGGCGATGAAGCTCATCTGCTGGTCGTCGGCGTACTGATTGCTGTCGAAGTTGGCGAAACTGTACTGGCCAACCGTGAGCGCTACGCGGTCGTTGGGACTTTCGTGCGTATAGGTCAGCTGCGAGAAGATGTTGGTGCGCAGCGGCTTGTCGTTGATCGGGCCGTTGACGCCGATGGCGCTGGCCACGCTATCGCCCGTCGCGCCCGACCAGTAATCGACGCTGAGGAAGGAGAACTGGAAGGAGCCGGCCCCGAAGGTGGGATTGTCGAAGACATCCCAGTCGATGGCCGGCGTGAACTCCGCCTGCACCGCGCCATAGCCGCCGCCGGGCACGCCCCATTGGCTGACCATCGACGCGTTCATCGTGTACTGGAGACCCGTGGCGTCGGCGATCTCCTTCTTCATGCCGAGATAGCGCTCCCAACGGGCGTTGACGCCCTGCTCGAACGACTCCTGGTCGAATTGCAGACGCCGCATGTTGCGGTCGCTCAACTTGCGCACCGCCGCGCCATCCCGGTCCTGTCCGGCAAGCGGGTCCTGCTGTGCCCGCGCACCCGCGCCGCACAGAACCCCGCCGATCAGCGCCGCCGCAAGCAAGCGTCCCGCGTAATGGACCATCCCCGACATGTATGGCAATTCAGCCACACTGCGGCGATAACATCCATATGTGGCCCTCTTCTTACAGACGCGAGCGCTCGCGGGTCAGCCGGCGAATACCCTCTTGAGCTCGGGGGTCGGCAAGGTGCGACGCATCCAGGTGAAGCGACCCGCTTGCATCTCCCGGGCGCCGTCCATGAACGCCGCGAGGGCGAGGCGTGACAGGGCACCGCCGACGCTGATGCGCTTCACGCCGGCGGCGGCCATCTGCTCGACGGTGAGGTCCGGATCTCCCGCACTCATCACCACATTCAAGGGCTTGCGGACCTCGGCCGCGACCCGCTTCATGGTGGCAAGATCGCGCAGGCCCGGGGCATAGAGCACGTCGGCGCCGGCTCGCTCGAAGGCTTTTAGCCGCTTGATGGTGTCGTCGAGATCGGACCGGCCGCGGATCAGGTTCTCGGCCCGCGCGGTGAAGATGAACGGCACGCCAAGCGAGCGCGCCATCTCGACTGCGGCCGCCACGCGCTCGACGGCATGGTTGAAGTCGTAGATCGTCTCTCCGCTCCAGTCCTCGAGCGAGCCGCCCACCACGCCCGCTTCCGCAGCATCGCGCAGGATCGTCGCCGCCTGCTTGGGATCGTCGGCGTAGCCGTTCTCCAGGTCGGCGTTGACCGGCAAGTCGGTGGCGCCGGCGATCAGCCGGCAATTCGCCAGCAGCTCCTCGCGGCTCACGGCGTTGTCGCCGTCGACCCGACCCAGCGCATTGGACATGCCGAGGCTCGTCGTGGCCAGCGCCTCGAAGCCCAATGACTGCAGCAGCTTCGCGGTGCCGGCATCCCACGGATTGGGCAGCAGCAACATACCCGGCCGGGCGTGCAGGTCGCGGAACGTCTGTCCCTTCTCGGCTTGGCTCGGCATGGCGCACCCCCGGGTCAGTGACCAACAGATCTCTTGAGCAAACCGCCTTCAGCGCGAGAATACCATGGCCTTGTCGCGCAGCGGGCCGTAGCGCAAGGCCAAGAGGTCGAGCGCGTAGTTCTGGTAGAGCCGCCAGGGGCGGCGCGCACCCTGCTTGGGGAACTTGTCGATCGCCCGCTGTATGTAGCCCGACGAGAAGTCGACCCAGGGCAGCCGGCCCATGGCGGGATCGTCGATGCGCGGCGTGCATTGCCGGAAGCCGTGGCGATCCATGTAGTTCAAGAGCCGGCAGACATATTGGCAGACGAGATCGGCCTTCAGCGTCCACGAGGCGTTGGTATAGCCAACCACCGCGGCGAGGTTGGGCACGTCGCTGTACATCATGCCCTTGTAGGACAACGTCTCGGCCGCGTTGAACGGCATGCCGTCGATGGTGATCGAGGCGCCACCCAGGAGTTGGAGCACCAGGCCGGTCGCCGTCACGACCAGGTCGGCCTCGAGCTCGGTTCCCGACTTCAGGCGGATGCCTCGCTCGGTGAACCTGTCGATCTGGTCGGTGACGACGCTCACGCGTCCCTCCCGGATGGCGCGGAACAGGTCGGCATCGGGCACCAGGCAGAGCCGCTGGTCCCATGGGTTGTAGCGCGGCGTAAAATGCTTGCCGACGTCGTAGTCGGGGCCCAGCAGCGCGCGGACACCCTGCAGGACAATCTCCTTGGCGCGCGCCGGCCGGCGCTTGCAGAGCTGGTAGAAGAACATGCCTAAAAACACGTTCTTCCAGCGGGTCAGGCCATAGGCGAGGCCGAGGGGGAGCCGGCGCTTCAGCGTGTTGGCAAGCGAATCCTCGGTCGGGCGCGCCACGACGTAGGTCGGCGAGCGTTGCAGCATGGTGACGTGCGCCGCGGTCTCCGCCATCGCCGGGACCAGCGTCACCGCGGTCGCACCGCTGCCGATTACAACCACGGTCTTGCCTTTGTGGTCGATGTCGCCGGTCCATTTCTGGGGATGGACGATGCGACCCTTGAAGCGGTCGATGCCGGCGAAATCCGGTAGATGGCCGGCTGCGTAGTCGTAGTAACCGCTACACATCCACAAGAAGCTGCAGGTGAGCGAGGCTTGCCGGCGGTCGGGGCCGTGCTCGACCTCGACCGTCCAACGCGCGTCGACCGTCGACCAGGCGGCAGCAACGACGCGATGGCGGTAGCGGATCTTGCCGTCGATGCCGAAATCGGTCGCGACCTGCCGAATGTACGACAGGATCGCCGGCCCGTCGGCGATCGCCTTGGCGTCCCTCCAGGGTCGGAAACCATAGCCGAGCGTGTACATGTCCGAATCGGAACGGATGCCCGGGTATCGAAAGAGATCCCAGGTGCCGCCCATCGCGTCGCGCGCTTCGAGGATGGCGTAGCTCTTGGCCGGGCAATGCTTCTGCAGGTGCCACGCGGCGTCGATACCGGAGAGCCCGGCGCCGACGATCAAGACGTCGAAATGTTCAGTGTCGATGCGGCCAGAAGGCGCGAGCGAACCCATCACCTGAGGATCGGATACGCCAACGAGGCGCGCAACCACTGGCAACCTGCCGGAGGGACACACTATGTTTCTGCCGACGATGGAAACTCAACGCGTCGAACGCAGACTGGCGGCGATCCTGGCGGCAGATGTGGCGGGCTGCAGCCGGCTGATGAGCCGCGACGAGGAAGGCACGCTCCGCCGCCTCAAGGCGCATCTTGCCGAGCTGGTCGAGCCGCACATCGCGACGCATCGCGGCCGCATCGTGAAGCGCACCGGCGACGGGCTGCTGGTCGATTTCTCGAGCGCGGTCGAAGCAGTGCGCTGCGCCGTCGCCATCCAGGCCGGAATGGCCCAGCGCAATCGCGCCCAAGGCGACGACAGTCGCATCGAGTTCAGGATCGGCATCAATCTCGGCGACGTGATCCTCGAGGGCGACGACATCTACGGCGACGGCGTCAACATCGCCGCCCGCCTGGAGGCGCTGGCCGAGCCAGGCGGCATCCTGGTATCGCGGGCGGTGCGCGATGCGGTGCGCGACAAGCTCGGCAATGCGCTCGAGGACCGGGGCGAAAGGACAGTGAAGAACATCCCGGCGCCGGTCCACGTCTTCCGGGTCGCGGGCATCGCCGAGCGCAGCGCGCCACTGCCCGCGCTGCCGGACAAGCCGTCGATCGCCGTCCTGCCGTTCGCCAACATGAGCGGCGATCCCGAGCAGGACTATTTCAGCGACGGCATTTCCGAGGACCTCATAACCGACCTTTCCAAGGTCTCGGCCTTGTTCGTGATCGCGCGCAACTCCTCGTTCACCTACAAGGGCAAGACGGTGAAGGTGCAGGAGATCGGCCGCGAGCTCGGCGTGCGTTTCGTGCTGGAAGGCTCGATCCGCAAGGCGGGCAGCCGGGTGCGCATCACCGCCCAGCTGGTCGACGCCGAAAGCGGCGGGCATCTGTGGGCCGACCGCTTCGACCGCGAGCTCAACGACATCTTCGCTACCCAGGACGAGGTCGTGCAGAAGATCGTGGGCACGCTGGCGGTCAAGTTGACTCAGCGCGAAGTGAAGCTCTTGCGCCGCGGCACGCGCAACATCGACGCCTACGAGTCCTGGCTGCGCGCCCGCGACCAGCTCGGCCGCGGCACGCGCGAGGGCACTGCGCAGGCGCGCCTGCTGCATCGCCGGGCGCTGGAGATCGATCCCCACTTCGCCTCGCCGAGCGCCGGCCTCACCTTCGTGGCGCTGGCCGAGTACGTCAACGCCTGGCGCGACGATCCCGAAGCGGGTCTCAACGAGGCCGAACGCTGGGCGCGACACGCCATCGAGCTCGATGACGGCGAGCCCGCGGGTTACGTGGCTCTGGGCAACGTCCTGGTGTGGCGGCGACGCCATGAGCAGGCGCTGGTGCCGCTGGCGCGGGCGATCGAGCTCGATGCAAACTACGCCCAGGGCCACGGCCTGATCGGCATGGCGCTGATGTATGCCGGCCGCGCGGGCGAGGCGCTGGAGCCGCTGGCGACGACCATGCGGCTCGACCCGCACTATCCCAACGTAGTGCTGCATCTCGTGGCGCAGACCCATTTCAGCCTGGGCCAGTACGAGGCCACGATCCGCTACGCGCTCGACCGCATCAACCGCAATCCCAACACTGACGCCAGCCGCATGCTGCTGGCCTCGGCCTATGGCCATCTCGGCCGCCTCGACGAGGCCCGCGCGGCGTGGGCCGCCCTGCTGCAGGTCAACCCAGCCTTCTCAATGGCCCAGCGCGCCCGCGTGCTGCCCTACAAGGACCCGGCCGACTTCCAGCGCATCGTCGACGGGCTGGCGAAGGCGGGGCTGCCTTAGTGGAGGGGACCGCGGGCGTCCCGCCCGTCCTGTCATCCCGAGCGCAGCGAGGGATCTTTCGGTAACAGGAAGGATCCCTCGGCCTTCGGCCTCGGGATGACAGAGAAAGCGGCCCCTACTCCTTCATGAAGGCGTTGAGGTCGGGCGTCGAGATCGCGCGATCGACATAGGTGAAGGTGCCCTTCTCCTTCACTTCCTTGGCGGCGTCCAGAAGGCCGGTCATCGCCGCCTTGTAGAGCGAGGTAGCGAGGCTGATTCGCTTGACGCCGGTCGCTTCCAGCTCGGCCTTGCTGAACGAGCGGCCCTTGATGCCGACCATGAAGTTGAACGGCTTGGCGAGCGAGGCGCACACCTTCTTGACCGCCGCAAGATCGGGCAAGCCGGGCGCGAACAGCACGTCGGCACCTGCCGCTTCGAACGCCTGCAGGCGTCGGATCACGTCGTCGAGGTCGGGCGTGCCGCGCAGGAAGCCTTCGGCGCGGGCGGTCAGCGTGAACGGAAAGGAAAGCGACCGTGCCGCCTTCACTGCGGCGGCAACCCGCTTGGTGGCATCCTCGACGTCGTAGAGCGGCTTGTCCTTGTTGCCGGTGGCATCTTCGATCGAGCCGCCGACCAGCCCGACCGCGGCGGCTTGGCGGATGGTCTCGGCCGCCGCATCGGGGGCATCGCCAAAGCCTTTCTCGAGGTCGGCCGCGACCGGCAGATCGCACGCCTCGACGATCATCTTGGCATTGGCCAAGGACTCCTCGCGCGTCACCTTGCCGTCGCGCTTGCCCAGCACGCCGGCCTTGGCGCCGCTCGACGTCGCCAGCGCTTCGAAGCCCAGTCCGGCGAGAAGGCGGGCCGAGCCCGCGTCCCACGGATTGGCGATGACGAAGGCGCCGTGCCTCTCGTGCAGGGCACGAAACTTCGCGGCCTTGTCGGCCTGGCTCACGCTCATGTTCTCTCCTCCTCCTATTTGCTGCGCCCGTCGTAGAACCGCGGGCTGAGTTTGGCGACATCGACGCTCTCGAGACAGCGAAGGTTGATGCCGACCATCGGCGTGCCGTCGGGACCGGCGCCCTCGGCGTAACTCTCGATGCCGCAGCGGGTGCAGAAACGGTGGTGCAGCTCTTTCTTGTTGAACAGGTAGTCGCCCTGCTGCGCGGCTCCCGACGTCAGGCTGAACTTGGACTTGGGCGCAAAAGCCCAAACCGCGCCGAGCTTGCTGCAGATCGAGCAGTTGCATTTCAGCGCCTGCTCAGGGTCGACTTCCACCGTGAAGGCGACGGCTCCGCAATGACAGCTTCCGGAATAGGTCGCAGCGGCCATGAATTCCTCCTGAAGATGTTGCTGGTCAGGCTCGCAATCCCAACGCTCTTCAGGCCACGAGGTTGAGACCGAGGTCGAACGCATCGAAGTTGCGCCAGCGGCGCTCCGGGTGACCGGCTTGCAGCTGGCGGTTCGCGAGCAGCGGCACCTTCTGCTCGGAGAGTCCGCCGTGGCTGCGCAGCGGCTCGCCGAGGCCCGACAAGTCATGTCGTGCCACCGAGGTGCCCAGCACCTTGTGCTTGCCCGACACCACAACCACCTCGCCGAGCCGATCCGCCGGCAGCTCGAAGCGCGCCGCCGCTTCTTCTCTCGACAGCGCGAGCTCGATGCCCGGCAACGCGGCAAGCCTGAGGGCCAGGGACTTGGCTTCGGTTCCGGTCGGCAAATATACCACCGCAAACGAACCGAGCGCCCCGTGATGCACCACGTAGGGATCGGTGATGGGCAGGATGACGCGCGCTTTGTCGGGGCCGAGCCAGCCGTCGAGCAGGTCCTGCAGGTAGATGACATCCGGCTTGCCGTCGACGCCGAACTTGGCGTTCATGCCGTGGTCGGCGGTCAGCACGACGGTGCAGCCGAGCGCGTCGAGCTGAGCGAGGTAGCCGTCCATCATGGCGTAGAAGTCGTTGGCCGCGCCGGTGCCGGGGGCATGCTTGTGCTGGATGTAGTCGGTGGTCGAGAGGTACATCACATCGGGCCGCTCGCGTTCCATCAGCACGACGCCGGCGGCGAACACGAATTCCGACAGCGCCGCGCTGTATACATTGGGCACCGGCCGACCGATCAGGCCATTGACGTTCGCGATACCGTTCTCGGTGAGCGTCGCCTGGTCCGACTTCTCCGACGAGAAGGCACAGGCCTTGCCCGGCCCGAGCTCCAGTCCCTTGCCGAGCAGTGCCCTCAGCTTGTCCTTGGCGGTGATGACGGCGATGCGGCAGCCGGCTCGCTGCAACGCGGGGAACAGCGTCTCGACGCGCAGAAACTTGGGATCGTTCATCATGACTTCCCGCCCCGTCTCGGGATCGAGGAAGTAGTTGCCGCAAATGCCGTGCACAGCAGGCGGCTGGCCGGTGATGATCGACAGATTGTTGGGATTGGTGAAGGACGGCACCACGCAGTCGGCAAGAAGATTGGTGCCCTGCGTCAGTACCCTTCCCAGCCACGGCGCGCGGCCGGCTTCGACGGCGCGCTCGATGTAACCCGGCTCCGAGCCGTCGATACAGACCACGACGGTTGGCCGCTGTGGCAGACGATAACGACGGCCGTTCACCGTGACCTCGCCGCTGCGGTTCAAGCTGTCGGGAGCCATAGCCTTTCCTTTAAGCCTTGATGCGTTCCCCCGTCGGATCGTACGGGCAACGCAAGGAGACGCGAGCGGCAAGGCGCGTGCCCGCCAGATCGACTTCGTATCGGCCCGTTGTCAGCCACGCCTGGTCGATCGTCCCACCGTCCTCGCGCTTGACGTAGCCCAAGCCGACGGCCGCACCGATCGTATGGCCATACGCCGCCGATGTCAGGTCGCCGACCGGCCGGCCGTCGCGCAGCAGCGTCTCGCCGCCCCATAGCAGCGGCTCGCGGTCCTCGACCACGACCGATACCATCCGGCGCGACAGCGGCTTGGCCTTGGCCTCGACCAGCGCTTCCCGGCCCAGGAAGCGGCCTGGTTTGTCGAGCTTCACGGCCCACGCCAGGCCCGCCTGGAATGGCGTGTCGTCCGGCGTGAGCTCGCGGCCCCAGGCACGATAGCCCTTCTCCAGGCGCAGGCTCTCGACCGCGTAATAGCCGGCGTCGCGCAGCCCGAAGGCATGCCCCGCCTCGTGCAGGGCCTCGAACACGGTGACCGCGAACTCGACCGGCACGTAGAGCTCCCAGCCCAGCTCGCCCATGTAGGTGCGGCGCGAGGCCAAGACCGTCGCATGGCCGACGCCGACCCCGCGAATGGAAGCGAAGGGAAAGCCTTGGTTGGAGAAGTCGGCGCGGCTGACCTTTTGCAGAAGCGCCCGGCTCTGCGGTCCCATCAACGACAGCACCGTCCAGCCCGAGGTGACATCGGTCACAGTAACGTGCGCGTCGGGATCGAGGTGCCGCGAGACCCAGTCCATGTCGCGCACCGGCTGGGCGGACCCGGTGATGATCAGGAAACGGTCGCGAGCCAGACGCGCGATCGTGAGGTCGCTCTCGAACGTGCCACGCTCGTTCAACAAGCCGGTATAGACCGTGCGCCCGACCGGCACGGCGACGTCGTTGGCGGCCAGTCGCTGCAGCTCAGCCTCGGCGTCGCGACCCTGGACTAAAATCTTGCCGAATGAGGTCTCGTCGACCAGCGTGACGGCCTCGCGCGTCGCGCGATGCTCGGCTGCGACGGCGTCGAACCAGGCGCCGCGGCCCCAGCCGTATTGCATGTCCGGCGTCTTGCCGAGGCCTGCGAACCAGTTGGGCCGCTCCCAGCCCATCTTGTTGCCGAACCACGCGCCGCGCGCCTTCAGCCGGTCATACAGCGGCGAGCGCCGGAACGGGCGGCCGCTTTCCTGCTCGCGCTGCGGCCACGGCATCTTGTAGTGCAGGCCGAGCGTCTCGGAGACGCGGGCGCGCAGCCAATTGTCGTTGCCGTGGAAGCCCGCGAAGCGGCGGATGTCGACCGGCCACAGGTCGAGCGTCGGCTGGCCGGCGACGATCCATTCGGCCAGCGCCATGCCGGCGCCGCCCGAGCTTGCGATGCCCATCGAGTTGAAGCCGGCGCCGACGAAGAAGCCCTTCAGCTGCGGCGCCTCGCCCAGGACGTAGTTGAGGTCGGGCGTAAAACTCTCGGGACCGTTCATGAAGGTCTTGATGCCAGCCTTCTCCAGGGCCGGGACGCGAATCAGCGCGTTGTCCATCAGGACCTGGAACTGGTCCCAGTCGTCGGGCAGCATGCCGAACTCGAAATCGTCGGGAATGACATCCTTGTTCCACGGCTTGGCTTGCGGCTCGAAGCCGCCCATCAGCAGGCCGCCGACTTCCTCCTTGAAGTAGATGTAGCCGTCGGGATCGCGCATCACCGGCAGGTCGCGCGGCACGCCCTCCATCTTCTCCGTGACGATGTACATGTGCTCGCAGGAGTACAGGGGCACGGTGACACCCACGGTGCGCGCGAGCTGGCGCGCCCACT
>JAFAKN010000650.1 GCA_019235415.1 Alphaproteobacteria bacterium
GATGCCGAAGCCGCCGCGGAACTCGCCCGCCCCGCCGGAGCCTTCGCGCAGCGAGAACTCCTCGAACAGAACGGGATAGAACTGCTCCAGCACCTCGACCGGCTGCATCTTGGAGATGCCGATGGTCGAGCAGCCGTTGCTGATGCCGTCGCCGCCCTCAAAGCCGCCGTAACCGCCGCCGGTGAAGAGATACATGATGTAGTTGCGCCGGCGCTCGGGGTCGTAGCCGCCGACTCCGAGATTGCCGGACGTGCCGGCGGGTGCGGCGAACAGGTGGTCGGGAATGGCCTTCGCCAGCGCCACGAACACCGCTTCGGCGATTCGCTGGCTGACTTCGGCGGCGCAGCCCGACACAGGCCGCGGATACTTGGCGTAGAGAAAAGTACCCTCGGGCTCGACGATCTCGAGCGGCTCGAAGGTGCCTGAATTGATCGGCACGTCGGGGAAGATATGCTTCACGGCGAGATAGATCGCCGACTTGGTCGTGGCGATGACGCTGTTCATCGGGCCGCGGCACGGCGGGCTGGAACCGCTCATGTCGAACAGCGCCGCGTCGCCCTTCTTGGTGATCTTCATGCGGATGGTGAGCGGCTCGTCGACCACCCCGTCGCTGTCGACCTGCGATTGGCCCTCGTAGATGCCGTCGGGAATGGCGGCAATCCGCGCGCGCATCTGACGCTCGGCGCGGTGGCGCATCTCGGCGATCGCCTGCCGCACCGTGCCCGCGCCGTAGCGGTCGATCAGCGCCGTCAAGCGCACCTCGCCGGTGGTGAGCGCGGCCGCCTGGGCCTTGATGTCGCCGATGCGCTGGTCGGGGATGCGGATGTTGGAGAGGATGATGGACAGGATCTCCTGGTCCATCTCGCCCTTCTTCCAGAACTTTACCGGCGGCAGGCGCAGGCCTTCCTGCTCGACCTCGGTGGCGCTGGCCGAGAAGCCGCCCGGCACCATGCCGCCGACATCCGGCCAGTGGCCGGTGTTGGCAAGCCAGGCGAACAGCTCGCCGCGGTAGAAGAACGGTTTCACGAAGCGCACGTCCATCAGGTGCGTGCCGCCCAAGTAGGGATCGTTGACCACGAACACGTCGCTGGGATCGACCTTGCCGCCATAGTGCGATTTCACGCGCTCGATCACGGCTCGGGTCGAAAATTGCATGGTGCCCACGAACACCGGCAGGCCGAGCTCGCCTTGCGCGATCAGCGAGCCGTCGGTGGCGTCGTAGATCCCGTCGGAGCGATCCATGCCCTCGGAAATCACCGGCGAAAAGGCCGAGCGAACGAACGCCAGGTCCATTTCGTTACAGACCTGTATCAGCCCGTTCTGGATGACGGTGAGCGTGACGGGGTCGAGGTTGGACGGATCGCGAGAGGACATAGCAGCAATGACTAGCACAGGCCCCCGCCCCCTGCGCTATGATCGCCGCCGAATTCCCAGCCATTTTGCAGCAGGTTGCCCATGAACGCGCCAGTCGCCGCGAACGACGTCGGTTTAATGAAATTCGGCATCGGCCAGCCGGTGCCGCGCCAGGAGGACCCCACCCTGCTGCGCGGCCAGGGCCGCTACAGCGACGACATCCAGTTGCCCGGCACGGCGCACGCGGTGATGGTGCGCAGCCAGATCGCCCACGGACTCATCAAAGGCATCGACGCGGCAGACGCGAAAAAGCTGCCGGGCGTGCTCGGCATCTGGACCGGCGCAGACCTCAACGCGGCCGGCTACGGGCCGCTGAAAACCCTGATCCCGGTGCCCAACCGCGACGGCACGCCCATGAAGACGCCGACGCGCTATTCCCTGGCAACCGACAAGGTGCGCTTTGTCGGCGACCCGGTGGCGATCGTGTTCGCCGAGACGCTGGCCGAGGCGCGCGATGCGGCGGAGGCGGTGGTGGTGGACATCGAGATGCTGCCGGCGGTGACCGACGCGCGCGCGGCCGCGCAGCCCGGCGCGCCGCTGGTGTTCGACGACATCGCCGACAATCTCTGCGTCGACTTCCACTACGGCGACGCCGAAAAGACCGCCGAGGCATTTGCCAAGGCCGCGCACGTCACACGACTGAGGCTGGTCAGCAACCGCATCGTCGTCTGCGCCATGGA
>JAFAKN010000150.1 GCA_019235415.1 Alphaproteobacteria bacterium
ACCTTTCAGCTGGGTTTGAGGTTCAGGCGCGCGACGATCGGTGTCCATCGCGCGATCTCCGACCGCAGCAGCGCCTCGGCCGCGGCAGGCGAGGCATCGGGCCAGGTCTCGAAGCCCGCTGTCGCGAGACGCTCGCGTACGGCCGGATCGGCCACGGCGCGTGCCGCGGCGGCGCGCAGCGCGGCCAGCGCCGGATCGGGTGTGCCGGGACGGACGAAGATCATCGTCCAGGCGGCATTGTCGTAGTCCGGCACGCCCGCCTCCTGCAGCCCCGGCAGGCCGGGCAACAGGGTCGAGCCGCCGGCCATCGTCACCGCCAGGGCGCGCAGCTTGCCCTGGCGGACCAACGGCATCAGCAGGCTCGGGCTGTCGACGGTGAAATCGAGCCGGCCCGCGGCCAGATCCTGGGCGGCAGCGGCGGCGGCGCGGTAGGACACGATGGTGAAGTCCACGCCGGCGCGCAGGCGCAGCAGCTCGGCCGCCATGTAGTTGACCGCCCCGGGAGCTGCTGCGCCGCAATTGGCCTCGGCGCCGCGCTGGCGCAGCCAGGCGATCAGCTCCGGCGCGCTGTTCACGGCCACCGAGGGATGCACGGCGAGCACGAAGGGCTGGCGCGTGACGAGAGCAACCGGCACGAAATCCGCCGCCGGGTCGTAGGCGAATTGTGGATAGACCAGCTTCATGAGCGCGTGGTTGTTGGTTGGGACATAGATCGTCTGCCCATCCGCCGGCGCTTGCTGGAAGGCGTTGGCGCCAAGCGTGCTGCCGGCGCCCGCGATGTTCTCGACGACGATCGAACGGCCGAGCAGCGGCGTCATCGCATCCGCCATGATGCGGGCCACGATGTCGGAGGCGCCGGCGGCCGCGACCGGCACGATCATGCGGATCGGCCGGTCGCCGAACAGCGACTGCGCCAAAACAGTGACAGGGGCAGCCAGGGGCGCGGCGAGAGGCGCGGCGAGAAACGGTGCGGCAAGCAGGCTGCGACGGCGCATGGTGCGGGTCTCGGGCGATTCGGTGGCACCCGACGCTAACAGGCTGTCGAAGAAGAAGTCGATAGGCGTACCGTAATAGACGCGCGACGGCGCATCGTCCGCCATCGCGATGCGGCAGATGCCAGCAGGACGATAACCCTGTCGCGCGGGGAGCAGGGCATTCGCATGTAACGCCAAAATCCCGTCATCCCGACCGAGCCTTGCGCAGCAAGGCGAAGCGGAGGGACCTGTCTTGTTGCTGCAACAACAAAACAGGGGCGGCTCCGCTCGGGATGACTGGGAAATTGGCCATATGCGATTGCCCTGCGCGGGCGGGCCTTGTGCGCCGCTGCACAAACAGCGGAAGCTGGTGCTGCGCCGATGCCGTTTTGTCGTCGGACCGTGGCCGCAGGGGGACCGTAAGCCATGAAGGTATTGATCAAGAGCGCCTGGGGGTCGGACGAGTCGACCAAGGCATGCTTTGCCTTCCTTCACGCCAACGCCTTCGCGGAGGCCGGACATGAGGTCCGGATATTCCTGCTTGGCGAGGCGGTGAACCTGATGAAGTCCGAGCTCAGCCAGTCGGTGACTCCGGTCGGCTGGCCGCCTTTGTCGGAAATCATGGGCAAGACCATCGACCACAAGATCGCGATCAGCGTTTGAACCGCCTGCGCACGGGCCCGTGCGGTCCGCGACAGCGATCTTTTAGGCAAGAACGCCCGGTTCGTGACGCCGCCGGACCTGGTGGCGTTGGTGGAATGGGCCGACAAGGTCCTGAGCGAGTAGCGGAGCCAACTGTCATCCCGAGCGGAGCGAGGGAGCTTTCCTGTCGCCTCAAAGGTTCCTCGCTCCGCTCGGGATGACAGAAATGGCTGCCCCGCCGTAAGTCCCATGCTCTGGCACGGGTGACAGTCGCCCACTAGGCTGGCTCGCATGCAGACACCGACGCTGACCCTCTACATCGATTACAAGAGTCCTTACGCCTATCTCGCCAAGGATCCGGCTTACCAGCTCGAGCGCGAAACGGGCGTGGCGATCGACTGGCTGCCCTACATCCTCGACATTCCCGCCTATCTCGGCAGCGCCAAGGTCGACGCCGAGGGCCGCGTGCTGGAAGAAAACCGCAACCCCCACCAGTGGCGGCGGGTGAAATACAGCTACATGGACGTGCGCCGCGAGGCCAACCGCGTCGGGCTCACCATTCGTGGCACGCAGAAGATCTGGGACTCTTCGCTTGCCGGCATCGGCCTTTTGTACGCCAAGCGGCATGGCGCCTTCCGCGCCTACAACGACGAGGTCTACGACCGCTTCTGGAAGCGCGACCTCGACATCGAGAGCGCGGCGGCACTCAGCGACGTGTTGAGTCGCGCCGGCGCCGACGGCGCAGGCTTCGCGGCCTACGCCGAAGGCGAGGGCAGGGAGGAGCTGAAGTCCGTGCAAGCGGTCGCCGAAGCCAAAGGCGTGTTCGGGGTGCCGAGCTTCCTGTTGTCCGACGGCGCCCTCTACTGGGGCCGCGAGCACCTGCCGCGCCTTCGCGAGCTGCTGGCGGCTTAGAGTGAAACTTTAGGCATATGTAAGTGCCACTTGTCATCCGGAGATGGACGTGGTAGTCTTCCAGGCCGACCCTCCTGGAGGAAAGCCATGCCTACGGTGCGGTGCGCCGAGTGCCTCGCCCGATTGGCGATGCAGGTGCCGAAACTGCGGAAACTGCGAGAACCGCGCCTGCGGTGCACCCCGTGTGTGAGGCAGCCAAAATGCGGACAGACTTTCCGTCGTCGCGAAGCGGCGGAGTTTCTGGGCCCATGGCGCCCAGAAATTCCCGGGGCCGTGCCTGCAGTGCATGCAGTCAACGTCTCTGACAGGCTAGTCACTAGCCCTAATTGCCCTAATTGCGCCAAGCTCGCAGGCCCCATCGCGCTGCGGCACGGCAGAAATCCGATTCCCGGCCCCGGGGCGCAAAAAGTCGCTCGGCCCCGCCGCAGGGGTCGATGCGGCCGTCTATTTGGTGGCCTCCTTCTCCTTCGGCTTCGGCCGGATCGCGTCGGCGGTGCCCTGGATGAAGGCCTGGATCTTCACCACGTCGGCCTCCGAGAGCTTGCCAGTGAAGTCCGGCATGCCCTGCGCCTTGAACGGACCGCCGAGCACGATGTCCTTGAGGTTGCCGATCGTGTCGGCACCGACATAGCCCAGGTTGCGGA
>JAFAKN010000170.1 GCA_019235415.1 Alphaproteobacteria bacterium
GGTCCCTCGGCCTTCGGCCTCGGGATGACAGAATTCGCGACGACAGGCTCAGCTCTTGAGGATCTTGGTCACCCGCGCGTCGATGTCCTCCTTGCGCGCGTTGTACCACTTCCAGTCGGGCTGGATCAGCGTGGCGACCTTGGCCTCGGTGGTCAGCAGCTTCTCGTCGTACTTGGGCCCGAGCTTCACCTTCTTGTTCGCCGGCGAGTACCAGACGCCTTCGGCCAAAAGCTTCTGGACGTCGGGCCGCAGCATGTAGTCGATATAGCCGAAGGCGAGCTCTTTCGCCTTGGAGCCCGGCGTCACGTTCAGCACCTGCTCGAGCGCCATGACGCCCTCGGACGGGCTGGCGAAATCGACCGGCTGGTTCTGGCCGTCGTAGCGGTAGACGCCGGAATCGTGGATGACGGCTTCGCTCACCTCGCCCGACAGCAGGAGCTTCTCCATCTGGCCGGTGAAGTCGACCAGCTTGATCGGCTTCAGCTGCTCGAGCGCCTTGTAGGCGGCGTCGAGATCCTGCAGGCCCTTGCCGTAGATCTTGCCCAGCATCATGAGATGGCACTGGCCGAGGCTGTTGACCGGAATGATGTAGCTGCCGCGGGCGCCCGCGAGCTTGGGGTCGGCGAGATCCTTCCACGAGGTCGGCTTGGCCAGCCCCTTGTCGGTGCGGAAGCCGAGCCCGATGGCGCTGGTGAAGATCGCGACGCCGACGATCTTGTCGCTCACCGCCCAGGGATAGACGTCGGCGACGTTGGGCACCTCCTTGGGCGTGATCTTGTCCATCACCAGGCCTTCGACGACGCAGTTCCACTGCTCGTTGGAGTTGGTGTGCAGCACGTCGTACAGCGGATCGTTCTTGGGCGTGGCCTGCAGCTTGGGAATGTACGGGAAGGCCTGGTCGGCCTGCACGGTGCACTGGAACTCCTTCTCGAAGGCCGGCAGCACCGTGGCCTTCATGATGTCGCCCCACTTGCCGCCCCAGGTCGTGATCTTGAGCGTCTTGGTCTCGGCATGAAGAATGGCCGGCGCGCCGACCGTGCCGGCGGCCGCCAGGCCGGCGCCCAGCGCCAAGGCTTTGCGACGTGAAATCATGAGCAACCCCTGTTCCCTTTGTTTTCCCCGTTCAGAGCTTAACGTAGGCCTTTAGCCCGATCAGCCTTTCCAAGGCCAGCACGACCGACAGGGCGAGCAAGATCGAGACCATCGAGGCCGCGGCAATGGCGCCGTCGAGGTCGAACTTCATGTAGTTGAACAGCACCACCGGCAGGGTCTCGCCCTTGGGCACGACCAGGAACAGCGACACGGGGAACTGGTCGAAGGACACGATGAAGGCGAACACGCCGCCGGCGAACACGCCGGGCCGGATCAGCGGCAAGGTGACCTCGAAGAACACACGCGTCGGGCTGGCCCCCAGGACGGCGGCCGCTTCCTCGATGCGACGGTCGAAATTGTGCAGCACGGCCAACGTGGTGCGGATCACATAGGGGACCGCGACCAAGGTATGGGCCAGGATCAGGCCCCACACCGGCCGCCCCACGCCGCTCAGCAGGAACGACTGGAACAGCGCCAAGCCGGTCAGGATGGCCGGCAGCATCAGGGGCGACATGAAGAACGCGGTGAGCCAGCCGCGGCCCGGCAGGTTGCCGCGCGCCAGCGCCAGCGCACAGGCGCCGCCGACCCCTATGGACAGAACCAGCACGCAGCCCGCGATCCACAGCGACAGCATGAGCGCGTTGGTGAACTCGGGCGTGGCGAAGAATTTCTGGAACCAGCGCAGGCTCACGCCGACCGGCGGAAAGGAGATGTAGGGCGTGGGGTTCAGCGCGAAGATCAGCACGATCGCGATCGGCGCCAGGAGAAACGCCAGCAGTGCGCCGTTCAGCGCGAGGTAGGCGATGCGCCCGAGATCGACTGGCTGCTTGTTGGCGACGGCTCGGCCGGGAAGCGCTGGGTCGGCGACGGTGTGAGCTTGCGAGGTCATGCCAGCCCCTGCTCGCCCGAAAGCCGCGACAAGATATGGTTGTAGGCGACGACGATGGCGAGCGACACCAGCAGCAGGATGACGCCCAGCGCACCGGCGAAGTTGGGATTGAAGCTGGTGCCGACCTGCTGGGCGATCAGCATGGGCAGGGTGAGCACGTCGGTGCCGCCCATCAGCGAGGGCGTGACGTAGGCGCTGATCGAGAGCGCGAACACCAGCAGCGAGCCGGCCAGGATGCCCGGCAGGCTGAGCGGCAAGGTGACTTCGGCGAAGGCACGCAGCCGCCCCGCGCCCAGGCTGCGCGCCGCCTGCTCCAGCCGCTCGTCGATGCGGCCGATCACGCCGGTGAGGGTCAGCACCATGAAGGGCACATAGATGTGCACCAGCGCGACCACCGTGCCGAACTCGTTGTACATCAGCGGCAGCGGCTTGGAGATCACGCCCCACTGAATCAGGAGCGTGTTGATCACCCCTTTGTCCTGCAGGATGGTCATCCAGGCGAAGGTGCGCACGACGATGCCGGTCAGCATCGGGGCGATCACCGCCATCAGCACCAGCGCGTGGCCGAGCCGCGATTGCATGCGCGCCATCCAGTGCGCCAGCGGATAGCCGATCAGCAGCGCCACGACCGTGGTGATCAGGCCGATGCGCAAGGTCGACCACAGCGCGTCGTGGTAAATGCCGGCGGTGTCGAAGAGGAACCGCTCGTAGTGGCGCGTCGTCAGGAAGGCATTGGGGTTGGTCACCGGGTTGGCCGAATAGACCGACATCAGCACCATGACACCGAACGGCAGCACGAAGAACAGCACGAACAAGAGCAGCGCCGGCGCCAGCAGCCAGGCGATCGGCGTCGGTCGGGAAGCAGCAACAGCAGACATACTTCGCTCATCGTGGCCCAACGCGATGGTAGGGTCCACGGCGAACGATGGCGGATAATCGGTCAGTTTGATTTTCCCATTCCTTGATCATCACGACAACGTCGTGGACGTTCTTGTTCTTGGCGTAGATGAAGCTCCAAATCTCATCGACCTGCGGGCGTGCAGGTAGGCCGCCTACTCGGCGCACGCCTACCCAATATCGGCCAGCAGCTTGGCTACGGTATTCTTGCTTGCGCCGGTCATCCCGGCGATCGCCGGGACCAACACGCCTTCCGCCGTCATTTTGAGGATTCGCGTGCGCTAGCTAGCACCAAGCAT
>JAFAKN010000184.1 GCA_019235415.1 Alphaproteobacteria bacterium
AGCGACATGTCCTGCCTGCCCGAACCCCGTCCGCCCGCCGGCATCGGCTACTCGTATCTCGACTGGTTCGGTGCCTACAACATGGCGACGGCGGCGCTCGCCGCCCTCTACAGGCGGGCCACGACGGGCCGCGGCTGTCACGTCGACGCCTCGCAGGCGGAGGTCGGCATCTTCCTGACGGGAACCGCGGTTCTCGATCACTCGGTCAACGGCCGCCGCTGGTCGCGCTACGGCAACCGTTCGCCCTGGCGGCTCGCCGCGCCGCATGGCGCCTACCCGACACGACCCGCGGAAAGTGGGGCCGAGGACAGCCGGGGCAAGGACCGCTGGATCGCGATCGCCGCCTTCACCGACGCAGAGTGGCGCGCAGTCGCGAGCGCGCTCGGCCATCCCGAGTGGCTCGACGATCCGCGGTTCGACGGGTTGTCGAACCGGCGCGCCAATGAAGACGCGCTTGATGACCTGATTGCCGGCGCCATGGGCGCTTGCGACGGGGCCGACCTCAAAGGCCGTCTACGGGCCGCAGGCGTCCGGCCGGGATTTGCCCAACGGCCGAGGGTCGCTACATCCCCAGCTTCGGCATCTGGAATGGCTGGTCGAGTTGCCGCAAACCGAGCTCGGCAACTGGCAGATGAAGGGCTTCCGTGCGCGCCTCGACCGCAGCCCGGCACCGGCCTCCGGCCCCAACTACAGCGCGGATACCGAGCGCGTTCTCTCGTCGGTTTTCGGGCACACAGCCGAGCAGGTGGCCGGGCTGCACGCGGCTGACCTCGTCCCATGGCTGCGTGGAGATCCCGGGGCTCTGCGCCAGCGCCGCCCAACAGTTAGAGCGGTGTTTAGGCGGCCATGGCGAACAATTGGGATGACGACGTGGCACAAAATCCGATGAGAATCGCCTCCTCATCGCTCAAATCGGGATTATCAATGAATGTCGGTCTCGGTGGTTGCAGGCCCCCGCAACCACCGAAACCGACATTCCCGCTGCCTCAGCGACGGGAATGTCGGTTTTCTTATTTGTGCCTTTGTGCCAACGGCTTGCGGGCGGCCGCCCCCGCATCCATCGCAATCCCAATTGGGCTCGCGCGGACGCTCTTCCGCCCGATCGTCTTTCGTCAGGGCGATGGCCCGGCAGCTGGCAGGGCGCCGGCGCGGTGGCGATGTCTTCGCCGACTGCCCGGTCGTTCTAATGCGAATGCCATCGGATTCACTCCGAATAGACGGGATGGTAGGCACGCGCGCGAATGAAGGCGCCTATATCCGTCGGGAGGGGAACACGGGCGAGACCCTTGTCAAAAATATACGTGGCGACGCATCCGGCCACGTGAAGCGAGGCCTTGAGGATTTGGCTCTGGGGCGGATAGATGAGGCCGGCCGCAAGGTGCTCCTCGGTGACCTGCTGCGCTACGGCCTTGGCTGCGACAATGAACATCTCATCAGTCACTCGCGTCGCTTCCGTGGCGAGCACGGCCATTCCCATGGCAGGAAAGATGTAGACGTTGTTGCCCTGGCCGGGCACGAATCTGCGTCCGCCGATATTCACCGGCGGGAACGGGCTCCCGCTTGCGAAGATCGCGCGGCCATCGGACCAGCGGTAGGCTTCCTCCGCCGTGCATTCGGAACGCGAGGTCGGATTGGAAAATGGAAAGATCATTGGCCGCTCGTTGATCTCGGCCATGGCCTCGATGACCTGCTGATTGAAGAGCTTCGGCACGGTGCTGACCCCGATGATCCCGGTGGGCCTGAGCGCCCTGACGGCTTCCGCGAAACTTGTGGTCGGCACATGCTCGATCGCGAACGGCTTCTGGAATTCGGCAAGGTCGGTTCGTGCCTTGACCAAGAGGCCGTTGATGTCGAAGAGGGCATTGCGCGATCGTGCCTCGCCGATGTTCATTCCTTCGAGCGCCATGGACTGGCTGATGAGTTGCGCGATGCCCGTCGCCGCGGAGCCGCCGCCGAGGAAGAGGAAACGCTGCTCAGCGAGCTTGCTCTTCGAAATGCGCAATGCCGCCAAAATGCCGGCCAACGCAACGCCCGCGGTGCCCTGGATATCGTCGTTGAAGGTGCAGATCTTGCCGCGGTAGCGCGCCAGGATAGGGACCGCATTGATGTTCGCGAAGTCCTCCCACTGGATGCAGCATTTCGGGTACAGCGCCTGCACGGCCTCGACGAACTCGTCGACAAAGCCGAAGTATTCGCCGCCGCGCACGCGGTGCTGCCGCAATCCGAGGTACAGCGGGTCTTCCAGGAGGTTGTGGTTGTTGGTGCCGACGTCGAGAACGACCGGCAAGCAAAGCCGTGGCGGCACGCCGGAGCAGGCGGTGTAGAGGGCGAGCTTGCCGATCGGTATGCCCATGCCTCCGGCTCCGAGATCGCCCAGGCCGAGGATGCGCTCTCCGTCGGTCACGACAATGAACCGCACGTCTTTTTCAGGCCAGTTGGAAAGGAGCTCCTTCAGACGGCCGCGAGCGGTGATCGGGAGATAGATGCCGCGAGGTCCGCGAAAAATATGGCCGAACTTTTGGCAGGCTTCGCCAACCGTCGGCGTATAGACGAGTGGCATGTAGGTGGCCGGATCCGACATGAGGACGGCGTAGTAGAGTGTCTCGTTGCGCGCCTGCAGATCCGACAGGACGAGGTATTTCTGCAAGTCGTCGTGCAGATTGGCGATCTCGTCGTGACGACGCGCCACCTGAAGTTCGATGGGAAGCACGGCCGGAGGCAGCAGGCCTTCGAGGCCATATGCACGTCGCTCCGTCTCGGTGAATGCTGTTCCCTTGTTTAAACGCGCGTCGTGAAGTAGTTCGTATCCTTTCATGCCCTGATTGATAGCCATCATATCGCTCTCCTATAACTCGATGCGGTCTCGGTCTGTTTACCGACGCGCGTCTATTTCACTCGAGAGTGCCGCTGAGAGTGCAGCAGCGTGTTGTTGACGTTTCCCGCCCGGTAGCGCTCCGCTGAAGTTATCGAGTCCCACTTGATTGATCTTCACCGCGCAGGGACGCCATTAGCTGATGAACCTACCTAACTAAGCTTTCGGTCTGTGGCATGTTAGTTGCGCTGCACCCACTTGACAGCAAGCTCGCCCCTCCGTCGCTTTGACCGACCACGGAGGGTCACCTGTCGAGAGGAGCGGAACGGAAGCTAAGCCATCGTTTAGTGCGATTCTATGAAGATCCAAGGGCGCGCCTCCTGTGCTAGATGGAGCGGTGCCGACAGGTCGGCATAGTTTGGTCCCAAAGGCGCATCTTCTCGGAGGGATGCATGTCGGTGAGCTTCTCCGCGACGCGAGCGGCGCCGACTGTTTGCATTAAATCTAGACCCCGATGTTTGCAATCACGTCACTCAGGAGGCCGAAAATGCGGTTGCCTCTTCTTACGCCGTCGAAGTTGAGCCCCGAGCAACGCGCGCTCTACGAGGACATGAGGCGCGGGCTCGAAGCGAATTTCAAAGGAACGTCTGCAATCGACGCGTCCGGCGCTTTGGTCGGTGCCTGGAATCCATGGCTGACTTTCTCGAAGTTCGGCGGTCCGATGTGGGAACTCCTGAAGGCTCTTTCCATGTCGCCGACATTGCCTCGCGCGGTTCGGGAGATCGCGATCCTCGTGACGGGCGCGAGATTCCATGCGGCATATGCAATCTATGTGCATGTTATTGCTGCGGAGTTCCGCGGGCTACCTGACGACAAGATCGCCACCATCACCGCCGGACAACGACCGGGCGATCTCACCCCCGAGCAGGAGGTCGCCTATGACACTACCGCAGCTCTGCTGGCTGGTGGCGTGCTACCTGAGCTTAACTATCGGCGGGCTGTCGCGACATTCGGTGATCTAGGAGTCGCTGAGCTCATCAATTTGGTCGGCTTGTATTGCATGATTTCGGTTACGTTAAACGGCTTCGATGTCCCCGTGCCGGAGACGAGCTGACACATGGCGGCTCATCAACGCCTACGGTACCGGCGTTGGCAATCGGCCACGTGCACGCGACAGTGCTGCGGCGGCGCAGCCCGCCGCGACGCCGACTATCGTTTCGGCGAGCGGTGGCATCGATCATCAGGCTGACGACGGGTGCGGCGCGGTCAGGTGGACTGGCTTCGCACTCTACGATGCCGGCATTCGCCACTACGACTCAGGTGACGCGCGGCCGCAAGGACAGGTCGTCGGACAGCACGTAGATCGTGATCGCCGCCAGGAAGAGCAGAAGAGCACGACGCCGAGCCAGAACAACGGCGAATGATGAATGGGTTTCGTGCCGCCCCGACCGAGCCCTCCACTGGGCCGGCTGGTCATGAGCGCCTGAAAGCGCATCTGCGCTCTCGAGGTCGCAAACGATGCGCTGTTGCTCACCACCTTGCGCAAGGCGGAAGACGCGCGGGGCATTGAAGATGTCGGCCCCATTAAACTGCTCAAGGCTGATTCGCTGTGAGGATGCGCTACGCGCCTTTGTCGAAGAGAAGCGCAAGGGCATGCCCGTTCGCCCGAGCGGGGAGCTGTCGCCGGAAAACCTTCCCCAGCATCGCCGGGGAGTGTCAGTCATTGGGATCGCTGCTCTACCGTCGTGCCGCGCCAGAACCGATTGCCGAACGCTGCATTCAAGCAGTTCGTCGTCCCTGAGCGGCTTGGCCAGATCGCTACGTTCAGCTGAGGATCATCGGGCTGTCACGCAAGGCGGCGGAGGCCGATCCATTCGATCAGCCGGCCTGACGCGGACGCGGACTGAGCTGGCGCTCCAGCAGATGCGGCCTAGGTCGCGTGCGTTGTGAAGTCTTGTCGCCGCCGCCGACAGCAGCGAGCGCGCAAAACGTTTTACTTTCCCGACAATCTTTCAGCCTGTCCAATTCGCCGAAACGATAACAAGGGTCAGCGCCTGGCGCTTTCCGGCCGGCAAGCTGCAGGCGCACGTCCGTCGCGACGCGGAGCTCGAGTTCCAGGCCAGGACTTGTGCGATGCGTAGCGGCACGCACCTCAGCAATTCTGTCGGCGTGACCTCCGAGGCCGTGAGCCGGGTCCGTCCACAGCTGGTGTCGTGACGGCGCGCGATCGACGGCATGTAAAGATCACCAGCAGGCGCTTACCGGATCGCCCTGCCGACCGCCAAAGCCGAAGCCGCAAGCAGAGCAGTGATTGACCTACCTCAAATCGGCACGGTGCTAAGCCGAGGCAAAGTTACACCGCTGCGGGCGCAAAAGGCGTCGGATCCGCAGTCGTATCCGAGACGGCGCCCCTCTCTTCAAGGAGTCATCACATGTTGAAGCGTATCCTCGCCGCCTCGGCGAGCCTGCTGTTCCTCGCCGCGGCGGCCGCCCCGGCCTTCGCGCAAACCAAGTCGGGCGCGAACCTCGGCTCGCTCACCTGCAACGTGGCGGGCGGCGTGGGCTTCGTGTTCGGCTCGTCCAAGGAGCTGAGCTGCCTGTTCAACCGAACCAACGGCGTGGCGGAACGCTACACCGGCAGCATCAAGAAGTTTGGCGTCGACATCGGCTTCACCAAGGAAGCGCAGATCGTCTGGCTAGTGTTCGCCCCAGGCAATGTGGGGCCAGGCGCGCTCAGCGGTGCCTATGCCGGCGCTACGGCCGGCGCGACGGTCGGCGTGGGCGCCAACGGCAACGTCCTGATCGGCGGCAGCAACAAGCAGATCACCCTACAGCCGGTCAGCGTCGAGGGCGCAATCGGCCTGAACGTCGCTGCCGGAATCGGCGAGGTCGAGCTGAGAGCGGTCAAATAGGGGGGCAGCGGCGGATGAGCGCGGCCTTCGGTTTCCCTTATCTTCGAGGCAACAGCGAGCGAGGTTGATACAGGTCAAAGCCCTCTTTCGATCCGAAGGCTATGAGCTGATCCACGCTCCTTGCTTCCTCCCATACTGGCCTGCGCGGCTCGCACCACGCAGGCCATTTTCTTCCCTTCGCTCGGCCTACGACGAGGGCGCACCAGTGGGCCAACCGTCGTTGATGGCGTCGTAGGGGACTCGGCGTGGAAGCACTGGTGCACACGCTTTGACAGGAAGCCGCGGGTCTCTCCTCGCGCTCGGCTGGCTGGCGGCCCACGGCATCGAAGCAATTGCGGACGGCGACGTGGACCTCCTTATGAGCATGGTGTGTCCGAGCACCGCGTTTCACCACGATGCCCTTGCCAGGAAATGGCCAATCCCAACGCCGAGGCCATGGTGGGCGCTTACGCGAACGTCTAAGCTAGCCAGCGGTCGCTACCCGAAGCGACTTTTCCAGACGGTTCCTTCAGCACTTTGGGCCCGAAAAGGATTGAGCGCACGACGTCGGCCGCCGATGCGCGGCCGCAGAACCCGCAGCGTGGCCATCGCGATGCGACGGGGGGGCGTGTGCGGGTGTTCCGGCATCGGCGAGAGCTCCTTGTCGACGGCCAGCCCGCCAAGCTGGGCGGCCGTGCCTTCGACGTGCTGCTCACTCTCGCCGACGCCGAAGGCGCCGTTGTCACCACGGACGCGCTCATGGAGTTGGTCTGGCCCGGCCGGGTCGTCGAAGAGAACGCTGTCCAGGCACAGATTTCGAAGCTTCGGGGCGCCCTCGGGCGGCATCGCGGCCTGGTCCGGAACGTGCCCGGCCGCGGCTATCAGTTGCTTGCCGAAGAGCCCCTTCTGGCGGAGCCATATCCAGCTGAACAAGCAGCGGGACAGTCGAACCTGCCACAACCGGCATCGGAGCTGATTGGCCGGGAGGCGGAGATTGAGGAGGTTCTCGAACTTGCGGGCCGGCATCGGCTCGTAACGCTCACCGGGCCGGGTGGAATCGGCAAAACGCGTCTGGCCTTGGCTGCGGGTCACCGTTTGCTGCCGCAGTTTGCCGATGGGGTCTGGTTCGTCGAGTTGGCGTCAGTGGAAACGCTCGACCTGATTCCCGAGGCGGTAGCCTCGGCGGTCGGAATGGCGGCTCTTCCGGGCGGCATGACCGCCGAACGGCTGGGCCGCGCTCTCCGGCAAAAAGGCATGCTGATCATTCTCGACAATTGCGAACACGTCATCGATGGGGCCGCCACGACGGCGGAGTCCTTGCTTCGGATCGGTCCCGAGGTACATGTGCTGGCGACCAGTCGCGAGCCATTGCGCGCCGAGGCGGAGCAAGTATGTCGGGTGTCCGCCCTGCCCGTGCCCGAGGCCGGTACGCAAGACGTCGTAAAAGCCTCGCAGTACGGCGCGGTTCGCCTGTTCCTCGAGCGCGTTTGGGCGGCCGGTCAGCGCTTCGAGCCGGACGGCAAGCTGATGGCGGCAATTGTAAGTATCTGCCGGCATCTCGACGGCATTCCGCTTGCCATTGAACTGGCTGCGGCGAGCGCCGCGACCCTGACGGTTGAGCAGGTCGCTGCCCATCTCGATGACCGTTTCAAACTGCTGCAGGCGGGCAGGCGAACCGTACCGCGCCATCAAACTTTACGGGCGACTCTCGATTGGAGCTACGAACTGCTTACTGAACCGGAACGCATTCTGTTGCGTCGGCTAGCAGTGTTCGCTGATGTTTTCGATCTCGAGGCCGTCGTCGGCATCGCAACGAGAGGCGACCTGTCGAGGGTGGAAATCGTCGCGACGTTGGCAGGCCTGGTCTCGAAATCGCTTGTCGCGACCATCGAAGACCGCTCGGTGCGCTATCGACTGCTGGAAACCACACGGGCCTACGCGCTCGATAAACTCGTGCAGAGTGCCGAGCACGAAATCGTTTCACGTCTTCACGCTGACCATTATCTCCGGCTTTTCGAGCAGGCGGAACACGACTGGAGAGTCGGAGCGGTGGTCGAGTGGTCGAGGGACTACGGCGGCTTCATCGACGATCTGCGGGGGGCGCTTACCTGGGGTTTTTCTGCTGACGGCGAAGCCTCCATGGCGGTTCGGCTGACGGCGGCGTCATCCCCGCTGTGGTTCGAGTTGTCGCGCCTGTCCGAATACCGCGAATGGACGCGGCGCGCCTTGGATCGCCTGGAGGCCGACGATCGCGGGACCAGGCTCGAGATGGTTCTGCAGGTGAACTTAGGCCTCGCCGCCATGCTTACTCTGGGCATGGACGAAGGCGCGCGGGCCGCGTTGCGGGCCGGACAAGCTCTCTCGGTGGTGCTCCGGGATCCCGAATACGAACTGCGTGCTCTCGCGGCCCTGGTCAACTTTTCCCATCGACTTGAGGAGCTCGAACAGGCCTTCGCGCTCGGCCGGAGGGCGCAAACGGTGGCCAGCGCGATGGGCGACTCGATGGCTCATTTGGCCGCCGATGGGATGCTCGCCCCCTCACTCCTGCTGGCGGCGGATTATGGCGCCACCCTTGAATTTGCCGAGAGGGTAGAGCGTCTGGTCACGCCCGCGCTGCGGAGCAATCAAATTAGCCGCTTCGCGATCGACCGGTTCCGCGGCTACACAGCTCCGGCTCTATGGATTACGGGTCTGCCCGTTCAAGCCCAGCAGTGGGTCGATAAGCTCTTCAAGGATGAGATCGTGAGCGGCCATCCCATGTCGAGGGCCCTGATCCTCGTATGGAATGCCTGTCCCATCGACATGTGGTGTGGAAGTTGGGCCTCGGCCGCCAGCCGGATCGCAGAGCTGAAAGAGGTTTCGCAGACGCACCTGTTCACAAGTTACGAGGCGTGTGGCCTTGGGTACGAGGGCTATCTCCTGGCCAAGGAAGGCAAGACGGAGCAGGCACAAGCCCTGCTCCGCGAGAGCCTGGATCGCCTTCGCGAGGCTCGATACGAAGTCCTATACACGATGTTCCTCAGCAAATACGCCGAGGTTCTCGCACCGTTGGATCCCGGTAGAGCATGTGATGCGGCGAGCCAGGCGGCGGAACGTTGCGAGCGCCGTCGCGCACTTTGGTGGTTGCCCGAAGCCCTACGCGTAAGGGGCGAGATCCTGCTGCGGTTGGAGCCGTCGGACGCGGCTGCCGCCGAACACAGCTTTCGACGGTCCCTTGAGCTGGCTCGCCGGCAGGGCGCGCTGTCGTGGCAGTTGCGTACGGCGACAAGCCTTGCACGGCTGAAGCAGCGACAGGGCTCCTTTCCCAAGGCCAAGACACTTCTGCAGCGCGTTTATTGTCGTTTCACGGAAGGGTTCGAGACGGCGGATCTGAGAGCCGCGAAGGCTACCCTCGACATGCTGTGAGCGCTCACGCAATTGCCATCATGGCGCACGTTGGTGAATATTTTTGGCCAATTTTTCCGCAAGGGCAGCGGTTGCTGCAGCAAGGTCACGGCCATGCGGATCGTCGGTACTATCCGGGATCTTTTCTACTTTGGTCGACGGCCTACTTACGCGGCGATCCACGAATCAAGCGGATCGTGTCCCATTGGTCTCCGCAACCCGACCCTAACCCGGAAATCGTCGGTGACCACCGCTGGGGATAAGTAGCCCGCCGCCGCCAGACTCGTTGGCGGTCGTGTCGCCGGGCTACTTACCCCCAGCACCTACACCACCTCTCGGGACACGACCGACGAAGGCGCAGGGTCCCTAGCGTGCGCTCGGTCCGGGGAACCTACGGCGTGGACCAGTTCATGCGGGAGAACCGACAAGTTTAATTCTTGGCTAAGTGCGTCGTGTAGGACCGATCCGTTCCATCGTGATGGACGCTGTCGGCATGGCGCAACCCGTCGCCTTGACCCGATGGAGCGTCACGGCTCGTGGAGAGCAGAACGAACACACTCTTCCAAGTCCTGATCGTCCACGGGCTTGTACAGGAAACAGAGGACGCCCTGCCTCAACGCACCGTTCCTGATTCGGTCGTCCGGGTACGCTGTGACAAGAATGCTGGGAATCGCGCGCCCGGCGTCGAGGAGGTGTCTGTGGAGCTCGGGTCCGGTCATTCCCGGCATGTTGACGTCCGCGATCAAGCAGGCGGTTTCGGAAAGCGACGGCGACGCCAGGAAATTCTCGGCCGATGGAAAAGCTTCAACACTATAGCCCAGCGAAACCATAAGCCTTTTCATCGAGTCGCGGAACGGCTGATCGTCGTCGACTATCGCGATCAATCGCAAGTCGCGCATCAAGTGTCTTCAGGGCGCATCCTAGCCACGTTACACGGCCACCTCATGCTCGCTTCTCCATGTAATGTTAGTGCAATTACGGGTCAAGCCAACGCCACCTCACCTAAGCCATCGCTTATGCCTTCGCGTGTTGGCGCGGGGGTACTGTTCCTGCTCGACGATTGTCCTTACACTCAGCGCGGAGACTTTGACCCAAGGGTCGCCTATGAGGGATAACAGCCCCAGTGTCGTGATTGTGGACGACGACGCGGAGTTTCGCGACTCGGTTGGCCGTTTGATGAGGTCCGTGGGCGTGGATACGCAACAGTTTCCGTCGGTTACGGACTTTTTGAAGGCTGAGCTGCCGGACCGCCCGACTTGCCTCGTCGTTGACGTCAGAATGCCGGGCCCAAGCGGACTCGATCTCCAGCGTGCGCTCTCCGCAGCGAAGCGTGAACTTCCCATCATTTTCGTCACTGCTCACGGTGACATCCCGATGAGCGTGGAGGCGATGAAGGCCGGTGCAATCGAGTTCCTAACCAAGCCGTTCCGCGATCAGGACCTTCTGGATGCCATCGAAGCCGGTCTTGCCCGGGATCACGCCCGCCGAGAGAGCGCAGAAGCGGACGAAGAGCTCAGAAAGCGGTTCGACTCTCTCAGCCCACGCGAACGCGAGATCATGGTGCAGGTGACTGCTGGGCAGCTGAACAAGCAGATTGCCTACAGTATCGGCATCACCGAATCGACGGTGAAGGTGCATCGCGCCAACCTCATGCGCAAGGTGAAGGCCCGCTCGCTTCCCGAACTCAGCAGGATGGTGGACAGGCTTGGCTTGACGCCGGAGCAGCAGCAGGATGCCTGACCTCTTGTCGCTATGATCCACCCTCGCGCTGCTTTGGGCTGAGCATCGCCGGCGTTGCCTGCCTTTAGCGGACCCGGCGCGCTTTCCTCGCCGCAGCTTCATCGGTGACGTGCAACGTATCCAACAGCGCCCGCGCGGTATGGAGATCGGCTGTATCAAAGCCCTCGGTGAAGCGGTTATAAACCGGCCGCAGCAAGGCGGCGGCATCGGCGGATCGCCCTCGGGCATGCCACGACCGCGCCATGGTCACGGCCGTGCGCAGTTCCCAGGATAACGCTTTCTGTCGGCGCGCCATTTCCAGCGATCGTTGGAATTCGGCCTCCGCGTGAGCGATGCCGGCACCGCCACTTCGAGTCAGCACCTCGCCCTCGACGCGAAGCGCTTCCGGCAGCCACCAGAGTGCACTGTGCTCTTCGCAGCGCCTGACCGCGTAGGTAGCGGCAGCCAACGCCGCGTCGTAGCGATCCAACGCCAGCAATGCCTCCGCGTGCGCGGAGAGGAACATCGAATGAAGCGCCTCCGAAGGGCTATTTCGTACGCGATTGATGCCGGCGCGCAGCAATTCTTCGGCGGCGGCCGCATCACCGAGCCGGAGCGCAATCTGGCCTTCGAAGCAAAGTACGTTGCCTCGATAGTGGCCCAGCTCGTGGCCGCGGCTTCTCTCCTTAAGTCTGGCAGTGGCGTCGCGGGCGATCGCGATGTCGCCGCGGCGAAAGGCCACGATGCCGCCGCACCAAGTCAACGCCAGGCAGGCTGAACTGGAATGGCTGCAAACCTCGGCCTCGGCCAGCATGGCGTTCACCGTTTCCGCCGCCTGATCGACAAGTCCCAATGCCCAACGAACCATGGCCAGCGTTCCGCCGGCGGAGATGAACGTATCTCTGCCCACCCGGGCGATATGCGCCCGCCGAACCGCCGGGTGCTGGGTTTGTCGAAACGTCCGTTCGGCATAGGTCAGGCAGTCGGAATATTCCGCCAGCCGGTGCAGCGAAACACCCAGGATCCAGTCGGCCAGGGTGGTGACGACCGGGTCCGACGCCGCGGTCACTGCCGCCTGAGCCTCGCGCCCGAAGGCGACGGCCGCGCGAAAGTCGTGCGCGCGATTGGAAATACTCGCCAATCCGGCCAGCGAGCGCAGCCGGTAATCGAGATCGCCCATCGCAGCGGCGAGTTCGGCAGACCGTGTCAGTTCCGTTTGCGCTCGATCGTTCGCGCCTTGCGAGAACAACAGCGAATAACCGAGGGCATTGCGTAGGATCATTTCCCGTTCGCGAACGTGATCGTCGGTGCCGAGCGCCTCGAGCGCCCGCTCCATCCAGCCGCGACACTCGCCGAACAGTGACAATTCGAACCAAAGCGGCACCGACGCCGTCGCCAGACCGATTCCGATTGCGGTATCGCCGGCGGCAGCAAAAGCCCAGCTGAGCGCGCCGCGCAAATTGTCGAGCTTGGGCCGATACTCCGCGAGCCAATCGGTCGCCGGCAAGGCTTCGACTTCGGATTCGGCCCGCGTGAAGACAGCACGATAATATTCGGCATGCCGCTGGGCCAGGAGATTACTTTCTCCGGCGGCGGCGAGTTTCTCGATCGCGAAGGCGCGCGTTGTATCCAACAGCCGGTAGCGCGCGGCAGCTCGCATATCGGCCACGACCAACGATTTCGCGATCAGATCCATGAGGCCCTGCATGACCCGCGCCGCCGGTAGCTCGGCGCTCGTCGCGACCGCGATGGCGCCTCCTAGGCTGAACGCGCCGCTGAATACGCCCAGACGCCGGAGGAGCACGCTCTCGGGTTCCGGCAGAAGATCGTGACTCCATTCCAGCGTCGCTCGCAGCGTCTGCTGACGCGCGAGCGCTGTCCGGCGGCCACCGATCAGCAAGCGGAAGCAATCGTCGAGAAGGGCAAGCAGTTGGTTCACGCTCAACGCGACGGTTCGCGCCGCGGCCAGTTCGATCGCCAGCGGCAGGCCGTCAAGCCGGCGGCAGATCGCTCCGATCGTCGCCAACTGTTCCGCGTTGGGAGTGAACCGCGAGTTCACTGCGCGCGCCCGCTCGATGAACAGGCGCACCGAGCCATAGGCGAGAAAATCGGTATCTGATGCTTCCGCCTCCGGCACAGCGAGCGGGAGCACCCGACAAACCCATTCGCCCTCGGCGCGCAACGGTTCCCTACTCGTGGCTAGGACATGAGCCGCGGCGCCGGCCTGAAGCAGTTCCTGCGCCATGGCCGCCGCGGCGGCGACTACGTGCTCACACGTGTCCAGGACGAGCAGCAGACACCGGTCAGCTAGCGCCCGGGCCACTTGCCGCGCAGTGACGGTGCCGCCCGATTCCAGCCCTGCCGCAACCGCGATGGCGGCCGGTACCAGGCGCGGATCCGACAGCGCCGACAGCTCGACCACGTAGATGCCATCAGGGAATCGCCGCACTAAACGGTGCGCGGCCGCCAGCGCGAGGCATGTCTTGCCGATGCCGCCGGCCCCGGTGAGGGTCACCATCCGATGGTCGATCACCAGGCGTTCAATTTCACCTAGTTCGTTGCCGCGTCCGATGAGCTCGGACACCGGGAGCGGCAGGTTGCTTGGCGGCGACCGTTTCGCCGCCGTCGACGTGGCGAAGCGGGAAACAACCGGCTTAGTCTCCCGCGGTGATTGGGCGCGCAACTCGCCAATAAACTGATAGCCGCGGCCCGAAACCGTGCGGATTAGCTCGCGGTCCCTTCCAAAAGCGCTCCGCAAGGCCGAGATCTGCGACTGCAGGGCGTTCTCCTCGACGATGCGACCGGGCCAAACGCGCTCCATCAGCGCCTCTTTGCTGAGGACAGCGCCACGTGCCTCGATTAACGCTATCAACACGTCGCAGGCGCGCCTACCAAGCTTGACCGGGTGGCCGTCAGCCAGCAGCTCAAGCTGAAGCGGACGCAGGAGAAACCGTCCAAAGGCCAAGCAGGAGGGTGCTTCCGGAGCACTGTCCATAGCTGGATTTATCACGATCCAGGTTTTTTAACAGTCGGGATGAGCGGCCCGTCAAGCTGCCCTAACCTCGTCACTCGTAATCGCGTCTGATTTTCGCGCCCATTGCATTGTCGCTGCCAAAAGGCGTCGAGTTCGATCCACAGGCGGCAACCAGCAGCCGGATATGTTTTGCCGGTGTCGGGGTGTTGGTCTCTCCCGCAGCCTATCTCGTACATAGGCAATCGCCGTTGGTCAGAACATCGACAGCGCGTGCTGCCTGATTTCGAGCCACGGGATTCATGCCACGCACAGGATTCAACCTGAAGGGCGCCACGGATTTCAGTTTAATTCAGGCTGCTCGCAGGACTTTGCAATCCAGGCTCGGTAGCTTGCGATCTGTGTGGCGCGGCAATTCGCAACCGCTGCAGCCGCATAGGGAGAGCTGGCGATGAGCAGAGCGATTGCAATCGAGGGCCGGCTGGACGTTGACCGATCCGCACGCCGGGCAGCAGGCTGCCAAACCTTGTGCACGGTATGGCCAAAGTCCGCAAGTCATGGCCTTCGCGATATGCCCGCAACGGCGACAGGAGCCCATGAATTTCCCAGCGGCGTCAAAGCCTGCGCCGCCAGCAGCGCACATCTCGATCGCCGCGCGGCGCTTGGCGAGATTGCGACTCTGCTCGCTCAGGAGGTCAAGAATCCGGTGGGGGCGATGCTCCTCAACGCCAAAGCCGCACTGAATTGGCTCAACGGCGAGCAGCCCAATCTCAATGAAGCCCGGCAGGCAATCGCAGACATCATCGAAAGCGGCAAAGTCGCTCGCGATCTCATAAACATGATCGACAGTTCGCGGCCGACCGAAGCCAGCCACAAGCGCCCCGTAGACATCAATAGCGCCATCCTCACCGCCGTCAGGCTGAGCTGGGGCGTGACCCGGCGAGAGGGCGTGTCCTTAAAGACAGACCTCGGCGCGAACCTGCCGATCGTGACGGGCGACAGCATCCAGCTGCAGCAGGTGCTCCTCAACTTGATCCGTTACGCAGCGGAGGCCATGTGCGACACGGTCGATCAGCCACGGGAGATCCTCGTTGCGACGGAGTTGGTGCGAGACGGTGTCCTGGTCGCCGTTCGGGATCGCGGTCCCGGGCTCGACCCGGCCAGCGCCGACCGCCTGTTCGAGCCGGTCTACGGCGCTAATCCCGGCGACATTAGCAGCGGGCTGGCGATCTGCCGGTCGATCATCGAGGCCCATGACGGACACTTGTGCGCGGTCGCCAATAGTCCGCACGGGACCGTGGTCCAGTTCGTGCTGCCAACCAAGTGCGCGCGACGTGCGCTGCCGCCGCGATCGCTCTTGGGCGCCACTGCAAATATGGATGCCGGCAAGGCTTCTGCGGATACGTAGTGTGACCCTGCGGGGAGGCACCGCGTGAACGCTGCGCTAAACCCGGTTGCCTACCGACAGGCGAAGAATTTGATCGCGCGGGGCAAGTTCGTCTATGACGAGCCGGAGGCTTGGAGCGAGCATCATCCGACGACGCGAATGGAGAACGAGTTCGTCGAGGCGCATGGGTTCGCCGCGTATGGCAACTGGTTCCTCGGTACGAACAGCGCTTATCAGGAAGGAACCACGCGTCACCACGAGCTGCCCTACGGGGATTTCGAATCCGTGCACCGCTGCGCACTGCTGGCCGCGAAAAGGCGGGCCGCGGAACAGAAGACCGTGGAGATCGAGCAGGCGATCGCACGTCTGCTTGCCCTGATGGAGGTGAAGTCTGCCGAACTCGCCTGACGGCGGTGGCAGCCTGTGGCCCGTGGTGTCCAATGACCAAATGGGCCAGCTCATGGGCGAGCGGGTGCTGGCCGGCACCGCATATTTGGCGGGGAACCTTGTCGGCGCACGGCACTGCACTATGTGGCAGCCCTGGTCAGCGCCCGAAAGAGTAATGATCCCGTCTGCTCGGCCGGCGGCCTTGTGGCTCGTCCGCTCGTGCTCAGGCAGGCCCATGCACCCACCGCCGAGGCGGATAGGCGCCGATCAGATAGAGGCAAGGGCCGGCAAGATCCATTTCGCCCATCTAAGCCAATAGTTTAGTCCGACCAGCCGAAGGAGAAGCCGATACGACTCTCGCCTAATGGAGCGGGACGCAGCAAATGACGATGATCGTCGCGATGGAGCACCCGGCCATGATGAAGCAGTCTGGGACAGCAACTCTTTGCGTTTCATCGCGGCGTTTAATTCATCCACCCGTCGCGCGTGACTGGCCCTTTAACCCCGGTTCATCGATGCCGATGTTCACCGAGATCCGACACGCCGTCTTGCCGCTTGCCCTGCGCAAGTTGCGTGGCGGCAACGAGTTGGAGCGGGCGGCATTGCTAATCGAATCGCTGGCACGCCACTGGCGGGACCGTAGGCCGTTGCAGCTTCTGATCGTGTCGCCGGAACGCGACGTCGACAAGGTGCAAGTGCGGCTCCCGGCTTTTCCGAACGTCCTCGTGTCGGTCTACGGCGAGCGCGAGTTCTTTCCTCGGTTCAGCTCATTCTACGCCATGCCGGGGTGGTACCGGCAGCAGATCGTCAAACTGCTGGTGCCCGCAGCGTTGGCGCTTGGCGGCTATCTCACCCTCGATGCCGATGTCTTCTGCGTCGACGATTTCGACGCCACGACCTTCATCCAGGATGGTCGGGCGCTGTCGCGCTGGGAACCTAAGCGGCAGCACGCTTGGTGGCAGCGCACGGCGCGGTACGTGGGCGTGCCTTACGATGCGGCAGCGCACGGTCTTTCGGTCACGCCGAACGTCCTGCACAGCGACCTTTCAGACCAGGCACTCGAGCATGTCGGGCGCGGCCTGCTGAGTTGGCAAGTCGCCCTGTCGCTGCGGATTCTGAGCAGAATCGGCACGGTCCCCTGGACCGAATACGCGCTTTATACCAGCGCGGCCGAGCGGGCCGGAAACCTGTTCGACTATCACGTCCATTGGGACGATTGCTATTGCCAGGAGAGCCAGGTCTTTTCGGAACACAGCTCGATCTGGCACGCCAGTGACTTCGCGTACCGGATTCAGCACATGCGGCGAAACCCGAGCGCGAAATTCATCGTCGTGCAGAGCAAGCCCGGCCTTTCGATGGACGCGGTGCGCCAGTACTGCCTGACCGTCGACAGCCGGATGGGGGCAAGCCGCAGCGAGCTGCTGAGCCAATGAACGGCGGACCTCTCCATCCGCCCGAATGGACAGTGCAACATCGCGGGCCCGACACGGTGCTGAGGCTTGCCGGTGACTGGATCGCGTGCCGCACCGGCGTTCGGTCACCCGCCGATGCACGGCGCACGGTCGACGAAGCGGGCAACGGCACGTTACGAATCGACTGTGCCCAGCTCGGCCAATGGGACTGTGGGTTGGTCGTGTTCCTGCGCATGGTGCGGGACCGCGCGCGCGCCGCAACTGGCATCCGGATCGACGATGCCGCCGTTCCGCAAGCGGCAAGGCAACTGCTCGCCCTCACCGCCGCGGCCACCTCTGCAACCCACGGCTCTCGCAAGGTGGCTCACAAGTCCATCGCGGTTCGGGCCGGCGAGAACGTTCTCCGTGCCGGAAAGGAAGTCGGTCTGGCGACCGCGCTGGTCGGCGAGAGTGCCTTGCGCGCGCCAGTCGCGCTTGCTGGGCGGGCTCGCACCCGCGCAGTCGACGTACTGCAGCTCGCGGGCGAGGCGGGTTTCGGCGCACTTCTGATCGTGGCGATCTGCAATGGCCTCGTCGGCGACATTCTCGCCTTCATCGGTGCAGTGCAGTTCCGGCGTTTCGGCGCCGGGATCTATGTCGCGGACCTTGTCGGCATTGCCATGGTGCGGGAGATGGCCGCCGTAATGACGGCGATCGTAATGGCCGGCCGCACTGGCGGCGCCTACGCAGCGCACATCGCCACCATGCAGGGTAACGAGGAGATCGATGCGCTGAAGACCTTCGGCATCCCGCCGTTCGACTTCCTGGTGCTGCCGCGGGTGCTCGCGCTTGTGACCATGATGCCGTTGCTCTACCTCTACGGCTGCGCGGTCGGACTGCTCGGGGGCTATGTCGTCGGCATTGCGACCCTCAACATAACTTCGAGCGCATTCCTGGTGGAGCTACAGGAGGCCGTTGCGGGCCGCCAGTTCGCCATCGGCTTGGTCAAGAGCCTCGCCTTCGGCGCCTTGGTGGCGCTCGCCGGCTGTCACATAGGATTGCGCGCCGGGCGAAGCGCTGCCGAGGTCGGACGCGCGGCCACCAGCGCGGTGGTGGCAGGAATCATTGGTGTCATCGCGCTCGACGCCCTGTTCACCGCCTGCACGAATGCCATGGGAATCTGAGCGATGTCGCGAGACGAATCCTTGCTCAGCCGGTTGGAGGTGCGCAACCTGACGGTTGCCTTCGGCACGAACGTGGTCCAGCGGGATCTGAGCTTCGAGGTGCGGGCGCACTCCATCTTCGCGGTTATGGGCGGCAGCGGATGCGGCAAGAGCACCGTACTCAAGGCGATGATCGGATTGCTGTCACCTGCGACCGGAACCGTCTTGGTCGACGGTGAGGATTACGAGGCGGCCGGAGAGCGGCGGCGGATCGAGATTCGCCGCCGCTTCGGCGTGCTGTCCCAAGGTGGCGCACTGTGGAGTTCGATGACGGTTGGCGAGAACGTCGCGCTGCCGTTGCAGATGTTTACCTTGTTTGACGCGTCGTCAATCCGTGCCCTCGTCGATCTGAAGTTGGCTCTCGTCGGATTGGAAAGCGCGGCCGAGAAAATGCCGTCCGAGCTCTCGGGCGGGATGCGCAAGCGCGCGGCCTTGGCGCGCGCTCTGGCGCTCGACCCCGACATTCCGTTTTTCGATGAGCCGTCGGCGGGGCTGGATCCCATTACCTCCAACCGGCTCGACGACCTGATCCTGGAGCTGAGCAGCGGCCTCGGCGCGACCGTGGTCATCGTCACTCATGAGCTGCCCAGTTTGTTTGCCATATGTGATGACGGGATCTTTCTTGACGGCGAGACCGGTCGCGCCATCGCGCGCGGCGCGCCGCGAAGCCTGCGGGACGGTTGTGGCGACCCCACTGTGCGGGCCTTCATGGAGCGCGGGCGTCGCGCAACGGACGCCGCCCGGGGAACAGGCTCATGACGACACGGGCAGGGATCGTCGGCGCCTTCATCCTCGGCGCAATTGGCCTTGCCGCGGGAGGTGTCCTGTTCTTTGGCGGGACCAAGATGTTTGCCAGAACGCTACACGCGGTGGCGTTCTTCAGCGAGCCGGTCTCGGGTCTCGACGTCGGCGCCCCGGTGACGTTCCATGGAGTACGCATCGGTCTGGTCACGAACGTCACAGTGGAATTCTCGACGGCAAGCATGACCGGCCGCATCCCCGTGATCATGGAGTTCCAATCCGAGCAGATCAGCTGGGAAGGCGGCAGGAAGCTGACAGGCGATCGGGCGGAATTCGAGCGGCTCATCGCCGCCGGGCTGCGCGCGAAGCTGGAGATGCAGAGCTTCGTGACCGGGCAGTTGCGCGTCGATCTGGAATTGGAGCCTGACACGCCCGCGAGACGGACCGGCGCCTCGCCCGACCTGCTCGAGATCCCGACAGTCCCCTCGGAACTCGGCCAGCTGTGGGCACAACTCACCAAGCTCCGGCTCCAGGACCTGGCCGATTCGGTGCAGGGGGCGTTCGCTTCCCTGGATCACGTCCTGAAGCACGTCGATGCCGTGCTCGATCCCTTGGTCGGCAATGCCAACGGCGCCCTAGTTGCCGCCCACCGGACGTTTGACACTGGCGACGAGGCGATCATCCGCGTCAAGGAAGAGGCCTCGACAGCCCTGCGCGATCTCGATGCCCTTCTCGTCGATGTGCGCCAGCAGGTCGGGCCGCGCAGCGCCGAACTCAGTCGTGTCCTCAATTCGGCCGATCGCGCGGCCCGCCAGGCCTCGATTTTCCTCGACTCGCTGAACGGGCTCGCGCAGGTGCGGTCGCCATTCCGCAGCAATCTCGAAGCGGCCATCCAGGATCTGTCTGCCACTGCGAGCTCCTTGCGCGACTTCGCCGCGACGATCGAGCGCAACCCGAATGCAGTCCTTCTGGGGAGGTCGGGCAAATGAGCAGAGTTCTCTCAGTCGATCGTCCGCTTCGAACTATGAGTGCTCTGCCGTTCTTCTTGGCCCTGGTCGTGGCCTTGTCGGCCTGTGCAGGGCCACCGCCTCGAGAATATGTCCTGCGGACAACGGCAACGGTCGATCCCAGTGCGACGCTGGGCGCGGCCTCGCCAGTCGTTCAGGTCGAACGGGTGGTGCTTCCCGACTACCTTGACACTCGGGACATTGTGACGAGGCGCGACCGCGAAGTGGTGACAAGCGAAACCGGGCGCTGGGCCGAGCGACTCTCGCTTGGGGCGACCCGGTTGCTGGCGGCATCGCTTGCGGCGCACCTCAATGGTGTCGCCGTCACGTCGACGCAGCCGATCGACCCGCCCGTCATGCGAGTCGCGGTCGACGTCCTGAGGTTCGACGTCGTCCACGACGGCCCGGTCGTGCTGACGGCGCGTTGGACCATCACCGACGGAACCGGACAAAAATCCTTGGCGACGGCGCAGGCGACCTTGCAGGAGTCCGTCGCAGGCACGCGCGATGACGCCGTGGTCGCCGCCATGTCGCTCGCTCTGGAGAAACTCGCAAACCGGATTTCGGCCGGTATCGAGCCGAACCTGGCCAGGCGGAATTAGCGTCCCGTCGGGGCTGGCGGCAGAGCCATCTTGGCTGACGGCCGTGGGTCATCGAAGCGAAGGAGACCTGACATGAATAGATCGTCTTTGATTTTGGTTACGCTCTCGGCCGTGGCGCTGGGAGCATTGGTCGCCCATGCGCAACAGGGCGCCTCGCTTTCGGCGTCCCGGAAGGGGGTCAATGTCGGTTCGCTGTCGTGCACTGTTGCCGGCGGGGCCGGCTTCGTCTTCGGGTCCACCAAGGCGCTGGGCTGCATCTTTACCCGCACGGACGGCACGGGTGAGCGCTATGCTGGCGAGATCAGGCGCTTCGGTGTCGACATCGGCTACACCCAGGACTCGCAGATCGTTTGGCTGATCTTTGCCGCCGGCAATATCGGTCCCGGTGCGCTCGCCGGCAGCTACGCGGGTCCGACGATACAAGGCAACGCGGGAGTCGGGATCGCGGCCAATGCCTTGGTGGGCGGCAACACCGGCCAAGTCACTTTACAACCCGTAAGCGTCGAAGAGGGCGTCGGCTTGAACGTGGCCGGTGCCGTAGCCGATGTCACCCTGAAGCCCGCAAGATAGGATCGCTGTGTTCCGCGGCTGTCCGCCGCCTGATCTATCCGGACCCCGCCCTTAGACCCTGCACCCGGATCGAAGAGCCTGACCATGTTGCTTTGCGTCTTTCCACCGGTGTCGCGGGCTCCAGGAGGTGAGAAGTTGACCATCGTTTTCGTTCTCGCCGCGGCCTGCATTGCCGCCATTGGCGGCTTGGGCGCCACGAGGCGCCAGTTGCACGTTGTCCTCGCGTTGGCATTGCTGTTGGCGGCGGGGCCGGTACACGCGCAGCAGGTCGCGACCGCTCAAGCCCACTTCGAATGTCCCCCGGGCGAGTTGGATTCGCTGCAGATCAGCTGGACCACGCCGTGCGACAGCGGCGCCTGGCTGTTCGACACCCAACTCGGCTGCCGAATGTGGGATTGGCATCCCGAGCCGGAGGACAACGTCGTCTGGCGCGGCCGCTGCCGCGGCAAGCTGCCGGATGGACCCGGCCAAGCGCAGTGGTACGAGCATGGCCGCCCGATCGATCGCTTCACCGGTCTCTACCGCAACGGCAGGCGCGAGGGGCCAGGGCAGTATGTCTGGAACGACTCGGTCCACTTCGAGGGCGCGTACGCCAACGACCTGCCCGACGGCTACGGCGTGGTCGAGATCGAGGGCGAGAGATTGGCTGGCGAGTGGAAAAAGGGCTGCCTCGCCATCGACTCAAAGGTCGTCGCAATCGGCGTGCCACGCTCCAGCTGCGGACCCACCGGCAAACCTGCCATCGCGAACCGCTAGCTGTTGTCGGGGATTAAAAGTCTCATGTCTAGTGTATTATTGATGGGTACCGTTGACGCTTTTCGGATGGCATTTTGACGTGTGCAGCCGATCTCGACGCCTCTGCAACCCACCGTAACTATCCGCATTCGCGGGACGGCGGCGAATGCGGCGAACAAGTGGCCCCGACAAAGATGCCACACCTCTTCTTGCCTACGCGTTCCAGGCCGGCGCGTCCGGCATAGCTCTCGAACGTACCCTTCTTGTAGGGCAGATGGGCGAGTTCCATCGTTCTACGATGCCGTCAACAATCATGGCACTCCCGAGCCCCGGTCCCAGGCCGAGAAAGTGCATTTTGCCACCCCTATAACAGCGAGTGCCTGCAACGCGGCATCGTTGACTATTTTCACCGGGCGACCGAAGGCAGCCGCGAAGTCGGAGCCCACCCAACCACGTCCGAGATTGTAAGGGCCAACCACAAGAAGCTTGCGCTGAGTCGCGAAGCGTCAATTGATCTAGGTCAAGAAGGCGGAGGCCAAATGTCATGTATCCGAACCGTGCGGCCATCGCCACTGGCCTTGATGTGCATCAAGGTCTTGCCCGGCAGGCGACGCGATCCTTCCAACAGGTGACGGCAGCGAAGGAGACGGCGATGACACCAGCCAATGCAGCCCCTTGCACCATCGAAGCGGTGCACACTGCCATTGCCGAGCGCGCGTACACCCTATGGGAAAGCGAAGGAAAGCCCGAAGGACGTGATGTTGAGCATTGGTCTCAGGCTGAGGCTGAGATCATGGCGAGTTCGTCCCTCCCAGGCGCTCAACGGCCGCAAGGTTTAACAGCGGGTCCTCGGCTCCAACATGCAGGCAGTTTCGTGCCTCAAGGCGTCGGCTATTTGCCGAGAACCTGATGCTGCGCTTTCGAATTGCGCCACGCCGGGAAAGCGCGACGCGTTCTGTCGCCATTTCAAAGGAGTTTCACGGAATACGACCCGTCGACGCTGCCATGGCCTAAGCTCGACCAGGATGCGCTCGCGCGGCTGCGCGCCGCCCCCTTCTGGGAGGATTCTTCTATACGGAGCGGCGGGCCGGCGCGATCGTCGCCGTTTTCACCGAAACGGTGAGCGATCCAGTGGCTGAAGGATGCAATGACTCTCTGAGGGATGGGATGAGTCGCGCCACGCACAGCTGATTCGAGTCATGAAATACGGCCTCGACGCACGCCCGATTGAGGACATCAGCTACAATATCGAGCGGCGCTTCAAGGACCGCGGCGTTGGCGAGTGTCTCGATTTGTTCCTCGGCTTCGGGTTGTTCAAGATGGCGGCAATCGGAGTTTCTGCTGCCCGATGTCTTGAAGATCTTCGGAATGCTGATGTACGAGGGGACGCGGCATATCGTGTTGTTCATCAACTGGATGGCCTACGGCAAGGCGCGGCGCGGTTGGGTTGCGCGAGCGGTGCTGCCGCTCACCAGCTTTCGCTTATATCTTCGTGCGCTGCGCTGCCTGATGCTGTTGACCAAGCGCGGCAAGGGGACCAACGACGGCAAGAACTTCGCTGCCACCTAGGTCGGCCTGTTCCTCGACGGCTTCAATTTCCGCCGGTTCCTCGAGGAATGCTATTCGGAAAACCGCCGCGCATGAGTGCCTTTGAGCCCGAGCTGCCGACACCGTCGTTTATGCCGCAGCTCGCCGATACGGCGCTGCGTGCCCTGCGCCTGTGGAGCGCGCAATGGCGCCGCAACCGAATTCGGTGTGACGCAGCGATGCCGTGCCAACATCCGGAGGCCAAACTGCTGCAATGGGTCAGTCCTGGTCGCCGAAACCGCCGTCGCTGCGCATTGCCTCGCCCGACCCAAACCGGGAGTAGAGCATCAAGTCCTGTACCTCGGCGTCTCGGGCCGGCTTGTTGTCTTGGTCCGGATCGCTGCGCGTGTAAAGCGCTAGCCTCCGACATATTTTCCGCTGGTCGGGGAGACTTTCGGACAGCAGCGCCTCACGCAGACAGCGCGCCTCCCGGCAGTAGAGAAATACCGGTCCCGAGGAGCAGAGCACTGTCACCACGTAGGTGCCCGATCGCAACGGGGCGTGGTTTACCTCGTCGAACGACGTAAGATAGTACTCGTATTCCTTGCCCGAGATGCCCTTGAACGTGTGGCTGCGAGCCATGTCGACCTCCGCCCTTGCCGCCGCCCCTACAGTGGCGTCGGACGGGGCGAGCCGGGTTGATCTATGTCAGGACCTTTGCCGAGGAGCGTACGTTTGTCCTCGACCTCGCACGCCCTGCTCGAAGCAACCGTCAGGTTGCGCAGGCGCTGCCAGATACCGGGAGTGAGCATTGCGGGAGTGCACCGCCAGCGCCAATTGCCCTCGGGCTCGCCCGGCCGGTTCATGCGGGCCTCGTCGCCGAGATTGAGCAGATCCTGCAACGGGGCGATTGCCAAGGCCGCGGAGGAGCACCACGCGGCTTCGATCAGGGCCGAGGCCGCGCCGGCGCAGGTCGTCGGCGGCCGCTGCAGCGACTTCCATACTTTCTCCCGTAGCCATTCCGGCAAGCTTTCGAACCAACCGCGGCTGGTCGAGTTGTCGTGGGTCCCGGTATAGACGACGGCATTGCGGCCATAGTTCGCGGGCAGATGCGGATTGTCGCTCGAGCCGTCGAAGGCGAATTGCAGGACCCGCATCCCGGGTAGCCCGAACCGGTCGCGCAGCGCCACGACATCCGGGGTGATCACGCCGAGATCCTCGGCCACGAACGGCAGTCTGCCGATCGCCGCTTGCGCGGCGGTGAAGAAGTCTGCGCCCGGTCCGGCTACCCAGCTGCCCGGTTGCGCCGTCGCCGATCCGGCAGGTACGTGCCAGCCCGCCGCGAAAGCGCGGAAGTGGTCGAGGCGGACCATGTCGAATTGCGCCAGCAGCGCCCGCAGCCGATCGATCCACCAGCGATAGCCGGTCCGCCGGAGCGCTTCCCAGTCATAAACGGGATTGCCCCAGAGCTGCCCGGCGGCGCTGAAGTAATCGGGGGGCACGCCGGCGACGAACAGCGGCCGACGGCGCTCGTCCAGTCGAAACAGCTGCGGCTCGGCCCACACGTCGCTGGATTCGGATGAGACATAAAACGGGAGGTCGCCGAGCAAGTGCACGCCTTTGGCGTGGGCGTAGTCCTTCAAGCGTCCGATCTGGCGAAATGCCAGGAACTGCCCAAACCTGATCCGCTCGCACTGCGGCGCCAGTTGGCGGCGTGCCGCGTCCACGACGCCGCTGTCGCGGCGCACCAGCTCGCTTGGCCATTCGAGGTAGGAGCGCCCGCCGTACCTGGCCTTCAGCGCACAAAACAGCGCATAGTCGTCCAGCCAGTGGCACTGGTCGCAACAGAACGCCTCGAAGGCAGCCCGCAAGTCGACGCTTGCACGCGCCGCGAAACCGCGCCAGGCGTCGCTGACCAGCCGCCGCCTGAACGGAAGGACGGCAGCGTAATCGACCGAGTCGGTGGCGAGAGCGGTCTCGTCGCAGTTGCCGGGCTGCAGCAGCCCATCCTCGATCAGGTCGTCCGGGCTGATCAGCAGTTCGTTGGCGGCGAACGACGACGGCGAGCAGTAGGGAGAATCCCCGTCGCCGACCGGTCCGAGCGGCAGGATCTGCCACCAGGTCTGCCCGGCGGCCTGCAGCACGTCGATCCACTGCCGCGCCGAGGGGCCGAAATCGCCTATGCTGCGATCGGACGGCAGCGAGGTGACGTGTGCCAGGATTCCGCTCGCACGAAAATCCGGCGGAAACGGCGGCCAGAGCGAAGCGTGCAAGGGGCTCATCTGCCGGCCCCTCTCATGGTATCGGACACGGTTTTGCGTTCCAGATCTCGTGGGCATATTGCGCGATCGTGTGATCGCTCGAAAATTTCCCGCTGGCAGCCACGTTCAGGATGGCTTTGCGCGCCCACGCGTCACCGTCGGCATACAAAGTGGTGAGCTTCCCGTCCGCCTCGAGATAGGACTTGAGGTCCGCCAGGTGCATGTAGTGATCGCCGTGCGCCAAGAGCGCGTCATGCAACGGCGCAAACACGCCCGACTCGCCGCAGCTGAAATGGCCAGAGCGCAACAAATCCAATGCAGTGCGGGTTTCGGGCTCGTTGTCGTAATGCCACTGCGGATTGTACCAGCTGCGGCTGTTGGCCACCTCGGCCGCCGTCAAGCCGAACAGGAAGAGGTTCTCCTGGCCGGCTTCCTCCGCCATTTCGATGGTTGCGCCGTCGCGCGTGCCGAGCGTCAGCGCGCCGTTCATCATGAACTTCATGTTGCTCGTGCCGCTCGCCTCGTAGCCCGCGGTGGAGATCTGGTTGGAAACGTCGGCAGCGGGAATCAACCGCTCGGCCAGCGAGACGCAATAGTCGGGCAGGAAGACGACCTTGAGCCGTCCCTTCACGGCCGGATCGGCGTCGATCGTGGCGGCGAGATCGTTGATGAACTTGATGATTAACTTGGCGAGCCGATAGGCCGGCGCCGCCTTGCCGGCGAACAGGAACGTCCGCGGCGTCATCTCGAGGCTGGGATTCTGCCGCAGCCGATCGTACAGCACGATGATGCGCAAGGCGTTGAGCAGCTGGCGCTTGTATTCGTGGATGCGCTTGATCTGGCAGTCGAAGATGTCGGCCGGATCGACGATGTGTCCGGTCGCGGCACGCAGCCACTGCGCGAAGCGCCACTTGGCCTCGTGCATGGCCTTGCGGAATGAGTCGCGGAAGGGCTTGTCGTCAGCGAGCGGCGCCAGGGCCCGCAACGCTTCGAGATCGGTCACCCAGGCCTCGCCGATGGCCTCGGTGACGAGCCTGGCCAGCGCCGGGTTCGCCAGCAACAGCCAGCGGCGCGGCGTGACGCCGTTGGTCTTGTTGTTGAAACGCTCGGGAAACACGTCGGCGAGGTCCTTGACCGTCGTCGTGCGCAGCAGACCGCTGTGAATCGCTGCGACGCCGTTGGTGCTGTGCGAACCGACGATCGCGAGGTTGGCCATGCGCACCTTGCGTTCGCTGCCTTCCTCGATGAGACTCACGCGTCTGACGCGTTCCTCGTCGCCGGGAAAGCGGCTGCGCACGGTGTCGAGAAACCGCCGGTTGATCTCGAAGACGATCTCCAGATGGCGCGGCAGCAGCAGCTCGAACCAGGCGAGTGGCCATTTCTCGAGCGCTTCGGGAAGCAGGGTGTGGTTGGTGTAGGCCAAGGCCCGCTGCGTGATGTCCCAGGCCTCCTCCCAGCCGAGATGCGCCTCGTCGAGCAGGATGCGCATCAGCTCCGGCACGGCCATGGTCGGATGGGTGTCGTTGAGCTGTATGGCGACCTTTCCGGGAAAGCTGCTCCAGTCGCGGTTTCCGCGCCGATAGCGCCGCACCAGATCGGCCAGCGAGCAGGCGGCGAGGAAATACTCCTGCACGAAGCGCAGCGCCTGCCCCATGCTGGTCGAATCGTCGGGATAGAGCACGCGGGTGAGCGATTCTGCAGCCAAGGTACCGGACAGGGCACCGACGAAATCGCCGCTGCTGAATTGCGCGAAGTCGAAATAGTCCGGCGTGGCGGCCGCCCACAGGCGCAGGGTGTTGATCGTCTTGCCGGCGTACCCGACGATCGGCCGGTCGAACGGGATGCCGATCAGTGACGAGCGCCGGCCGGGAACCGGCTGCAGGCGGCCGTCCTGCAGCGCGAACGAGCAGTTGATCTGGACTTCCACCGCTTCGTCGGGCCGCGCGACCTCCCACGGGTCGGTTCGCCGCAGCCAGTTGTCCGGCTCCTCGTACTGCCATCCGTCGCGAATCGACTGCCTGAAGATGCCGTACTCGTAACGCAGTCCGTAGCCCATGGCGGGCAGCTGCATGGTCGCCATGGAATCGAGGAAGCAGGCCGCCAGCCGGCCCAGTCCGCCATTGCCGAGGCCGGCATCGGGCTCCTGCTCGATCAGCCCGAGCCAGTCGATATCCTGGCGCGCGACGGCCTGCTTGACCACGGGATCGAGCAGAAGGTTGGTGACGTTGTTGGCGAGCGAGCGCCCAATGAGGAACTCCATCGACAGATAGTAGATGCGCTTCGAGTTCTGCCGATCGTACGTGCTTTCGGTCAGGATCCAGCGCTGGGACAGGACGTCCCGAACGGAACGGGCGGCCGCTTCGAAACCCTCGCGCGGGCCGGCGGCCGCCGGTGCAACGACGTTGTCGAACAAGAGGTGACGCTCGTACAGGGCGTCGGCGCTGCCCGTGAATCGGATCGGGCCACAACCGTACTGGGCAAGAAGCTTCGCGTCGGGCACAGGTGTCGTGGAATCGTTCATCGGCTTCGTCCTTGGCCATGGGGCGCGTCGGAGAGCGGGGCGTTCCAGGTTTTGACCGCGGGGATGTCGCCGTAGTGGCCGAGCACGCAGAAAGAGCCGGTATCGAGCAGGAAGTTCACTCCGGCGGCCGGGGGCAACCCTATCCAGCGCGCGACCAGGACGCGCAGCACGTGGCCGTGCGCAAACAGCGCTACATCGCCCCGGACGGCGCGTGCCCGGGAGATTATCCGGTCGACCCTGGCCCCGACTTGCGCCGGCGACTCGCCGCCAGGGCAGCCGTCGCGGAAGACGATCCAGCCGGGCGCCTTTTCACGGATTTGGGCCAGGGTGAGGCCCTCATATGCGCCATAGTTCCATTCGCCGAGGTCGCCGTCGACACGCGCTGTCGAAGCGAGCCCGGCCAGCGCACAGGTGTCGCGGGCACGTTGCATGGGGCTCACGAACACGGCGGCGAAGCTCTGCCCAGCCAAGACGGCACGCAGCTTTGTCGCAAGGAGGCGGCCGTTCTCGGTCAGCGGGAGGTCGGTCGTCCCGGTGTGCTGGCCACTGAGGCTCCAGGCGGTCTCGCCATGACGGATCGCGAATATCTGCACCGGGTTCGCCCCCACATCGATCGTCACGCCGCAAATGCAGCCGGGTCAGGATCGGCGAGGCCGACGCTTCCGATGGCGTCGGTCATGACCCGGAAGCCCGGAACGGCCATTGCCAGTTGGTGATTTCCGGCGCGTCTATTCCGAACTCGTAGGCGTGATTCTGGCAGGCGATCTGCTGGTTGCGCAACGCCTCACGGGCCGCGGAGCCGGTGACGCTGAACCGGGGCATGCGGTCGATGGCATCGATGGCCAGGCTGAAGCGGTCGGCCTCGTTGCGAATCGCCAGTTCCAACGGCGTGTTGATGTTGCCGTGCTCCTTGTAGCCGCGCACGTGGATGTGGTGCTGGCCGGGGCGCCGGTAGGTAAAACGGTGGATCAGCCATGGATAAGCGTGGAAGTTGAAGATCACCGGCTTGTCGCGAGTGAACAGCGCTTCGAATTCGCTGTCGGTCAGGCCGTGCGGATGCTCTGCACGGGGCACCAGCTTGAGCAGATCGACCACGTTGACGAAGCGGATCTTGACATCCGGCAGGTGTTGCCGAAGCAACGCAGTCGCAGCCAACGACTCCATCGTCGGGCAGTCTCCGCAGCTCGCCATCACGACATCGGGTTCAGCGCCCTGGTCGTTGCTGGCCCAGTCCCAGATGCCCGCCCCTTTTGTGCAGTGCTCGATCGCCGCCTCGATGCCGAGGTACTGCAGGTGCACCTGCTTGTCCGCGACGATGACGTTGATGTAGTTGGTGCTGCGCAGGCAATGATCGGCCACCGACAGCAGGCAGTTTGCGTCGGGCGGCAGGTAGATTCGCACGACATCCGGGCTCTTGTTCGCGACGACGTCGAGGAAGCCGGGGTCCTGGTGCGTGAACCCATTGTGGTCTTGGCGCCAGACCAGTGCGGTGATCAGGATGTTGAGCGACGATATGTCGGCGCGCCATGTCAGCTCTTCGCACTTCTCGAGCCACTTGGCATGCTGGTTGAACATCGAGTCGATCACGTGGATGAACGGCTCGTAGCTGTTGATCAGGCCATGCCGACCGCTCAGGAGATAGCCTTCCAGCCAGCCTTCCACGGTGTGTTCGCTGAGCATTTCCATGACGCGACCGTTGTCGGACAGCTCGCCGCCGTCGGCATCCTCCGGGAACTTCGCTGCAAGCCACGCCTTTTTCGTGACTTCGTAGAGCGCCTGCAGCCGGTTGGACTGGGTTTCGTCGGGGCCGAACACGCGGAAGTTCTGCATGTTCGACCGCATGACTTCGCGGACGAATTCGCCCAGCGTCGGAACGTTGCCGGCAAGGCTGGCGCCAGGCTTCTCGACTTTGACCGCGCAATCACGGAAGTCCGGCATGCTCAGCGGCCGACGCAACAGACCGCCGTTTGCCACGGGGTTGGCGCTCATGCGCCGGGTGCCGGTGGGTGCCAGCGCCTTGAGCGCCGGAATGAGTCGGCCGGTCTCGTCGAACAACTCGTCGGGCTTGTAGCTGCGCATCCAGCTTTCCAGCAGCTGCAAATGGCCGGCATTGGTGGCGATGTCGGGAATGGGTACCTGGTGGGCCCGCCAGAAGCCCTCGAGATAGTGTCCGTCGACCGTCCGCGGCGAGGTCCAGCCTTTCGGGCTGCGCAGGATGATCATGGGCCAGCGTGGCCGGAAGGCGCGGCCAGTCCGCCGCGCTTCCTCCTGCTTGCTGCGTATCTCGAGCACGCAGTGCTCGAGGGTCGCCGCCATCGCCTGGTGCATGCTCGGCGGGTCGCTGCCCTCGACGAAGTAGGGCGTGTACCCGTATCCGATGAACAGGCCGCTGAGCTCCTCGTGGCTTATGCGCGCCAGGATCGTCGGATTGTTGATCTTGTAGCCGTTCAGGTGGAGGACCGGCAGCACGGCGCCGTCGGTGATCGGGTTGACGAACTTGTTGCTGTGCCAGCTGGTCGCCAGCGGCCCTGTCTCGGCCTCGCCGTCACCCACCATCACCAGGGTAATGAGGTCAGGATTGTCATAGACGGTGCCATAGGCGTGCGACAGGCTGTAGCCGAGTTCGCCGCCCTCGTGGATGCTGCCGGGCGTTTCCGGCGTGGCGTGGCTGCCGATGCCGCCCGGGAAGGAAAACTGCTTGAAAAAGCGCTGCATCCCTGCTGCGTCTTCGCTCTTGTCCGGGTAGATTTCCGAATATGTGCCTTCGAGATAGGCCTGCGACAGCACCGCAGGCGCGCCGTGGCCCGGACCACTGACGAAGATGGCATTCAAGTCGTACTTCTTGATCAACCGGTTGAAATGGACGTAGGTGAAGCTCTGCCCGGCGTCCGAGCCCCAGTGACCGAGCAGCCTGGGCTTGGTGTGCTTGAGGCTCAACGGCTCTCGCAGCAGCGGGTTGGCCTGCAGGTAGAGCATCCCGACGCAGAGGTAGAGGCTCGCCCGCCAATAGGCGTCGATCTTTTGCAGCTCATCGTGGCCGAGAGGCTGGCCGGCGACCGTCGCGCGTGCAATGCCATAGGCGGAAAGGGAAGCATCGCGGGGAGAGGCGTCGGGAGCACCAGTGGGCATGTTCATGGTGTTGCTCCTTTTGTGGGTGGACTTGCGGGCGTCGGGCACCCCGTTCGCGGGTTGGCGGCAGCGGGTCGAGGTGGGCGCATTGTGCCTTGGGCAACCACGCCGGCCCTTGACGTGGATCAGCCCGCGTTTCTCACCGGAGCTGCCTCCGCGGTCATGGCGCGCTCAGCGCCGGTAGACCCAATGCGCAGGAAGAGCGCCACCGTCGAGCGCGGCGTGACGCGGTATCGGCTGCCGCCCACGAGAGGACCCGAATTGTAGTCGACGATGTCGTCGGGCGAGGGGAGCGCGGTGTCGATCCAGCGCTGCCAGCCTGGCTCGGTTGACGGTACCGGGGGCAGTTCGAACTCGAGAGACTCCCAGTAGGCATTGTACATCATGTGCAGCCAGAAGGGCGAATCGGGGAACGATGGCCGCACGGTGCAGGCGAGGCTGTGGGAATCGTCGGACCAGTCCGGGTGGCCAAGCCGCACGCCGTGCCAGTCGATCCGGGCCCTGCGCAGAAGCTCGTTGAGGGTCAATGCAAAAGAATCGTCCAACCTGGCGCGCACCCTCTCCAGACGATGGCCGATCAGCACTCGCACGAAGCGGTGCAGGTCTGGATTGCGGTCGACAAGCCGCCAGTCCAGCCAGCTGACCTCGTTGTCCTGGCAATAGGCGTTGTTGTTGCCGAGCTGAGTGCGGCCGACTTCGTCGCCCATCAGCAGCATCGGGGTGCCGATCGAGGTCAGCATGGCGACGAGAAAGTTTTTCGTCTGGCGATCACGCAGCTGTTCGGTCGCGACGTCGTGGCTCGGGCCTTCTTGTCCGCAATTCCAGGAGAGGTTGTTGTCCATGCCGTCGCGACCGGCTTCGCCGTTCGCCTCGTTGTGCTTGCGGTCGTACGAAACCAAGTCGCGCAACGTGAAGCCGTCGTGGCAGGTCACGAAATTGATGCTTTCCTCCGGCTCGCGCTCGCGATGCCCGAAGATGTCCGGACTGCCGAGCACGCGTTGCGCCAACATCGGCACGGTATGGCGGTCGCCTTTCATGAAGCGGCGGATATCGTCGCGGAAACGGCCGTTCCATTCCTTCCAGCTGTCGCCGATGAAGCTGCCGAGCTGGTAGAGGCCTGCCGCATCCCAGGCTTCGGCAATCAGCTTGGTACCAGCCAGGACGGGATCGGTTTCGATGTCCCACAGCGCCGGCGGATTGTCGAGCGGGCGGCCGCTCTCGTCGCGAGCCAGGATCGACGCGAGGTCGAAGCGGAAGCCGTCGACGTGCATTTCAGCAACCCAGTAGCGCAAGCTGTCGACAATCATGCGGCGCACGATCGGATGGTTGGCGTTGAGCGTGTTGCCGGTGCCGCTGTAGTTGGCATATTGGGCGCGGTTCTGCCCGAGTATGTAGTATGCCTCGTTGGCGAGCCCGCGGAAGCAGAGGGTAGGTCCGGTTTCGTCGACTTCGGCGGTGTGATTGTAGACGACGTCCAGGATGACCTCGATGCCCGCACGGTGCAGTGCCTTGACGAGGTCGCGGAACTCGTCGACCGCGCCGAGGGCGTCCCTGCGCGAGCTGTAGCCGGCGTGCGGGGCAAAAAATGATACCGGCGAGTAGCCCCAGTAGTTCGCCAGGCCAGGCGGGCAGTCATGGCGGTCGAACTGGAAGACCGGCATCAGCTCGACAGCCGTGATCCCGAGCTCACGCAGGTAGGGAATCTTTTCGATGACGGCGGCATAGGTACCGCGCCGCTCTTCGGCTATCCCAGAGCTCGGATGGCGGGTGAAACCCGCGACGTGCATCTCGTAGATGACCGTCGAGGAAAAGCTGCGGCGGAGCGGCGCGTCGCCCTCCCAATCGTAGGCCGTGAGGTCGATCACAACGTTCTTCATGGCGGCGGCCATGTTCTCGCCGGGCTCGCTGGCACGCCGCCGCGAATAGGCCTCGGGCACGACGACCGCACGACCATAGGGATCGAGCAGGACCTTGCCCGGATCAAAACGCAGCCCGTGCCCGGGGTCGAACGGACCCGAGGCGCGATAGGCATAAGCCTGACCAGGGCCGATGCCGGGCACGAAAACGTGCCAGTAGTGGTAAGTGCGGTGCGTCCGCGGGTCGAGGTCAATCACGCGCGACGGCCGCGTCGCCGCCTCGCAATCGAACAGCAGGAGTTCGATCCGGGTGGCGCTGCGCGAGAAGACGCTGAAGTTGACGCCGCCGGCATGGATCGTGGCGCCCAGTGGGAAGGTCCGGCCGGCTGAGGGGACCAAAGGGCCAAGAGCCTTCGCGCCGGGGTGCATCTCTTTCGGGGCGCTGTCGACAAGCTTCGCCATGCACCTTCCTCGACGCTCTTTGCGACAAAGACCGGCTCACAGAGTCCCCCTCTCGCACAGCGCGAGCCATGTCTGCTTGATTTGCGTCAAACGCCGGTTTCCCGAGGCAGATTAGCTTCAACTTCCATCAGTTGGCACTGACCGCTGGTTCCGGTCAGTGGGGGCCCCCGCGGTCGCGTCTTGCGGGTCCGACAAGGCTGACATCAACGTGAAAGTCGGGTGAGGCGAACGTGATCCTATTGGATGACAATTTCGACCCGGCGGTTCTGCGGCTCGCGGACTCCGTCGGCGGTGGGCACGAGGGGATTCGTCTTACCCATGCCGAGGACGCTGATGGACTGGGTCGGCACGCCATCGCCTACCAGGGCGTCTTTGACGGCATTGGCGCGGCGCAGCGACAGCGTCATGTTGTAGACCTCAGGGCCCGACGCGTCGGTGTGGCCGGTGTTAGTGATGCGGGCGTTGCCGTTGTTCTTGAAGGCGTCTGCCGCCTGGCGCATGGTGGCAAGAGCCTGCGGCGACAGGTTGGACCGGTCCCAGTCGAAGAACACCATGAAAGAGGGCAGCGTGACGGCCGGCGGGGGCGGTGGCGGCGGAGCCGCGGTGAACTTCAGTTGTACGCTTGCCATCAGGGTGAAGTTGTTGTTGCTCCAGGTCGACCCGTTCACCTGCGGGTTCGAGGTTCCGTAGTACCGGCCATCGAGGTTGACGCGGAAGTTGCCGTCGACGTTCCACCGCAAGCCCAAAATCGCCTAATAGGCAAATACCGTACTGCCGAGCGACTGGTTACCGTCCACGCACTCGATGCCGGCGCCTGCACCGACATAGGGTGTGCTCAACGAAGCAGGCATGAAGTCGTACAGCAGGTTGGCCATGATCGCGAGCTGGCCGACTCTGCTCTGAACCGCGGTGCCGAACGGGCCGGCATAGGACTGATTCTGGCGATACACGGCCTCGATCTCGACGCGCGGGCCGATGAAATCGTATTCGATCATGTCGCCAGCGGCCCAACCGGTTTGCGGCGTCGTAGCCACCCCGGCGATCGTGGCGTTGAGCAAACAATTCACGCCGCCTTCCCCGCCGATATACACGCCGGGCGAGGGCGATTGAGCCTGGGCGATCAGGGCAACGCAGCCAAGGCCAACGCTCCCAAAAGCGCACTTTTCATAGCCGTCTCCGTCTTCGAGGCGGCTGGTCGTGATCGATGCCGGGCAAACGCTCCATGACGTGCATCAACATCGAACATGGGCGGGATCAGCGTGGGCAAACGGTGCCGCCTGCAAGACCTGCGCTAGCCAGGACCAGACGATGACTCCGGCCGCTCGCGAACCTAAAAACGTCGAGGATGGCGGCGCGGGGCGCAGGGGCGACGACCGGTGCCGCGACGTCTTCCGGGCCAATCCAACGTGTTTCATCATCGACGCTCGCGGGTCGATTCGCGTGGTGACGGCCTTCGGCGCCGCGCAGCTCGGTTACGAAACCGAAGAGCTGGCAGGACGACCGTTCGCCGACTTGGTCTTTGCGGACGACAGGCAGCTGGTGCTGCAGAACATGGCCGCTTGCCTCGATGCGATCGGCCGGCCGCTCAGCTGGGAAGCGCGGCAGATCAGCAGGGACAAAGGCGTGCTTCGGGTGCGCCACCACGCCGAGGCCATGCGCTGGGCCAGCAGCGAGTTCGTCGTGCTGCTCGGCTGCGAGAACGTTGCACCGGGGCAGGGGCACGGGCAGGGGCAGGACCTGGAATTGGAGCGACTCGTGGCGATCGCCGCCTCGCCGGACGAGGCGATCGTGAGCAACACGCTCGAGGACACCATTACGTCCTGGAATGCAGGTGCCTGCCAGATATTCGGCTACCAGGCGAGCGACATGATCGGCCATTCGAGCCTTGATATTATCCCGCCTGAGCGGCGCGACGAGGAACGCGAGATCCTGGCGCGACTGCAGGGCGGCGAGCGCCTTCGACACTACGAGACTGTGCGCGTCGCCAAGGATGGCCGTCGGGTCGATGTCTCTTTGACGGTTTTGCCGCTGGTCGACCTGGCAGGAAAGGTAGTGGGGGTGTCCAAGGTCGCCCGCGACATCACCGACGCCAAATCTGCGGCACGAGGCTTGAGGGGAAGCGCGGCCCGCGTGGCTGCGGTGATCGAAACAGCGGGCGACGGCGTGATCCTGATCGATGGCCGCGGCACGGTCCTGGTGTTCAATGCGGTGTGCGAGGGGTTGTTCGGTTATCCCGCCGGTGATGTCATCGGCAGGAACGTCAAGATGCTCATGCCCGAACCCTATCGGCGCAACCACGATCGCTACATTTCCGATTATCTTGCCACCCACCAGCCCAAGATCATCGGCAACAGGCGCGAGCTCGTCGGCCGCCACAAGGATGGCTCGACTTTTCCCTTGAGCCTTTCCGTCGGCGAGGCCAGTCAGGAAAGCGACTCGATTTTTGTCGGCATTATCCACGACCTGACCGCAGCAAAGCGCGCCGAGGCCGAGCTGCAGCAGGTTCGCACAGAGCTCGCCCGCGTAGCGCGGTTGACGACCCTGGGAGAGCTAACGGCCGCGATCGCCCATGAAGTCAACCAGCCGCTCACGGGGTTAGTCAGCAGCGGCAATGCCTGTCTGCGCTGGCTGGGCCAGGAAATGCCCGACCTCGAAGCGGCACGCCAATCGGTCCACCGCATGGTCAGCGCCGGCAACCGGGCCGTCGAAATCATCGCGCGGATCAGGGCTCTTGTCGGTAAATCGTCGCCGCAGCACAGGCGACTTGGCATGAACGAGGCGATCCGCGAGGTGATCGCCTTGATCCACCTCGAGTTGGAACGCAATCAGATCGGGCTGGAAACCAACCTGGCGAACGATCTGCCTGATGTCTGGGGCGACCGGATCCAGCTGCAGCAGGTCATTCTCAATCTGGTCATGAACGCCATCGAGGCAATGAGCGGCATGAATGGCCGGGCACGCGTCCTGTCTATCACCTCGGCACCGGACGGCCCGATCGGCGTGCGTGTGACAGTGAGCGACTGCGGCATCGGGCTCGGCGATGCCAGTCCAGACCGCCTGTTTGAAGCGTTTTACACCACCAAGGCCAGCGGCATGGGGATCGGCCTCGCTGTCAGTCGTACCATCGTTGAAGCCCACGGCGGCCGGTTGTGGGCCGTACCCAATCAGCCTCATGGGGCGGTTTTCCAGTTTACATTGCCGGCGAACGACGAGTCCTCGCGATGACCGAGCGCGAAGAGGAGGCGGTCACCTTCGTGATCGACGACGACGAGTTGGTGCGCGCATCGCTTGCGGATCTGCTGCGCTCAGTCAGCATCTCCGCGCAGGTCTTCGCGTCGCCGCGGGAATTCCTCGATTGCAAGCGTCCGGATACCGCTGCCTGTATCGTCCTCGATGTCAGGCTGCCCGGTGGGAGCGGACTGGAGTTTCAGCGTGCATTGGCCAAGGCAGGCATCGACCTGCCGGTCATATTCATCACGGGACACGGCGACATTCCCATGTCGGTACGGGCCATGAAGACCGGCGCCGTCGCCTTCCTGACCAAACCGTTGCGTGAGCAGGAGCTGCTCGATGCCGTCTATGCCGGCATCGAGCGCGACCGATCGCGCCGCACGCGCAATCAACGCCTGGCAGAGCTGCGGAAGCGTCTTGCGTCTTTGACAACGCGCGAACGCGAGGTTCTACCGCTCGTTGTCAGCGGGCGCCCGAACAAGCAGATCGCCGAGGACCTAAAGTTGAGCGAGATGACCGTGAAGGTGCATCGCAGCCACATCATGCGCAAGATGCAGGCAAGGTCGCTGGTGGACCTCGTTCGAATGGCCGACCAGCTTGGCGTTTCAGCTGAAGAATCCTGAACCACACCCCGCCGTTGGCGTCCGTCGGCAGGCGGCGACTTGCGCCCTAAGCCAAAGCATTAGGTACTTAGCGCGACGGATGCATTCCGGTTCGCCCGCGAGGCAATGGCCGCCTGTGCTTGCACAGCGCTAGTCTCCCGGCGTCATGAGAGGCCCAGTGTCGGACAGACCGATGATCTCAATTGTAGATGATGACGAGACGGCCCGAGGAGGAACGATGGATCTCGTCAGGTCGATGGGTTTCGCCGCCCAAGCCTTCTCGTGCGGCGAGGACTTCCTCGCTTTCGATCAGCTACCCCGGACCGCCTGCTTGATCGCGGATGTTCGGATGCCGGGGATGAGCGGATTGGAGCTCTACAATCGCTTGCGCCAGTCCGGCCAATTCATCCCGACCATCCTGATGACCGCTTTCCCCACCGAGCGCGACCGGAGGCGCGCACTGAGCGCCGGCGTCCTCTGCTATTTGGCCAAGCCGTTCAGGGATGACGAACTGCTCGAATGCGTCGGTGCGGCAATCAATTCCGACCTGGCACCACCCGAAAACAACGGCGCAGGGTCCGATACTCAGCCCTAACCCGATACCAAGGAGACAGACGATGCCAGACCGGATTGCAAACTGTGCCAACAAACAGCTGAGCTTTGGACCATTCCGCCTGTTGCCGTACCAGCGGCTGCTGCTGCTGCGCGACAAACCCGTCCCTCTTGGCAGCCGGGCTCTGGACATCCTGATGGCCCTGGTCGAACGGCCCGGTGAGCTGATCACCAAGGATGAGCTCATGAGCAGGATCTGGCCCGACACGACCGTCGACACCGCCAACGTCACCGTGCACATGGCCGCGCTGCGTCGCGCGCTCGGAGACGGCAGCGAAGGTCAGCGCTACGTGGCGACGGTTCCGGGGCGTGGCTACATTTTCGTAGCCTCTGTGGCTGTTGACGTCCCGCTGCCGCCCAGTCCGGATCAGCCCCATGGCATCGCGGTCCGCCTGGCCAAGGGCGAGGAGCTGTTCGGCGAGGGCGAGCCGGCCGAACACTTCTACAAGGTTGCCGCCGGCACGCTGCGCACCTACAAGGTGTTGAGCGACGGTCGCCGGCAGATCGATGCTTTCCATCTGGCCGGCGACATCTTTGGCATTGAGGCAGGTTCGGAGCACCGTTTCTCGGCCGAGGCGGTGAACGGCGCAACGGTCATCGCCTGGCGCCGAAGCCACCTCGACCGGCTGACGCGCCAACACCCTGCCTTTGCCGAGCAGGTAATGGCGTCGATGATCGACAGTCTGGAGCGGGCCCATGACCACATGCTGCTGCTGGGGCGCAAGAAGGCACCGGAGAAGATCGCGACCTTCCTGCTGCAGCTCGCCGAGCGCGTCGACGAGTCCAACGAACTCGAGCTGCCGATGCACCGCTCGGACATCGCCGACCATCTCGGACTGACTGCCGAGACGGTGTCGCGGACGCTGACGGAGCTCTCGCGCCAAGGCCTGATCAAGCTCGCGGCCAGCGGCCGTTCGGTCGTGCTTGCCAACAAGCCTGGCTTGCAGGTGCTTAACGCCTGAAGGAGAACCCGGAGCGACAACGGCATCTGCCACAGGGGGTCCGCGGCAGTGCCGCACGCAACTGAGAAATCGGAGGCGACATTTCGGTCGACCTCGGCGCCATCCTGAGTATCGGGGCTCCTACCTGAGACCATCGCGCTGTTCGTCTATCGCATCGTGCGCGAGATCGGTTCGCTGACCGGGGCCTCGGCGGCCTGGACGGCATGGTTTTTACAGCCGGAATCGGCGAGCACGATGCCAAGACCCGCGCCGAAGTCGCAGCCGGCTGCCGCTGGCCTCGGCCTGGCGCTTGATGCCGGCCGCAGTGCCAAAAGGTAGGGCGTCATCAGCCGCGATGACGCCAAGGTCAAAGCACTGGTCGCCCCGACCGACGAGTGGAGCGCATGATTGCCCGATGCACCAGTGCGCTGCTGGGATCGGCGACCGGCCTGCGCTTTAACAAGATTTTGGGCCAATTTCTGCCGATTTACTCGAATCCATGGCGGGAAAGCTCTACCTATTTGGCACTCGCGACCCCCCTCCCTGCATCGCGAGGACCGGACCCGATATCACCCTCGAAGGTCCGCTGGCGGCCGGTTGGTTCCAACCGGCCGCCTTTTTATGCGATTGGCAAGCGGCGGCGGCGCACAAAGCACTGTTGACGTGGATCAATCCGGATACATCGCTCCTGTGCAAGAGGTTCGCCGGAACACGAGGGAGTCTGCAGCATCCGATAACGGAAGGGCTGCAGCGGGGACTATCTCCAGGTCTTCGAAGAGGACAATCTCATGGAAGCCGAGTTGCTTGCTCTCGCTGTTGTTGTCTGCAGTGTCGCGGCGCTGGCCATCGGAGGCTGGATTGCCTTGAAGAGGATGTTGAGGTGGTAGGACTTGGCCCGAGTTGTGGTCGACGCCTCCGGGACACGCACCGCGTGGGCAATTGGTTGATATACCCATCGAACTAGCAACCGGCCGCGACGATCATTGCGGTCCTCGTCGAGAGAGACTGACGACCCGATGAAGGTTCTGTTTGCGACAAGTGAATTTGCCGATTTCTCCAAGGTCGGAGGCCTCGGCGAAGTCTCGGCCTCGCTTCCCCGCGGCATGAGCACGCGCACGTCGACGCCTCGGCGCTTCAGTGCCCGGGCGGCGATCCCGGCCTCCCGCAGCGCCGAAGCGCGAACGTCGGACGGCTTGTTGCTTTATCTCGTGAGGAGAAGTCGCTGTACGAGCGCCGCGGATCGCCTTACTGCGACCAGCACGGCCGCGACTGGCCCGACACGGCGGATCGTGGCCGCGAGCGACTTCCTCCTGATGCCCTCGCGCTTCGCCGGTGGCATGGGCGATCGGCAACGAGGCATAGCGCTGCGCCTGCATCTGCATGAGACCTGGCGGCAGGACCGGTTTCCTGTTCTCGGATTTCGCGCCTGAGGGATTGCATCGTACTTGCCGGCGCGCCTTTGCCGCGTTTGCCGACAGGGCCCGGCTGGCAACCGTGCGCGGCAACGCGATGTCGCGCCGGTCCGGCTGGTCGCTCGCAGCTCGGCACTATGAAACGCTCTACCAACGGACTCTCACGCTGCCGGCGTCTTTTCGTTCGCGGCCGTTGCCCGGACGCCTGGCGAGGCATGCGCAAGCTCGCGGTCCCGCGGTCAAGAAGGCGTCGGCGATGCCGATGCTCGCCGAAACGTGGGAAGTCGCCGAAGGTCGGCAACATATCTGGAAGCAGCGCAGGCATCTCGCCGCTCTGCCGATGGGGGGCGCGCGATAAGCCAGGCGGCGCACGTCCTGCAGACTCTGGAGAACGCGCAGATGAGTCTCGAGACGCGCCTGCGCCGACTGCACGAGCATGGCGAGCACGCAAAGCTGGGCTGACAGCGTGCGTCGCTCGAGGTGAGGCCGAAACGTTCGCCGCTTCTGGACAGGATGGCCAGCACTACGTCGGATTGTCCGCCGGTCGCGCAGGCGGCATCAGCTTCTCTCCCGGTTTCTTCCCGGTGCGCTCGCGCAGCGTCTGGAAGACGACGTAAAGCATCGGGATCACGAGGATACCGATGCTGCTGGCGGCCAGCATGCCGACGAAGACCGGCGTGCTAACGCTGCGCCGGGCGATTTCCGAAGCGCCCTGGGCCCAAACGAGCGGCGCCAGGCCGACGATGAACGCGATGGACGTCATCATCACGGCGCGAAAGCGCAACTTTGCGCCGAGCTCGGCCGCCTCCTTGATGCCCATCCCGGCCTGCCGCTTGTCCTTGGCGAACTCGACGATGAGGATGGCGTTCTTCGCCGCCATTGCAATCAACACGACGAGGCCGATCTGCGCGTAGAGATTGAGGCTGAGGTTGAACAGCAGCACGCCCGCGAAGGCGCCCAGCACCGCGGTGACCACCGACAGCACGACGGGGACGGGGATCATCCAGCTTTCGTAAAGGCCGACCAGGAACAGGAAGGCGAACAGCAGGGCCATTCCGAGGACGACCGCGGTCTGCCCGCCGGCCCGCTGCTCCTGGAAGGCCGTGCCGGTCCATTCGAATCCGAAGCCCGGCGGCAGCGTCTTCGCCGAGATGTCGGCCATGGCCGCAAGCGCCGTCCCCGAGGCGACGCCCGGCGCCGGAATGGCGTTGACCGTCACCGAGCGGTAATTGTTGTAGCGCGTGATCACCTGCGGGCCGGTGATGTCGCGCAGCGCGGCGATCGCCTGCAGCGGCACCATCTTGCCCTTGTTGTTGCGGATGTAGATCTTCCACAGATCGGGAATGTCGCGCCGGTTGCCCGCCTCGCCCTCCACGTTGACCTGCCAGGTGCGGCCGAACAGGTTGAAATTGTTCACGTAGTAGCTGCCGAGCGTCGCCTGCAGGGTGGTGAAGACGTCGCTGATGGTCAGCCCCATCGATTCGGCCTTCGGCCGGTCGATGTCGAGATAGAGCGACGGGGCCTGGGCGCCGTAGGTCGTGAACACCAGCGCGAAATGCGGGTCCTGGTGCACCGAGTCGATTAACCCCGCCACGACGCTGGCCAGCGTCGGTGGGTCGGCTCCCTCGAAGCTCTCGAGCTGGTATTCGACGCCGCCGGTCGTTCCGAGTCCGATGACCGGCGGCAGGTTGAACGGCAGGACCGTCGCGGTGCGGATCTGCGTGCCGGCACCGAACGTCTTTATGATCAGCGCCTGGGCCGAATCGGCGGCTGCCTTGCGGTCCTCGAAAGGCTGCAGCACGGCCACCATGAACGCGGTGTTGCTGGACGAGAACGAGTCGAGGAACGAGTAGCCGATGATCGACACGGTGTCCTTGACCTGTGGCATCGAGCGCAGGATCGCTTCGACCTGCCCGACGGCCTCGCTGGTGCGCGCGACCGAGACGCCGTCCGGCAACTGGACCTGCACGAAGAACGCGCCCTGGTCCTCCTCGGGCAGGAAGCTCGTGGGTGTCATGCGGGCCAGGCCGCCGACGCCCAGCGCGAACACCGCGACGAGCCCGATTCCCAACACCGAGAAGCGCACCATCTTGCGCACGAGCAGGGCGTAGCCGTCGCGGACGCCGTCGATCGCCCGACTGACGTAGCCCATCACGCCCCGGCGGGGACCGGAATGGCGCAGGAACAAGGCGCAGAGCGCCGGCGACAAGGTCAGCGCGTTGAACGCCGAGATCAGCACCGTCGCGATGATCGTGACGGCGAACTGCCGGAACAGTACGCCGGAGATCCCCGCGACGAAGGCCACGGGAACGAACACCGACAGCAGCACCAGCGTGATGCCGATGATCGGCGCGGTGACTTGCGTCATGGCCTTCTTCGCGGCGTCGGCCGGCGACAGGTCGGGTTCCTCCTCCATGACGCGCTCGACGTTCTCGACCACGACGATGGCGTCGTCGACCACGATGCCGATCGCGAGCACCATGGCGAGGAGCGACACGGTGTTGGCCGAATAGCCGCAGGCCACCAGCACCATGAAGCCGCCGATCAGGCTGACCGGGACCGCGATGACCGGAACGATGGTGGCGCGAAGCTGCCCGAGGAACAGGAACACGACGAAGGCGACGAGAACGAACGCCTCGAACAGCGTCTTCAGCACTTCGTGAATCGTGTCGTTGACGAAGACCGTCGTGTCGTAGGTCGCGCGCGCCTTCAGCCCCTCGGGAAAGCGCGGACGGACCTTGTCGAGGGTGGCGTTCACGGCCGCGGCGGTCGCGATGGCATTCGAGCCGGGCGACAGGAAGATGCCGATGGTCACCGCTGAGCGGCCGTTCAGGCGGCTGAAGTTGTCGTCGTTCATGGCGCCCAGCTCGACCCGGGCCACGTCCTTGATGCGCAACGTCGAGCCGTCCGGGTTGGCGCGCAGCACGATGTTGCCGAACTGGTCGGGATCGATCAGCCGGCCCTGGGTCTGGACGTTCAGCTGGATCTGCTGATTTTCCGGAACCGGGCGGGCGCCGATGCGCCCGATCGATGCCTGGACGTTCTGGCTCTGGATCGCCTTGATGATGTCGGACGCGGCCACGTTGAGGCTGGTCAGCCGGGCCGTGTCGAACCAAATCCGCATCGAGTAGTTGAGGCCGCCGAACAGCTTGGCCTCGCCGACACCGGGCGTGCGCGACAGCTCGTCGAGGACGTTGATGATGGCGAAGTTGGTGATGAACAGCGGGTCGTATTTGCCGCTTTCGTCGTACAGGTTGACGAATTGCAGGATCGAGGACGATTTCTTCTGGACCTTGATCCCCTGGAGTTGCACCTCCTGGGGCAGCTGCGACAGGACGGTCTGCACCCGGTTGTTGACGTTGACGGTGTCGATGTCGGGGTCGGTGCCGAGCTCGAAGCTCACGGTGAGAGTGTACGAGCCGTCGTTGCCGCTCGTGCTCTTCATGTAGATCATCTTGTCGACGCCGACGATCTTCGACTCGAGCGGCTGCGCCACCGTGGCCTCGAGCACCTCGGCCGACGCGCCGGGATAGCGGGTCGTGACCTCGACCTGGGGCGGCACGATGTCGGGCAGCTGCGCCACCGGGATGCGCAGCAGGGACAAAAGCCCGCCCAGCGCAATGACGATCGAGATGACGATGGCGAGTCGCGGCCGGTCGATGAAGACGGCGGAGATCATTGGCTGGCGCTCCGGCGGGGGGCGGCCGTGGCGGGCGCCGGCGCCACCGGTGCGTTACGCTGCGCGCGCTGGACGCCTTCGACGATGACCTGCTCGCCCTCCTTCAGCCCGTCGGCGATGGCCGCCGTCTCCGGCGTCATCTGGCCGAGGCGCACGCGCCGCTGATGGGCGATGTTGCGCTCGTCGACCACATAAACGTAGCTGCCTTCCTGGTCGGAGAGCACCGCGGCGCGCGGGACGGCGATGACCTGCCGCGGCTTGACCGATTCGAGGAGCACCGTGACGAACTCGTCGGCGATCAGCTCGCGCAGGTTCACGCCGCCGGCCTTCTCTGCTCCGAGAACCGGATTGGGAATGACGCCGCGCACGGTGAGCGTGTCGGTGTCCTGCGCCAGCACGTTGTTGATGAAGTCGATTTTGCCGGTCTGGGAGTATATCCTGCCGTCGGGCAGGCGAAGGCGGATCTTCACGGAGTCGAACCCGCCGCCCTTCGAATACTCCTCGCGCAACTCGATGGCACGCCGCGACGGCACCGGAAACATCACGTACATCGGATCCTGGCTGACGACCGTGGTCAGGACGCCGGAATCCGGCCCCTTCACGTTGCCGAACAGGATACCGGAGCCCGGACCAACCACGTTGCCGACGGTCACCAGCGTCCGCCCGATACGGCCGTCGATCGGCGAGCGAATCTCGGTGTAGTTGAGATTGATCTGTGCTATCTCGCGCTGGGCCTGGGCGGCCTTCACCTGAGCCGTCAGCGTCCGCTGCGTCGCCAGGGCCGTGTCGACGGCCTCCTGGGTCCCGAAGTTCTTCTCCACCAGCTGCTGCTTGCGCCACAGTTCGGTCCGGCTGTTCTCGAGCTGGGCGGTCGCCTGCGCGATCGCGGCGTCCTGGACGTCCAGGGCGGCCTTGAACGGCGCGCGCTCCAGAACGTAGAGCAAGTCGCCTTTTTTGACGTCGACGCCTTCCGTGAAGAGGATCTGCTCCAGGAAGCCGGTCACGCGGGCGACGATGTTGACGCTGTTGATGGCCTCAATTCGCCCGTTGAATTCGTAGCTGTCTGTCATCGGCCCACGTTCCACCTTGATGACCCCGACCGCCGGCGGGGCGGAGGGTGCAGGCTGGGCCTTTGCGTCTGACGCCACGCTCAGGATGACGGCGGCAGCCACGACCAGAGTCCAGAGACCCTTGGCGCCGTCGCGGGTCCGCCCGATGTCCGCAGTCCGAGCGTTTTTGGTCATGGCTGTTCTCCTTGGCGGGAAACCGCAAAATCGTCGCTGGAAACAAGGGTACGCGCCGCGTTCGCCGCGGCACTGTGACGAGGATCGACAAAGTGTGGTGCATTTTGATCGGGTCCATCACCGTGGGACTTAAGCCTCTTCCGTTCGCTCTTCCGCCACCGAGCCCGCCTGATGCAGCAGCAACCGCTTGTTGAGAGGGACAAGCGGGGCCGGCGCGACCCTCACATGGAGACGCGCTGCGGGCGCCTTGCGTGAAACCGAGCGTGGCATTTCTGCCGTCGCGTTCCATTTGGGCCCAAGTGCTGCAGGCTTCGCCGTTGGTTCATGGAGGTACGCCTAAAGTTTAGCGGTCAGACCGACGAGCCGCTCAGAAACGCTCCGGCGGCTGCAGTCCTTGCCGTTTTTCCGTGAAGCTGAGCCTAATAGGCGGGGACATTCCTGCGATTGACCCAAATCAACGTCAGGAAACCTTGCTGAAGGCCGCTCGCGCCCCCACGCAGGCAGATCGAGCAGCAACAGGCGACGTTCGCGACATCGAACGAGAATATTCGCCTCACGCCGGAACGACGCATGGCCGTCCGGCCCGTCAGCACGATTGAAACGCTGGCGACGCCTGGTCGCGTCCAATAGACGCCCATGCTGAAGCGCCGCCGGTTAGCCGTCTATATCTCGCCGGTCGCAGCAGTCCAGCATGTTTTATACGAGGAGCTGCAAATGCCGACAGACGTAGATGGAGGCGGCGAGACCTTCGCGCGCCAGGTTGGCGCGAAACCGCTCGCCTAGAGGCTTCCATGGACACTGCCTATATTTCGGCGTTCCCCGCGCTGGGCGGATCGGCGGTCGGCGCGTTCGCCTCCTTGACGACGACGTGGCTGACTCTGAATTCCCAGGAGCGCGCCAACCCGGCGGCGGGGGTGGTCACCCGGCGCGAGAACCTGTATGGAGAGTTCATCGAAGAAGTCGCCAATGCTTTGGCGGACGGGCCGGAAGACGCCCCGAAGTTCGTTCATATTTACGCCCTCATAACCAAGATGAGGCTGTTCGCGTCGCGCGATGTACTGGCAGAAGTGGAAGGGATCATGTTGAAGATCGTCCAAACCTACGATAGTCCCGAAAAGGACTTTCAAAGGTCCATAAGGCGTCCGAGCGACATGGATATCCTTCGCGCATTCGGCGAGGCATGCCGCAGAGAGCTGAAGGTGAACCTTTAGCTCCACGTTGACCACGTCGATCGACTTGGCGGCCAAGGCCGACCGGGCCGGCCGAGGATCACAGCCAACCCCAAACGCGTAGCTGGCTGAGCCAGGGCCGCCGGCGTGCCGATGAGCGCTCGGCTGCTCGGCAGGGCGAAAGCTTACGCGGCAGCGATCGTGCGCAGCAGATCCTGGCGGCTGACGATGCCGACCATGTGACCATCTTGCATGACCGGCACGCGCTTGATGCGGTGCGACTGCAGCAGACGGGCGACCTCGCTGGCTTCCGTGTCGGGCGCCACGGTGATCACCGGCTTCGACATGACTTCCCCCGCGGTGCGGCTTGGCATGCGGAGGGTCGCAAGGAACTCAGGTGCGATCGGATGCCCCTCGGCCAAGAGCGCGAGCCACCAGTCGCGGCGCGCCAAACGCTCTTCGTCGCTGCGGCCGACCAGGTCGCCCTCGCTCACCATGCCGATCGGCGCACCACGTTCGTCCACGACCGGCGCGGCGCTGATGTGGTTTTTGAGCAGAAGCTGCGCGACGTCGGAGATGGTTGCTTCCTTTCGAACCGAAACGACGTCCCGGGTCATGATGTGCTCGGCTTTCATATTGGGCGCCCTCCATGAGACGGATGGTCATGAGCAAATTCGACGGCGAGAGACATCCACAGCCGCGGAGCGGGCAGCCCGCGCCGCTCGCCTTCGAGGCCGATACTCCGTCGCGCAGCACGGGCTCGTGACATAGATCAAAGCGTCAGCGTCTCGCGCTCGCCAAGCTTGTTCGGTGACAGGATGGGGAGAGCGACATGTCGATACCGTCTTTTGTTCGCTCGTTCGAGGATCTTCGGCTGAAGGACGTGCCCGAGGTCGGCGGAAAAACCGCTTCGCTCGGCGAACTGCGCGCCCTGCTTGGAGCGCGTGTACCTGAGGGCTTCGCGCTGACCGCCGATGCCTATCGCCATGCCCTCGCTGCCGCCAGCGCCGAAGCAAAGCTGCGCGCCTTGCTCGGAACTCTCGACCATCACAACGTTGCGCAGCTGGCTGAACGGGCCGCCGAAGCCCGCCGCATCGTCTACGAGGCGACCGGCGACGACTCGTTGCGCCGCCAGATCGTGGATGCATATCGCGCGCTCGAGGGGCGCTGCGGCAAAGGCGCCGCTGTCGCGGTCCGCAGCTCGGCGACGGCCGAGGACTTGCCGACCGCAAGCTTTGCCGGACAGCACGAGAGCTTTCTGAATGTCCGCGGCGAGCAGGATGTGGTGGAAGCCTGTCGTCGTTGCTTTGCCTCGATCTTCACCGATCGCGCCATCGTCTACCGGATCGACAACGGCTTTGACCATTTCAAGGTCGCCCTGTCGGTGGGCGTCATGACGATGGTGCGATCGGATCTCGGGGCGAGCGGCGTCGTATTCACCCTCGATACCGAATCGGGTTTCCGCGACGTCGTTTTCCTGACCGGAAGCTGGGGGCTCGGCGAGAATATCGTGCAGGGCAAAGTCGACCCCGACGAGTTCTACGTGCACAAACCCACCTTCCGTGAAGGTTACCGAGCCGTGCTGAGCCGCTCGCTCGGCGGCAAGCAGGTCAAGCTCGTCTACGGCCGCGGACATGGTCCGGCCAGCACCCGCAACCTCAAGACGCCAAAGGCGGAGAGAGATCGCTTTTGTCTGGACGATCGTGAGGTGCTTGAGCTCGCCGAGTGCGCGATCCGGATCGAGGACCACTATTCGCAACTGGCGGGGCATCCCATGCCGATGGATATCGAGTGGGCGAAGGATGGCGAGGACGGCAAGCTCTATATCGTCCAGGCGCGCCCCGAGACGGCGGCATCTCAGCGGGAGGCGAAGGCGTTCGAAGCATACGCGCTGAAGGAGACGGGCCCCTTGTTGGTCACCGGGCGTGCCGTCGGCGAGAAGATCGCCACCGGCGTCGTCCGGCTGATTGCCGACGCGGGCGACTTGTCCGACTTCAAGCCGGGCGAAGTATTGGTGGCCGAAACCACCACCCCCGATTGGGAGCCGGTCATGAAGACGGCGGCGGCGATTGTCACCCGTCGCGGTGGCCGAACCTGCCACGCGGCGATCGTCGCCCGCGAACTGGGCATCCCGGCCGTCGTGGGCGCCGATCGCGCCCTCGAAGACCTCGCGAGTGGCGCGGTGGTGACGGTCAGCTGCGCGGAAGGCGAGACCGGCCGGGTCTACGCCGGCAATCTGCCCTTCGAGGTGACGCATGTCTCGGGGGGCGCCGTGCCGCGGCTGCGCACGGAGATCATGGTCAATCTCGGCAATCCGGAGCTTGCCTACCACACCGCCATGCTGCCCAACGACGGCGTCGGACTGGCGCGCATGGAGTTCATCGTCAACGAGTACATCGGCATCCATCCGATGGCGCTGGTTTCTCCCGACAAGGTCAAGTCGAAGCGGGTACGTGCCGCAATAGAGAAGCGGGTGGAGGCCTACGCCAAGCCGACCGATTTCTTCGTCGACAAGCTTGCGCAGGGGCTTGGCACGATCGCCGCCGCGTTCCATCCCAGGCCGGTCATCGTGCGGCTGTCGGACTTCAAGACCAACGAGTATGCGAGCCTGATGGGCGGCGCCGAATTCGAGCCGAAGGAGAGCAATCCCATGCTCGGCTTCCGTGGCGCCTCGCGCTATTCGCACCCGGCCTATGCGCCGGGTTTTGCCCTGGAATGCGCCGCGCTGGCGCGCGTTCGCGGCGAGATGGGGCTCAAGAATCTCAAGATCATGGTGCCGTTCTGCAGGCGCGTCGCCGAAGCGGAACAAGTCATCGCGACGATGGCCCAGCACGGCCTCAAGCGCGGCGAGGACGGTCTCGAAATCTATGTCATGTGCGAGATACCCAACAACGTGATCGCGATCGACGCGTTTGCCCGCCTGTTCGACGGGTTCTCCATCGGCTCGAACGATCTCACTCAGCTGACCCTGGGCGTTGACCGCGACTCCGAGATCGTCGCCTTCGATTTCGACGAGCGCGACCCCGGCATGCTCGAAATGTTCCGGCTCGCCGTGACCGGCGCCAAGCGCAACCGACGGCATGTGGGGATCTGCGGCGAAGCGCCGGCCAACTTCCCGGAGGTCGCCCAGTTCCTCGCCGGGCTGGGGATCGATTCGATCAGCGTCAACGCTGCGAGTCTGCTGCGGACCCTGAAAGTCGTGCACGAAGCCGAACAGCATGCGGCGGCGAGCCCGCTCGCCGCCGAATAGCGGGCGACCTGAAGAGGATTCGGCGATGGTTGCAGTGGTAACCCTCACGATGAATCCGGCACTCGACATCGCGACTGTGACCGATCGTGTCGTCCCCATGCACAAGCTGCGCTGCGGGGCGCCGCGCTACGATCCGGGCGGTGGGGGTATCAACGTTGCACGCGTCGTGTGCGCGCTCGGAGGCGACGCGCTGGCGATTTTTCCGGCCGGTGGCGCCGCCGGCGAGATGATCCGGCACCTGTTGCACGAGGCCGGCGTCGCGCACGAGGCCGTCCAGATCGCCGGATTCACCCGCGAGAGCCTCGCTGTCGAGGAACGCGGCACGGGCGACCAGTATCGGTTCATTCTGCCCGGGCCCGAAATCGGCGCTGCCGACCAGCAGCGCTGTCTCGACCGGCTCGCCGCGGCCTTGCCCGCGGCACGCTACGTCGTTGCCAGCGGCAGCCTGCCGACGGGGGTTCCGGAGGATTTCTACGCCCGCGTCGCCCGCCTGGCGCAGAGGCACGAAAAGCCTCTCCTCCTCGACACGTCCGGTCCGGCTCTGAAAGCGGTCGGCACAGCGGTCTATCTCTTGAAGCCGAGCCTGCGCGAGCTCGAGCAGCTTGTCGGTCGGCAAATCACCAGCGAGCAGGACGAGGAACAGGCCGTCCGCGACGTCATTGCCCAGGAGCGTGCCGAGAATGTCGTGCTTTCGCTCGGCGCCAAGGGCGCACTGTTGGCGACACGGAATGGCAGTGAGCGCATTTCGGCGATCCCGGTCGCGGCGAAGAGTACGGTCGGCGCAGGAGACAGCATGATGGGCGGCATCGTCGTCGCGCTGTCCCGGGGTTTCGCGCTGCACGAGGCCGTGCGCTTCGGCGTCGCGGCCGGCGCCGCGGCGCTGCTCGGAAGGGGCACACAGCTCTGCCGCGGGGATGACGTCGAGCGCATGTACGGAAAATTTTTTCTCGGCCCGGGAAGGCCGCTCGACGCGCTCGGGGCGCGATCGGCGCGCACTTGATCTGCATCAGAGCGCCGGCACGCGGACAAGCGTTCGATCCAACCTACGTCATTGTGAGAGGAGCAGCCCATGACAACAAGGATCGCAATCAACGGATTTGGCCGGATCGGCCGGCTGGTCCTGCGGGCAGCACGGGAGATGGATCATGAGGCCATCGAGATCGCCGCAATCAACGACCTCGGCCCGGTCGAGACCAACGCCCACCTTCTGAGCTACGACAGCGTTCACGGACGTTTCCCGGGCGAAATCACGAGTGGCGATAAGTGGATCGACGCCGGGCGCGGCAAGATTGCCGTCACGGCCGAGAAGGATCCGGCCCAGCTCCCGTGGCGCAAGCTCGGGATCGACATGGTGTTCGAATGCACCGGCAAATTCACCAAGCGCGACGGCGCGAAGAAACACTTGGAAGCGGGCGCAAAAAGAGTGCTGGTGTCGGCTCCGGGCGACAGCGCCGATTTGACCGTCGTGATGGGCGTCAACCACGACGAGTTGAAGCCGTCCCATCAGATCATCTCCAACGCATCGTGCACCACCAACTGCCTCGCGCCGGTCGCCTACGTGCTGCAGAAGGGGATCGGCATCGAGCGCGGCTACATGACGACGATCCATGCCTATACCGGCGATCAAAACACCGTCGACACGCTGCACCGCGACCTGCGACGCGCGCGGGCCGCTGCAGTCTCGATGATTCCCACTTCCACCGGCGCGGCCAAGGCGGTGGGCCTCGTCCTCCCGGCGCTGAAGGGCAAGCTGGACGGTTCGGCGATACGCGTTCCCACGCCCAATGTCTCGCTCGTCGATTTCAAGTTCGACGCCGCGCGTACCACCTCGCGCGACGAGGTCAACTCGTTGATGGTCGAAGCCGCCGCGTCGAACCGCCTGCGCGGAATCCTGGGGATCAACAAGGCGCCGACCGTCTCCATCGATTTCAACCACGATGCTCACAGCGCGGTGTTCGACGTCACGCAAACCCAGGTGCTCGACGACCGCTTTGTCCGGGTCCTGGCCTGGTACGACAACGAGTGGGGCTTCTCCAACAGAATGCTCGATGTGGCCGGCTGCCTTGCCGCGGCCGCCTGAACGAGGCTGGCAAAGACCGTCCGTATTCTCCAGTCGATCCGAAGGAGGCATCTGCCATGCCGCGGTTTCACACCATCGACGATGTCGACGTCGCCGGAAAGCGGGTACTGGTGCGCGCCGACCTCAATGTGCCGGTCAAGAACGGCAAGGTTGCCGACGCCACGCGCATCGAACGAGCCGCGCTGACGATCGAGGCCCTGGCCGCCAAAGGTGCGAAGGTCGTCGTGATGTCGCATTTCGGCCGGCCCAAGGGTCGCGATCCATCGCAATCGCTGCGCCCGCTCGTCGGGCCGCTCAGCCGGGCAATCGGCGGCAAGGAGGTGCAGTTCGCGAGCGATTGCATCGCACCGGCCGCGAAGGCGGTCGTCGATGCGCTGAAGCCCGGTGAGGTGGCGCTGCTGGAGAACCTGCGATTCCACCCCGAGGAGGAAAAGAACGACCCGGGCTTTGCCAGGCAGCTCGCCGAACTCGGTGATGTCTATGTCGACGACGCATTCTCCGCGGCGCATCGCGCGCACGCCTCGATCGAGGCGCTGGCGCATTTGCTGCCAAATGCCGCCGGTAAGCTGATGCAGGCCGAGCTGCTGGCGTTGGGCGCTGCGCTCGAGCACCCGCAGCGCCCCGTCATGGCGCTGGTCGGTGGAGCGAAGGTTTCGACCAAGCTCGACCTGCTGAAGTTCATCGTCGGCAAGGTTGATCGGCTGGCGATCGGCGGTGCGATGGCCAACACCTTCCTGTTCGCGCAAGGCCACGGTGTCGGCCGCTCGATGTGCGAAAAGGAATTGGCGGCCGGCGCCCGCGAGGTCCTCAGCAACGCCGAGAAGCAGGGCTGCAGGGTCATCCTGCCCGACGACGTGGTGATCGCCGACAAACTGGAAGCTGGGGCTACGACCTCCATCGTCGGCGTCGATGCGGTCCCGGGGAACACGATGATCCTGGACATCGGGCCGCGGAGCGTTGCGCGCCTCGAGGCGGCGCTCCTGGAGTGCAAGACGCTGGTGTGGAACGGCCCGGTCGGCGCGTTCGAGACCCCGCCGTTCGAGCGCGCCACCCTCGCGCTGGCGAACAAGGTTGCCGAGTTGACGACGGCGGGGAAACTGCTGAGCGTCGCCGGCGGCGGCGACACCGTGGCGGCGCTTGCCGCAGCCGGAGTTGCCGACCGGTTCAGCTATGTCTCCACCGCCGGGGGTGCATTCCTCGAATGGCTCGAAGGCCGTGCCTTGCCGGGCGTGGTGGCTCTTGCCCCCGATGATCATGCATGATCGTGTTGGAGGCGCCTTGACGGGCAGATGGTTTTGATCGAGGCGGCCGCCATCCTGATCGACATGGATCTAGCTCGGGCTAACGTCGCAACAGGTCAATGGCGTTGAGTAGCCAAAACGCTCAATGCATCAGCAAGATCGGCCGATCGCCCTCCTCGAGGAACTGGCGCGTGCAACCGCCCAATATGTTTTCCCGGACGCGGCTATGCCCGAACGCGCCCAGCACGACAAGGTCGGCATCGAGATCGGTTGCCGCCTGAGACAGTCGCTGCGCGACGGAACGTCCGTCCGCCGGCAAGCGCTGCATCATTGCCTCGATGTCATGCCACTTGAGCCGCGCGGCAAGACCATTGGCAGCTTCGCCGCGGATCTCGCGACCTTCTTCGGCACTCAGTATGACGACATGTCGGCTCGCTTTGAGAAGCGGCATGGCCACGGCGAGCGCGCGTACCGCCTCCGGGCTCTCCTTCCAGCACACGACGGCCGTGCCGCTCGGTCGCCGCGGGCCATGCGCCGGTGCAATCAGAACCGGTCTTCCGCTTTCGAGGACCAGCTGCTCCAGAAGGCTCCGCGGCAGTCCGTTGCTGCTCCGGGGGCGACCGCAAACCGTAAGATCATTATGCCGCGCGTGGAGCATGATGGCCGACACGGCGTCCTCAGGCTGTTCTTCGCACCAGCAGGCCGATACGACCTTGGAACTCACTCCCGCCGGTCCGACCGCCAGGGGGATGCCTTCGCGCGCGCAAAAGGCCTTGAAATCGCGCAGGGCTGTCGCCGACCTCGCTGTCATGTCCCTGTCGATGACGCGATAGGACGTAGCGATGGCGGCACCGCGAGCGAAGTCGACATGCGGCGTGTTCCGGGCGGCCTCACTGGTTGCGATGCGCACATGGAAGAACTCGAGATTTGCGCCGATGGGCCTGGCCGCGGCAAGGGCAGTCGCGAAGACTTGCTCGTCCGTTTTGCTGCCGCCCGCCAACACCAGGATCGTACGCATGAGCCAACTTGGCGACATCGCCCGAAAGGGGCATTGACCTGCATCAAGTCGTTCGTTTTCGGGGCCCGAGTGCGTTTCCGCCTGCATGGCGAGCGATTGCCGCGCCAGGTCAAGGTGCCGGTTAAGGTTGAGACTCGAGGCGTCAAACGGCGCCGTTGCCCGCCACGGCGGTTGATCTAACGCAAAGGCACAAGGGCTTTAGACGGTAAAATGGACGGATTGGGAGGCTACGATGATCATCGAGCGCTTGCGCCAAGAGCACCACAATGTTGAGAGGCTGCTCGCCGTCCTTGAGCGCGAGCTCAAGGTTTTGGATCACGCGAGCCACACCGACGATGAGGTCCTTCGCGGCATCATGGGCTACTTCGCACTCTATCCCGAGGTTTACCATCACCCCCAGGAAGATCTGGTTTTTGCCAAGCTGAAAATACGCGATTCCGCTGCCGCAGCCAAGATAGGCGACCTTGCTTCCGACCATCGCAAGGGAACTGAGCTTTTGCACTGTGCCGCTCAGGCGGTCGCGGCTGTGCTGGCCGACCCTGAAATCTTGCGCGAGAAAGCCGCCAAAACCTGTCGCGATTTCATCGAGCATCAGCGGCGACACATGAAGATGGAGGAGCGTGATTTCTTTCCGGCCGCGCTCAGGGCCTTGGAACCGCAAGATTGGACGGAAATCGCCCCGACCGCGACGAGCCACAACGATCCGGTGTTCAGCGACGCCGCGGAGCAAACGTTCGACGCGTTGCGGGCGCGCATATTGCACTTGGCACGGGAGGCTGAAACGGACCGCTACTGCGAAGCCTTCGCGCGTATTGCGGGTGATGTGCACTCGGATCACTGGCGTTGGCGATTTTGAACGGCAGGAGTGTCCATCCGACGCAGGGGTCTTGTTCCATCGCGCGACAAAGGTCGGTCGGTTTACGACGACCATCGTGCTGATCGAACCTCACAGCGGCCAGTGCCGGACCCGGGGCTTTGCCTCCTAGCGGCTTGCCTACTACCTCCCTCGGTTCAGTCGGCGAATCGCAGGCAGCTCACGCCAGCTCAAATGCGCTGCGGATGCGGTCCATCAGCTCGGACATGGACCGCGTCGAACCGTGCTCGGCTTCACTTGCATCATCGACCGCCGCGTGCTTGCCGCGCTGGCTGAGCGTCAAGCTTATGTCCTCGGCGACGCTCGGTCGGTCCTTCAATAACTTGCCCAAAGCCGCCTGCCCAACTTCGTACACCACCGTAAAGGTCATTGCCCGAATCGATCCCGGCTCGCCGTGCCCTGTGAACAGGCCAGCCTCGCCGAAATAGTCGCCCGGCGAGAGGCGGGCCAATTCGACCTCGCCGCCAGCTTCCTTGCGCGTGACGAGCAGCACTCCGGCCCGGATGATGAACAACGAGGACAGCTTCGTCCCCTGCTCGGCCACCGTCTCGCCCTTGCGAAAGGTTCGGGGGATCATGGTCGACGCCAGCCCCTGCTTTTCGTCTTCCGTCAGAGAGACGAACAGTGGGACCGCGTCGATCAGCCGAAGCGCGGTCGGGCGTGACGCTGCGAGGGTGTCGTGTGGCTGCGGCAGTGCACTTGCGGCCGCCTCCTTGGGCGGGGCGAGCATCAATCGCGCCGCGCGAAGGTGACGGTATATCAGGTCGTAGAGCTCGTGCCGGGCAGCCGACGCGGCAGAAAAATCTCGCACGCGAAACGACAGCTCGAACTCTATGGCCTGAGCATCCAGGGATTTGATCTGCACCGTTGGCGCGCGCGTCGGCATGATCAAGTTGCTGCTTCGCAGCACGGTTCGCATGATTTCCGTGATGCCTGACGGGGCCATGGTGGGGATGATGCGCACGCGCAGGTTGACTCCGTGGCTGCGGTTGGGCTGTTGAGATTGGTCAGTTGCGCCTTGGCGAGGGTGCTGTTGGGCAGCACGACCAGATCGTCGGTGGAATTGAGCAGGTGCGTGGCGCGCCAGTTGGTCTCGACAACTCGGCCCTCGGTGCCGTCGCTGAGCACGATCCAGTCGCCGACCTCGTAGGGCCTGCTGACGTTGAGGGCGATGCCCGAGAAGACGTCGGAAATGGTGCTCTGCAGGGCAAGGCCCAGGATGATGGCGAAGACACCGGACGTGGCGATCAGGGTGCCGATCGGAGCGTTGAAGGCGTAGGCGACGACCGACAGCGCCGCCCCGAGATAGACGACGCCAACCACGAGATCCTGGAGCAGGCGGCCTTCGCGGGGCCGGCGCTCGAAGATCAGGAACACGCGCGCCGCCGCCGTCAGCAGCCAGGCGCCGTTGAGCCACCAGATGATCTTGGCCGCGATGAAGATGCCCTCGTATAGCGGCGTGCTGTTCGCCGCGACCTCGTAGGGAACGATGCCATAGTGGTTGAGGAGGACCGTCAGGACGACGAAAAACACAATAGATGCCAGGCCGGGTAACGGCGCAACAGGATCCGGGCGATGAGAGCGCCCGCGATGGCCAGCAGGCCTGTCTGGACAAAGGGATCAGCCATCAGTTTGGTCATCACGCCCGCCCGCCGCGCCGAAGCTTCATCCGCCCAGCTTGTTTCTGAACATCGACAGGAGCTCGGGTCGCGCTGCCGCCCCCTCGACCACGACGGTGCAAGTCATGCCCGAGCTCACCAACACGCCGTCGGGGACGCTGTCGATGTGGATGCGGGTCGGGATGCGTTGTGCCAGCCGCACCCATTCGAACGTAGGCGTGACGTTCGCGAGCAGCTGCGGGCCGTCCGGGTTGTCGCGGTCGGTGATGCCGCGGCTGATGCTCTCGACGTGGCCCTTCAAGGCCGGCCCACCGCTCATGAGATGGATTTCGACGGGGGACCCCAGGGCAACACCCGGCATCTTGGTCTCCTCGAAGTAGCCTTCTACTCGGTAGGAATCGCTGTCGATCAGGGCGAGCAGCCGCGTGCCAACAGCCGCGTACTGCCCGACGACGAGCCCCAGATTCGTGACATAGCCGTTGACGGGCGCCCGCACGACGGTGCGCTCGAGGTTGAGCTTGGCCGTCGCGAGGTCGGCGAGCGCCTGCTGGTAGGCTCCCACCGCCGAAGCTGCCACGTGTTGGGAGTCCTCCTTCGCTTCGTCGGATATGGCGAGGTTGGTAAGCTTGGTGCGTCGCTGAGCCTCGCTCTGGCGCATGAGCATCTCGGCGTAGCGGGCCGCCAAGTTGGCCTCGGCCGTCGCGACGGCGAGCTTGTAGCGGGCCTGGTCGATCACGAGCAGGATTTCCCCCTTGTGAACGACTTGGTTGTCCCTGACCCTGAGGTCGGTGACGAACCCCGCGACGTCGGGGGCGATCGTGACGACGTCCGCGCGAACCCTGGCGTCGCGCGTCCAGGGCGAAAGCATGTAGTAGGTCCACACCTCGTAGCTTCCCAGTCCGCCGGCGGCGAGGATCACAAGCGTGAGGGCGATGCCGACGAGCCTTTTCACGATGGTTTTCATGTCGAATCCCCAGATCAGGTCCAGAGCACCAGAACGCTGAACAGGCAAAGGAAGGTCCCAAAGCGGGCCAAAGCCGGGTGCCAGGCAAGGCGGTACAGGCCAAGTCGCGCCAGCAGCGGGTCGACGAGGGCGAACAGCGCCACCGTGGCGATGAAATACAGCAGTGTCGACGGCACGAGCGCGCCGAACAGGCTAACTTCACGCAGCATGGATTGCCTCTCCATGCGAATCGCCATTCGGCCGCCGCCTGCAGGTCCGCTCGAGGGCGAGGCTGGCGGCGGCGAAGGCATACATGTCGCGCTGCGCAGCACGGGCCGCTGCAACGTCGATGCTATTGCTCAGCAGGTCGGCACGGCATCCAAGCGAAGCCTCGCTGCTGACGCGACCGGCAAGGTCGAGCATCGGCTCTCCCCGTTGCGCAAGTATGCCGGCAATCCGGCCCGCAGTGGCCGCATCGCCTCTCCTTAGTCGCTTCTCGTCACGCACCCGGATGAGCTCGGTACCGGCGCTCAGCAGGGCAAGCCCAGTGTCGACCGCCTGCGCAGCCTGGTCTTCCGGCAACAACCGACAGAGGCGGTCGAGTGCCCCAATGCTGGCGGTCGCGAATTCGAAGTCGTCGATACGGGATTGCCAGGCGATGCGGGCAAACTGACCGCGCATCGTCTTTGCAAAGGCCCGCCGGGCGGCCTGCGGCGTGTCGGGCGCGACGATGGCCAACAGGAGGGCGGCGAGGGCGACGGCGAAGATCGCCGCGAGGGATGTGTTGACAAACTCGACCGCATCATAGGCCATCCGGTTCTGCAAGCCGGCAACGCTGGCAAAATAGAGCGCGGCGGCAAAGCCGACCGGCGCCAACCGGGGCTTGGCCATGAACCATGAGTCGACGAACAAGAGCGGAGCGATCACGAGGCTGAACATCGCATAGCCCGACGAGCGGGCCAGGAAGACTTCGACCACGACGAAGCTCGGGACGGTCAAGAGGACGAACAAGCCAACCGCCTTGGCCGCCGCGGGTGCGCCGCCATCCATCGTGGCAAACCGGGCGGTGACAACGGTCGCGAGGACGACGGCGGTCGGCCCATCCGGCCAGTTGGCGAGGATCCAGAACGAGCTGGCAATGACCACCGCCAGGGCCGCCCGCACGCCGGCCCACGCAGCGCCGACCAGGTCGTTCGAGATCACGAAGCGCTGCTGACCAAGGGCGGGCGGTCCCGGCGCCAAGAACGCGTCGTGCGCCTGGGCGAAGCCGGCAAAGGCTGCGAAAAAGTTGCGCAGAAAACCGACGGCGGAGGCGCTGCGAACAGCATCGGCCGCTGTGCCGATCGGATCGCGACCGAGGTCGCGTGCCAGCGGCAGCGCGGCACCCGCCCGCGCGAAGCTGAAACGCAAGCCATGCGCGTCGAGCTTGCCGTCGCGCCACAGCTCGATCGCCGCTGCGGCCTTTCGCATGGCTGGCTGCACGTCCGGCACGGCGGCGATGCAGGCAGGGGGTTCCGCCCGTTGCTGGTCGAGCAGCCGGGCGGCATCGATGACGCCGAGCATGGCGACACCGAGACGACGGACGGCGTCACTGCGCTCGCGGATCGAGCCATCCTCGAACACCGCCGACGCGCGCTGGGTCTCGATCTCAATCAGTTGCCCGGCCACGCGGTCGAAGCGGCCGCCCACGTCGCGCTGCGCCAACAGCGCCAGGGCGCCGTCGACCAGCTGGTGTGTGCTCGCCGCTATCGTCGCCCGCAGCGACGCCGCAAGCCTCTCGGGCAGCACGAGATGGCTGATCGTCGCCGCCACGAGAATGCCCAGCGAGATCTCCGTAATGCGCGCCTGCGCGTCGTAGAAGGCGGTTTCCGGCGCAAGGGCAGCGGGAATGCCGACGATCGCCGCCGTGTAACCCGACAGCACGCAGGCGTAGCTGGCAAAGTTCCTGAGACACTTGGATCCGAAGGTGCAGGCCGCGGTCCACAGCGCCAGGCAGCCGAGAAACAGAACGCGCTCCTGGGCAAACAGCGATACCAGCACGAGGGCGACGGTCGCGCCGACCAGGGTGCCTATGATGCGGTAGAAGCCCTTGGCGAAGACGCGCCCGCTCTGCGGCTGTGCAACGATGAATACCGTGAGCACGGCCCATTTCGGATCGTCGAGATTGAAGCGGAAAGCCACCCACAGCGCCAGCAGCGCCGAGATCGTCGTCTTGGCGGCGAACACCGCATGGCGGCTCGATGCCCATTGGAAGCTCGTGGACATGCCCCTCTACGAAGCCCCTCTCCTGAGGACGTGTGGCTTCCTGGCCGGAACATCCGCGTTTTGGGCCCGCCGTTCCATCCCGCGCTGGTCGCGTCGGTATGGCTGTTCGTGCCGACGCCCTAAGCCAAGGTTTAGCCGACGCGGTATCTGTCGAGGCAACTCGGCGCGGTTCATAGGAGCCTCGCATATGCGCCGATGAGCGGCGCCGCGAGCACGTTGAGCAATCCCGTCAGTACCATCGTGAGGCCGGCGATCGTACCTTCTTCGCCGCCGACCTCGTGTGCCTTCGCGGTTCCCATGCCATGTGCGCCCAGACCCAGCAGCGCGCCGCGCGCCAGTGCGGACCGGATCGGCAGGCACGCCAGCATGAGCTCCCCGAGCGTGGCGCCGACGAGCCCTGTAGCGATGACGAAGAGGGCCGTCAGGTCGGCCGCGCCGCCGATGGTGTTCGAGACTTCCATGGCGAAGGGCGTGCTCAGCGAGCGTGCCAGCAGGCTCAACCGCAGCTGCTCGTCCACTCCCAGAAGCGTCGCGAGCGCCCAGGCGGACACCATTGAGGTCAGGCTGCCGGCGACCATGCCGAGGGCGAGGGCGGCCCAATGCCGAACGATCAGCGCGCGGTGCTCGAAGATCGGGACGGCGAAGGCGACAGTGGCCGGACCGAGCAAGATCAACAGCCAGCCCGTCGCCAGAATGTACTCGTGGTAACTGGTGTGCAGCACGATGGCCGCCGCCAACAGAGCCAGCGACGACGTGACGAGCGGAGGCGGCGATGCACGCCGCCAGCGCCGATGGACTGCCCGGGCGCAGAGGTACGCTGCGATGGTGGCGGCGGACCACGACAGCGTGGCGAGGGCAGGGCCGTGCCACAGCGCGCGTAGTTCCATCACCGCACTCCCTTCGCCCGCGTGCACAGATCGACCACCAGCGCGGTGACGACCATGACCGCGGCCGTGCCGGCCACGATGACGAGCAGCACCTTGCAACCGAGCACGCTCATCAGCTCACGGTGATCGAGCACCGCAAGGACGGCAGGCAGGAAAAACAGCACCATGTGGCCGATGAAAAATTGGGAGCCTCGACGCAGGCTGCGGACGCTCAATCGTCGGCTCGCCAGCAGCGCCAGCGCGGCGATGAGGCCGACCAGCCCGCCGGGGACCGGAAGCCCGGTTATGTGGACGAAGCCGTCGGCTCCCAGCCACAGACCGACCACGAGCAGGATTTGCAGGAGGAGGCTGCCCTCGAGCAGGCTGGGCACGCGGATGCCCAATCGCCGCGAAAACATGCAGGAGCTTGTAAGGGCGGAAAGGTGATGCATAAAATGAATTGATTGATTGAGCATCATTCGGATTAGCATTGGACATGGAATTTCGAACGCTTCGTGCTTTCGTCCAAGTCGTGCGGCAGGGCGGATTCTCGCCGGCCGCCAAGGTCGTGTTCGCCACCCAGTCGACCGTGAGCAAGGCGGTGAAGCAGCTCGAGGAAGAGATCGGCGTGCCACTGCTCGACCGGCTCGGCCATCGCAGTCGCCTCACTGCCGCGGGCGAGGTCATGTACCCTCGGGCGCTGCGGATCCTCGCCGAACGCGACGACCTGCTCACCGAAGTCGGCGAGTTGCGGGGCCTGAAGCGGGGAACGCTGAAGCTCGGCCGCTCTTTGCCGCCTATCGCAGGCGCTATGCCGGCATCGACATCCGCCTGGTAGAGCACGGCAGCGAACGGCTCGATGAGGTTCTGCTGTCTGGGGACATCGAGCTTGCGGCCTCGCTTCTGCCTGTGCCGGAAGCTTTTGAATGGCAGGATGTCAGGCGAGAACCGTTGACGGCTCTGTTGCCAGCGGACGACGCACTGTCGCGGCGGCGATCGCTGACGCTGCCGGCGCTGCGCGGTCTGCTCTTCATCCTGTTCCAAAGCGGATTCGCCTTCAACCGCATCATGCTGGATGCCTGCAAGGCATACGGATTTGAGCCCGACGTCGCAGCGCGCAGCAGTCAGATCGATTTCATCGTCGAACTGGCAGCAGCCGGCATGGGAGTGGGCTTTCTGCCGCGCATGATTGCGCAGGAGCGCAAGCATCCCTCCGTCAAGTGCGTGCCGCTCCTTGAAGCGCGCACCGACTGGCACATCGCCATGATATGGCGGCGCGGCGCGTATCTCAGGGCTTGGCTCGATCTCGTGGGGGACGCGCATAGCCGCCCCCAGCGCGCGGAGTGACGCCCACGATCAATGCCGCGAAGACCGCGGCACGCCTCTTAACTTTCGTTTAGCGCGGCCAGCCCAAGGGTAATTCTAAAGTACTTGCGTGCAATGGCGTGCGCCGGCGGCGCTCGCGATCATTGTCGCGTGCAGAACGAAGTCCGCCTTTCCGTTTTCGAAGACTGCCCGCGGCGATCGGACGGCGAGATCACCGCATCACTGCTGATGGCGGCACCTCCCGCGGCCCCGGTCGCGCGGGAGCGACCGGCGACGCGTGATCGCCCGCTACACGAGTACCGCCGTTGGATGCATGACACCGATGGAGCGACAGATGACGGTCATACCAAGTGCAGACGAGTTGATGGCGACGATCGCCAAGGCGCGCGCCGAGAAGTTGGCGGCGGCCGAGAAGCAGCACGAAGCCGAGAAAAAGAAGAAGGAGGCGCTTATCGAGATGCTGCGCAAGCCCAGCGGATTTTCCGACGAGCAGTTGCTCGAAAAGGCATCGATTCTGATCGAGCACGCCGTCAGCAGGGGGGACACGGCCGTCGAGGTCTTTCGCTTCCCCCATTCGGTGTGCACGGACGGCGGGCGGGCCTTGAACCAGGGCGAGCCGGGCTGGGAGGGGACCCTGGTCGGCGAGCCCAAGGAAATCTACGACCTGTGGGAGCGCAAGCTGAAGCCCAAGGGCTATCACCTGCGCTACGAGATCGTCGACTATCCCGACGGCATGCCGGGAAACGTCGCGGTGACCTTGAGCTGGCAGGGCGGTCAGCAACGGTAGGACCGATACGCCGTGCCGCTTGGTCGCTTCATACAGCGGCTGCAGCGGAATCGGTCGTGTGCAAATCCGAGTCTGATCCAGATCAAGGCGCAGTCGATTCAGCAAGCGCAACCTCGCGCGTGGAACGACACCGCGCTGTGGCCAGCAACTTCGTGGGAGAATACCGATGAAAATAGGTGTGGTTGGCGCAGGTCAGGTCGGCAGCAGCGCCGCCTATGCAGTGGCTCTCCTTTCGGCCGCGAGCGAAATCGTCATCGTCGATGTCAACGAGAAGCTTGCGCGCGCGCAAGCGGAAGACATCCTGCACGCTGGTCCGTTCCTGTCCACGACCCGGGTCCGGGCGGGACGTTACGAAGACCTGCGCGGCGCGGGCGTCGTCCTGCTCTGTTGCGGGGTCGCGCAGAAGCCCGGCGAGACCAGGCTGCAGTTGCTGGCGCGCAACGCCGCCATATTTCACGACGTCGTGCCGCGGGTCGTCGCCGCGGCATCGGATGCCGTCCTGGTCGTCGCGACCAACCCGCTCGACGTCATGACCGAGCTGACGGCGAGAATAGCCAAGCTGCCGGCTGGGCGCGTTCTCGGGTCCGGAACGATACTCGACAGCGCCCGGTTCCGCGCCCTGGTGGCCGATCAGGTCGGCGTTGCCGCACCGTCGGTTCACGCCGTCGTCCTGGGCGAGCATGGCGATTCTCAGGTGCTGGTCTGGTCCAGCGTACAGGTCGGCGTGTTTCCGCTCGCCGCCTATGCCGAGCAGGTCGGTCGGCCGATCACCGATGAGATCAAGCAGAAGATCGACGAGAAGGTGCGGCGCGCCGCGTACCACATCATCGAGGGCAAGGGTTACACCTGCTACGGGGTGGGTGCCTCGCTCGCGCGGATCGTGCTCGCAATACGCAACGACGAAAAGCTGGTGGCGACCCTGTCCGCGCCGGGCGACGGAAAGGGACCGACCGGCGATGTGTGCCTGTCGCTGCTGCGCGTGCTCGGTGCGCGGGGGATCGAAGCAACACTGCAATCGACGCTGACGGCCGGCGAGGAAGCGGCGCTGAGGCACAGCGCCGACGTGCTGCGGGAAGCCGCCAAGCACAGCTGGGAAAAGGTGTCCACCGCCGCGGCTTGAAGTCAGACGAGACGAACTCGAGGGCATCCAGATGAGCCTGATACCCAACGACTTGACGCCGGTTTACAAGGCCACGATCGCCAAGGGCACCAGTGCGACCAGATGGCAACGGCCGGCCTACGTCGATCACCTGCCGCCGTGCAACAACTCGTGTCCGGCAGGCCTGAACATTCAGGCCTGGCTCGGTCTCGCCCAGTCCGGGCGATACGAGGACGCCTGGCGCAAGTACATGGAGCACAATCCTCTTCCCGCGATCCACGGCCGCGCCTGCTATCACCCATGCGAAGGCGCTTGCAACAGGCAGTTCCTCGACCAGCCAGTGGCGATCCATTCGATCGATCGCTTCCTCGGCGATCTCGCGGTCGACAAGGGCTGGACGGTGGCGGCGGGGCCGGAAACAGGCAAGCGGGTGCTGGTGATCGGCGCCGGCCCGGCGGGGCTCTCCTGCGCCTACCATCTGCGCCGGCTCGGCCATGCCGTCGAGGTCCGCGACGCCGGCGACGAACCCGGCGGCATGATGCTTTACGGCATCCCCGCCTACCGCCTGCCGCGCGACATCGTCGGCAAGGAGATTGCCCGCCTGGAGGCGATGGGCACGAAGATCGTGCGCAAGCACCGCGTCACCGACATCGCCGCCGAGCAGGCGGAAGGCGGCTTCGACGCGGTCTTCGTGGCGATCGGCACGCACGTCGCCAACCATCTCGGCGTTCCGGCGATGGACGGCGCGAGGATGGTCGACGCCATCACGCTGCTCGAGCAGGTCGACAAGCGGCGCGCCCCGGCCCTGGGTCGCGTCGTCGGCGTTATCGGCGGCGGCAACACCGCCATGGACGCGGCGCGCGTCGCCAAGCGTCTCGGCGCCGAGGAGGCGGTCATCATATTCCGCTTCGACAAGGAGCACATGGAAGCTCATCCCTATGAGGCGATGGAGGCGGTCGCCGAGGGCGTGAAGATCAAGTGGCTGTCTACCGTCAAGCAGTTCGATCGCGACGACGTGCTGGTCGAGCGCATGGCCATGAATGCCGACGGCACCGGCTGTGTCGGCACCGGGCAATTCGAACGGCTCAAGGCCGATTCGCTGGTGCTGGCCGTCGGCCAGCACTCCGACGTCGAGTTCCTCAAGGCCGTGCCCGGCATCGCCATCGGGCGCGGTGACGTCGTGGAGGTCGATCCCGGCATGAGCACCGGGCATCGCGGCATCTTCGCCGGCGGCGATCTGATCGGCGGCGCGCGCACCATGACGACGGCCGTCGGCCACGGCAAGAAGGCGGCGCGAAACATCGACGCCTTCCTGCGCGGCCAGGCTTACGAGGCCCAGGAAAAGCATCCGGTCGTTCACTTCGACTCGCTGAACCTGCCGGTGTATCTCGACGCCCCGCGGCACGAGGAGCCCCAAGTCCCGGTCGCGCAGCGCACCGGCTTCGGCGAAATCGTGCACGGGCTGACCGAGGCCGAGGCACGCCACGAGGCGCAGCGCTGCCTGTCGTGCGGAAACTGCTTCGAATGCGACAACTGCTACGCGGCGTGTCCCGAGCAGGCCATCATCAAGCTCGGGCCGGGCCGGCGCTATCGTGTCGACTACGACCTGTGCTCGGGCTGCGCCGTCTGTTTCGAGCAGTGCCCGTGCCACGCCATCGAGATGGTTGCCGAGCCGCCCGCTGCGGCCGCCATCGCAAACGGGCTGATGGGCGAGCCGACGGCCCCCGCGAAATTCAGGGTCCGCCCGTGACCTCGGCACAACGGCAGGAGTTCGCACCATGACGCCCAAAACCGTTGTCGTGGCGGGAAACACCGCGGCGGCCCACATCGCTTACCGTACCGACGAAGTCTGCGCGATATACCCGATCGCCCCATCCTGCCCGATGGCCGAGCTCGCCGATGCGTGGGCCGCCGAAGGCATCAGGAACATCTGGGGCCAGATTCCCGTCGTTCAGCAGATGGAGTCGGAAGCGGGCGCCGCCGGTGCCTTACATGGCTCCCTGCAGGGCGGCGCGCTGACGACGACCTTCACGGCATCGCAGGGCTTCCTGCTGATGCTGCCGAACATGTACAAGATCGCGGGCGAGCTCAACAGCTGCGTGTTTCACGTGGCCGCGCGCGCGGTGGCCACCAATGCCCTGTCGATCTTCGGCGACCATTCGGACGTCATGAGCGCGCGCATGACCGGGTTCGGCCTGCTCGCCGCCTCGTCGGTCCAGGAGGCTCACGACCTCGCCCTGGTCGCCCGCGCGGCAACCCTGGAAGGGCGCATACCGCTGATCTTCTTCTTCGACGGCTTCCGCACCTCGCACGAGGAGAACACCGTCACGCTCATCCCCGACGAGCAGATCCGGGCGATGATCGACGACGAGCTGGTGCGCGCCCATCGCGCCCGCGCGCTTTCGCCCGAACATCCGGTACTGCGCGGAACCGCCCACAATCCCGACACCTACTTCCAGGCGCGCGAAGCCGCCCATCCTTTCTACGAGAAGATGCCGGGCATCGTGCAAAAGGCGATGGACCGTCTCGCCACGCTCACCAGCCGGCAGTACCGGCTGTTCCGCTACAGCGGCCATCCCGAGGCCGAGCGCGTCGTGGTTGCCATCGGTTCGGCCATCGAGGTCCTCGACGAAACGGCGGCCTGGCTCGGCGCCAATGCCGGCGAAAAGGTCGGCGTCCTCCAAGTGATACTCTACCGGCCGTGGGACGGCGATGCCTTTCTCGCCGCCCTGCCGAAGACCACGAAGGCCATTGCCGTTCTCGATCGCACCAAGGAAAGCGGGTCGCCCGGCGAGCCGCTCTATCTCGACGTCCTCTCGACGTTCGCCGCCGCCTTCTCGCGCGGCAGGATCGCGGCCATGCCGATGGTCGTCGGCGGCCGCTACGGTATCGCCAGCAAGGATTTCGACCCGGCCATGGCGAAGGCGGTGTTCGACGAGTTGAAGAAGCCGCAGCCACGGAACGGCTTCACCGTCGGCATCGAGGATGACGTCTCCCACACCAGCCTCGCCGTCGAGCGCGGCTTCGACATCGAGAGCGCGGACAGCGTGCGCGCCCTGTTCTACGGCCTCGGGGCCGACGGCACGGTGGGAGCCAACCAGAACTCGACCAAGATCCTGGCCTCCGAGCCGGGCCGCTACGCGCAAGGCTACTTCGTCTACGATTCGAAGAAGTCGGGCTCCTATACCATCTCGCACCTGCGCTTCGGGCCCAAGCCGATCCGCGCCCCCTATCTCCTCAAAGCGGCAAACTTCATCGGAGTCCACAAATTCGACTTCCTGTTCAAGTTCGACGCCCTGGCTCCGGCACTGCCCGGAGCCACGGTCCTTCTGAACAGCCCCTATAATGCCGCCGAGGTGTGGGACCAGTTGCCCCGCGAGGCGCAGCAGCAGATCGTCGACCGGCGGCTTCGGCTGTTCGTCATCGACGCCTCCAAGGTGGCGTACTCGCTCGGCCTGGGCTCGCGCACCAACACCATTCTGCAGACCTGCTTCTTCGCCCTGTCCGGCGTGCTGCCGCGCGCCCAGGCGATCGCCGCGATCAAGGCGGAGACCGAGCGGACCTACGCCCGCAAGGGAAAGGAAGTGGTCAAAAAGAACTTCGAAGCGATCGATGAGGCACTCGCCAACCTGTTCGAAGTGAAGCTGCCCGCCAAGGTCACGAGCACGCTGCGCCGGCGCAGCCTGGCAGACGGCGCGGTTCCGGCGTTCGTGCGCGATGTGGTGGATCCCATCCTCACCCTGCGCGGCGACGAGGTGCCGGTCAGCGCCTTTCCAGTCGACGGCACCTATCCGACCGGCACGACGAAGTACGAAAAGCGCAACATCGCCGAGCAAGTACCGGTCTGGGATCCCGACCTCTGCATCCAGTGCGGGCAATGCTCCATCGTCTGCCCGCACAGCGTGATCCGCGCCAAGACGTTCGCTGCGAACGGCGCCGACGGCGCGCCGGCGGAGTTCAAGTCCGCACCGATCAATGCGCGCGGCTATCCCGACTCGCGCTACACGCTGCAGATCTACGTCGAGGACTGCACCGGCTGCGGGGTCTGCGTCGAGAATTGCCCATCTCACAGCCCGGTCGATGCCGCCATCCGCGCCATCAACATGAAGCCGCGGCTCGAGCAGATCGAGGCCGGGCGCAAGAGCATCGCCCACTTCGAGGCGCTCCCGTGGGCGGACCGCAGTCGCGTCAACTTCGCCAACGTGCGCGGCGTCCAGTTCCTGCAGCCCTTGTTCGAGTTCCCCGGCGCCTGCGCCGGCTGCGGCGAGGCGCCCTACCTCAAGCTGCTCTCGCAGCTGTTCGGCGATCGTCTGCAGATCGCCAACGCGACGGGCTGCTCGTCGATCTACGGCGCCAATCTGCCGACGACGCCGTGGACCAAGAACGCCCAGGGTCGCGGACCCGCCTGGTCGAACTCGCTGTTCGAGGACAACGCCGAGTTCGGGCTGGGCTATCGGCTGGCGATCGACCGGCAGACCGAGCTCGCCCGTTCGCTGGCGCGCAAGCTCGCACCCCAGCTCGGCGAGGATCTGGTGCGTGCCCTGCTGGAGGCGCCGCAGGTGACCGAGTCCGACTTCGAGGTTCAGCGCCGGCGGGTCGCCGAGCTCAAGGCCAAGCTCGCCGCAGTCTCCGGCGACGATGCCGCCAACCTGCTGGCCCTGGCCGACTTCTTCGTTCGCCGCTCGGTCTGGTGCGTCGGCGGCGACGGCTGGGCCTACGACATCGGCTACGGCGGCCTCGATCACGTGCTGGCCTCCGGCCAGGACATCAACATTCTGGTGCTCGACACCGAGGTCTACTCCAATACCGGCGGGCAGGCGTCGAAGGCGACGCCGCTCGGCGCCAGCGCCAAGTTCGCCGCGGCCGGCAAGCGCTCGCCGCGCAAGGACCTCGCGATGATGGCGATCGCCTACGGCAACGTCTACGTCGCCCAGGTCGCGATGGGCGCCAACAGCGAGCACACCCTCATCGCCATGCGCGAGGCCGAAGCCCATCACGGCCCCTCGATCGTCCTCGCCTACAGCCAGTGCATCGCCCACGGCATCGACATGCGCTTCGGCATGAAGCAGGCGGCGCGCGCCACCGCGAGCGGCACCTGGCCGCTGTTCCGCTTCGATCCCGGCATGCGCCAGCGCGGGATGAACCCGTTCCGGCTCGACTCGCCTCGGCCGCGCATCCCGCTCGAGGAGTACCGCAAGAACGAGGTGCGGTTCAACGCGTTGGCGCTGACGCATCCGACCGAGGCGCGTCACATGCTGAGCCAGGCCCAGCTGGCGCTTGAGGAGAAGTACCGCAACTACGAGGATTTGGCGGCGCGTGACGGCAGCCGATTCCTGCCGCACTGGGAGGACATCTGACCATGCCCACGCTTTCCAGCCGCTACCTTGGGCTCGATCTCGCGCATCCGGTCATCGCATCGGCCTCGCCGCTCAGCGCCAGCTTCGACGGCATGCGCCGCCTCGAGGACGCCGGCGCCGCGGGGGTGGTGATGGCGTCGCTGTACGAGGAGCAGGTCCGCTTCGAGGACACGCGCTACGCCACGATGACCGAGTACGTGGCGGGCAGCAATGCCGAGGCCGCCACGTACTTTCCCGAGCTCCCCGACTACCGGCACGGTGCTTCGGGTCACATCGAAACCCTGCGCCGGGCCGCCGATGCGCTCGATATCCCGGTCATCGCCAGCCTGAACGGCATCAGCGACGATGGTTGGCTCGATCTTGCGGTTGAGCTCGAGCAGGCGGGCGCCGCCGCGCTCGAGCTCAACATCTGTCTGGTGCCCACCGATTTCCGCATCACCGGGGCCGACATCGAGCAGCGCTATCTGGACATCGTTCGTCACGTCAAATCGCGCATCGCCCTCCCGGTCTCCGTGAAGCTGCCGCCGTTCTTCGCGGCGCTGGGCAACCTCGTCGAAAAACTCCAGGCCGCGGGTGCGGATGGCGTCGTGCTGTTCAACAGCATTCCAAGGACAGAAATCGACCTCGATGCCTTCGGCGTTGCGCGTTCCGCCGCCTTGTCGAGCGCCGGCGACATTCATCTGCCGCTCTTGTGGACGACGTTGCTGTCGGGGTGCGTCCGGCTGTCGCTCGCGGCGGGAGGCGGCGTAGACGGCCATGCCGACGTCGCGAGACTCCTCCTGGCGGGTGCCGACGTCGTCGCCACGACGTCGGCACTGCTGCGTCACGGGCCCGCGCACTTGACGGCCCTGGTCGAAGGGCTGGACGGCTGGCTGGCCGAGAACGGATTTCAGTCGGTGGCGGAGATTCGCGGGCGACTGGACGCGGCCCATTGCGGCCGCCCCGACATGTCAATGCACAGCGAATATGCGCGCGCCCGCATGCTCGCCGACTTCGCGTTTCTCGACTCGGCGCGAACGGCAGGAAGCTAGAGACCGAGGCGGGGAGGGAAGCCAGCCATGGCGGACGAGATCGGGGCAGTGGTGGCCGCAGCCGTCGCCGAGGTCGAAAGCGACCGCACGCGGCTGATGGATGTCATACAGGCGGTCCAGCGGCGCGTCGGCCACATCCCGCAAGAGGCCATTCGACGGGTGGCCGAAGCGCTCGGCATCCACAAGGTCGAGGTCGAGGACATGGTGTCCTTCTATGCCTACCTCGATCGCGAACCCAAGGGGCGGTTCCGCATTCGGCTCGCCCGGACTCCGGTGTCGCTGATGAACGGCGCAGCCGCCGTCGCCAAGGCCTTTGAGACGGCAACTGGGGCGCGCCTCGGCACGACGTCGCCGGATGGCGCCTTCACGCTCGAATGGACGGCCGATCTCGGCATGGCGGACCAGGAACCGTCCGCCCTGATCAACGGCACGGTGGTGACGGCGCTGACGCCAGGCGATGCGCCGGCCATCGTCGCCGCCTTGCGCGAAAGTCACCTGAGCGGGGCCCGGCCGATCCTTCCGGATCAGCAGGGAATTGCGCTGCCGCGGGCCAAGGTCGCCTCCAACCTCGTGCAGAGTGGACCAGTGGTGTTTCGCCAGAGCGCCCGCGGCGCGGGCTTGCGCGCGGCTCTCACGGCCTCTCCCGACGAGGTGGGCCAGGCGGTGACCAAGGCGCGGCTGCGCGGCCGCGGCGGAGCGGGCTTCCCGACCGGCCTGAAATGGAAACTGTGCCGGCAGTCGATCGGCGACGAACACTACGTCGTGTGCAATGCCGACGAGGGCGAGCCCGGCACGTTCAAGGACCGCGTGTTGCTCACGGAAATCGCCGACGCCGTCTTCGAGGGCATGACCATCGCGGGCTACGCGCTGGGGGCACGGCACGGCCTGCTCTATCTGCGTGGCGAGTACGTCTACCTGTTCCGGACGCTGCAGGACGTCCTGCAGCGCCGCCACGAGCTCGGCCTGCTCGGCAGGAACATCTGCGGCCACGAGGGGTTCGATTTCGACATCAGGATCCAGCTCGGAGCCGGCGCTTACATCTGCGGCGAGGAATCGGCGCTGATCGAATCCTTGGAAGGCAAGCGCGGCGCGCCCCGCGACCGGCCGCCGTTTCCGACCGAGCGCGGCTACCGCCATCAGCCGACCGCGGTCGACAATGTCGAGACCTTCGCCTGCGTGACTCGCATCCTGGAGAAGGGGGCGGACTGGTTCAAAGGCTTCGGCACCCGGGAATCGAGCGGCACCAAACTGCTGAGCGTGTCGGGCGACTGTCCGCATCCCGGCGTCTACGAAGTGCCGTTCGGCATCACCGTCAACCAGCTGCTTGATCTCGTCGGCTCACCGGACGCGGCCTTCGTGCAGGTCGGCGGACCGTCCGGCCAGTGCGTCGCGCCCAAGGACTACGGGCGGCGCATCGCCTTCGAGGATCTGTCCACCGGCGGCTCGATCATCGTCTTCGGCCAGCAGCGCGACGTGCTCGAGGTGGCGCGGCTGTTCACCGAGTTCTTCGTCGAAGAGTCCTGCGGATGGTGCGTGCCCTGCCGCGTCGGCACCACGCTGATGAAGAATTCGCTCGAGAAGATCCTCGGCAATCGCGGCACGCTGGGCGACGTCAGGCAACTGGAGGCGCTGGCCGGCACGGTGACGCGGATGAGCCGTTGCGGGCTGGGACAGACCGCCGCCAACCCGATCCTGACGACCATGCGCAACTTCCCGCAGGCCTGGGAAGCGCGCCTGCAGCCCGAGGCGTTCCTGCCGCGCGTGACGCTCGGCGAGGCGCTGGCCGAGGCTACCCGAGTACAGGGCCGCGCACCGGTTCCCGAGGAGGAAGGCGCATGAGTGGCAAGAGCTTCACCTTCACCGTCGATGACGTCGTGGTCGAGGCCTCGGCCGGCCAGACCATCCTCCAGGCGTGCGACGCGGCGGGGGTCTACATTCCGAGGCTTTGCTACCATCCGGAGCTCGAGCCGGCCGGACATTGTCGGGTCTGTACCTGCAGCGTCAACGGACGCTTCAGCAGCGCCTGCACCATGCCGGCCTCGCCGGGCATGGTCGTCGAGAGCGACACGCCGAGCCTCAACGCCGACCGCCGCACCATCATCGAAATGCTGTTCGCCGAGGGCAATCATTTCTGTCCGGCCTGCGAGAAAAGCGGCGACTGCGAGCTGCAGGCGCTCGGCTACCGGCTCGGCATGGAGGCGCTGCCGTTCGCCAATCTGTGGCCGCACCGCGACATCGACGCCAGCCATCCCGACATCGTCCTGGAGCGCAACCGCTGTGTTCTCTGCACGCGATGCGTTCGCGCCTCGCGCCTGCTCGACGGCAAGTCGGTGTTCGGGCTGGAGGGCCGCGGTGTTCATCTGCGGCTCAACGTCGACGCGGGCTGTCTCGGCGAGACCGCGCTGTCCGCGGCCGACAAGGCAGCCGCGGTCTGTCCGGTCGGCTGCATCCTGATCAAGGACCACGGCTACCGCACACCGTACGGGCGGCGGCGGTTCGACGCCGAGCCGATCGGCGCCGACATCGAGGCCAAACGCGCGCCGCGCAAGGGGTAGGCGACCATGGCGAAGCCTAAACTGGCGACCTGCACGCTGGCAGGCTGTTTCGGATGCCACATGTCGTTTCTCGACATCGACGAACGGCTGATCGAGCTGGCCGAGCTCGCCGACCTCGACAAGTCGCCGCTCGACGACAAGAAGCAGTTCGACTGTCTGGTCGACGTCGGGCTGGTCGAGGGCGGCTGCGCCAATGAGCACGATGTCCACGTGCTGCGGCAGTTCCGCAAGAATTGCCGCGTCCTGGTCTCGGTCGGCGCC
>JAFAKN010000207.1 GCA_019235415.1 Alphaproteobacteria bacterium
AGGTGAATTACAGGCGTGCCGCCCGCCGGACGGGCGCGGCGGCCGCTGCGCCTGAAAATACTGATGGGATACAGATCCCATGAGGCCTCGGGGCCTCTTGGTTGATCCTGGAGGCCTCACGAAGCGATGAGGCGGGTCATGGATCAGGCTGGGGTTTTCGGGACTGCGGTCAAGTCGACGCTGTACGTGGCGATCGAGCTGAGCCGGTCGAGCTGGGTGGTGGCGCTGCTGGCACCAGGGGCGAGGCGGCCCTCGCGACATCAGCTTGAAGCTGGCGATGTCGAGGGGCTGCTGACCTTGATCGCTCGCCACCAGGCGGGCGCGGCACGGGTCTTGTCGTGTTACGAAGCGGGTTACGAGGGCTTCTGGCTGCACCGGCGGCTGCAAGCTGCCGGGATCGACAGCTGGATCGTCGATCCCAGCTCGCTGCGCGTCGATCGGCGAGCGCGGCGACGCAAGACCGACGCGATCGATGCCGAGACGATCCTGCGCGCGCTGACGGCCTGGGATCGCGGCGAGCGCGACCAGTGCTCGATGGTGCGCGTTCCCGACGTCGCTCCCGAGGACGCCCGGCGCGACAGCCGCGAGCGCGAGCGGCTGATCAAAGAGCAGACCGGTCACCTCAACCGCATCCGCGGCCTGCTCACCGCCATGGGGATCTACGACTTCAACCCACGCAAAACCGATCGCCTCGAGCTGCTTGCCGGGCTGATGACCGGCGACGGCCGGCCGCTGCCCGAGCGCCTGAGCCTCGAGATCCGCCGCGAGATCGAGCGTCTCAGTTTGGTCGAGCGCCAGATCGCCGAACTCGAGCGTGCCCGCCGCAAGCCGGCGCCACGCGGCCGGCCGCGCAAAGACGCGCCGCCCCAGCCGGCACCCGACCTGGCCACGTCCGACGGCCGCATCCGCCATCTGCAACGCTTGCGCGGCGTCGGCCCCGACATCGCCAGCGTTCTCCACAACGAGGTCTTCTACCGCAGCTTCGCCAATCGACGCGAAGTCGCCGCCTATTGCGGGCTCGACCCAACACCCTTTGCCAGTGGCAACCTTCGACGCGAGCAAGGCATCAGCAAGGCCGGCAACCGCCGCGCCCGCCATGCCGCCATCGAGCTCGCCTGGCTGTGGCTGCAATGGCAGCCCGACAGCGCGCTCGCCCGCTGGTTCCACGATCGCATCGGGCCGGCAACCGGCCGTCTCAAGCGCGTCATGATCGTCGCCCTGGCGCGCAAGCTCGTCATCGCTCTCTGGCGCTTCCTGCACTCCGGAACCATGCCCGAGGGCGCCGTCCTCAAAGCATAGAGCGGACCGGCCGCACCACCGGCCAGTCCGCTGCCACAAGCCAAGGCCGTCGCGTGATCGACAACGTTCCTGGGTCGAACACCGCGATACAGATGGATCCCGACGACCTTGGGCCTGCACCCGCCAGAATGCGCGATAGGGGTCACGGCGCCAACCGCCGAACCGGATATGAGGTGATGCTGGGCTCTCCTCAGCATGAAGACGCAGGCCCTGCCTTGGTCACTGTCCCACTCGCTCAAAAGCCTCCTTGACGAAAACCCGCCCCATATGAGGACCTCGAGCGTCATCCCGCCTCCGGGACCGCGCGCTCCGCCGGCGCGACCTGCACCCCGGTCTCCCAACCGAGCGGCTTGAAGTCGACCAGGTCGGCCAGATAGCGCTCGCCATCGGCGTCGGTGAACACGGCGATGCGGAAGCCGTAGGTCGCGCCGGCGATCGACAGCGTGCCGTCGTGCAGCTCGGAAAGGCCGCCGTCGTCATGGCGCTCGCGCTGCAGGCAGCCGGCGCGCACCCGGATACCGGCCTGCTCGAGCTTGAGGCTGACCACGCCGGCGCTGCCGTAGGCGAGCAGGTCCTCGAGCGCCACCCGATAGCGCGCGAACAGGTAGTCATGGACGATCTGGCTGTCCTCGAGGCTGGTGTTCGGCTTGGCTTCCCGGCTGGCTTCCATGGCAAGGCTCGCACGCTGATGACCATCGAAAGGGCGCGTACGGTAGCCCGGCCATGAGAACATTACAAGAACAATCA
>JAFAKN010000235.1 GCA_019235415.1 Alphaproteobacteria bacterium
CTTCAAGCTGCGCCAGGGCGTGAAGTTCCATGACGGGTCGGACTTCGATGCCGATGCCGTGATCTGGAACCTCGACAAGCTTTTGAACGACAAGTCGCCGCAGTTCGATCGCAAGCAGCTCGCCCAGGCGCGCGCCCGCATCCCGACCTTGGTGGGCTACCGCGCGGTCGACAAGTACACGGTCGAGCTCACGACCAAGGTCGTGAACGCGCTGTTCCCTTATGACATGTCCTACATCTTCTTCTCGAGCCCGGCGCAGTTCGAGAAGCTGGGCCGCGACTGGAACAAGTTCGCCCTGCAGCCGTCCGGCACCGGTCCGTTCAAGGTCGACCGCGTCGTGCCGCGCGAGCGCATGGAGCTGTCGCGCTTCGACGGCTACTGGGAGAAGGCGCGCGTCCCCAAGCTCGACAAGGTGATCCTGTTCCCGATGCCGGAAGCCGCGACCCGCACCGCCGCGCTGCTCGCGGGCCAGGTCGACTGGATCGAGGTCCCGGCGCCCGACGCCATTCCGCGGCTGAAGCAGGGCGGCATGGTGATCGTGACCAACAAGTATCCGCACAACTGGGCCTATCAGCCCAGCATGGTCGAGGGTTCGCCGTGGACCGACATCCGCGTGCGCAAGGCCGCTAATCTCGCGATTGACCGCGCCGGTCTCGGCAAACTTTTAGGCGGCATGATGATCGAATCGAAGGGCGCCGTGTATCCGGGCCATCCCTGGTTCGGCTCGCCGGCCTTCGATATCAAATACGATCCCGCCGCGGCCAAGAAGCTCCTGGCCGAGGCGGGCTACAGCGCGACCAAGAAGCCCAAGATCAAGATCGCGATCTCGACCTCGGGTTCGGGCCAGATGCTGCCGCTGCCCATGAACGAGTACGTGCAGGAGAACCTGAATGCGGTCGGCTTCGACGCCGAGTTCGAGGTCATGGAATGGAATGCGCTCATCACCTTCGCGTTCCAGCCGGTCACCGGTGAGGCCTCGAGCAAGGCGGGCGTCAACGGCATCAACATTAGCCGCGCCACCGTCGATCCCTATTCGGCCTTCATGCGGCTCTATCACTCCGAGTTTGCGCCGCCGATCGGATCCAACTGGGGCCTCCTGAAGGATCCCAAGCTCGACGAGATGATCAACAAGGCGCACACCACCTTCGACCGTGCCGCGCAAACCAAGGCGCTCGCCGATGTGCACAGCTACATCGTCGACCAGGCCTATTGGGTCTACATCGTCCACGACCTCAATCCGCGCGCCATGAGCCCCAAGGTGAAAGGCTTCGTGCAGGCTCAGAGCTGGTTCCAGGACCTGACGCCGATCGAGATCAAGTGAGTGGCGTCCGAGGCTATCGTGTCGTTCCGAGCGCAGCCTTTGTCATCCCGAGCGGAGCGAGGGATCCTTGATGCGGCCTCAAGGATCCCTCGCTGCGCTCGGGATGACAAAGAGGTATCACCCATAGTCCTCCCGAAGGTCCCACCATGCTGCTCTACGCGCTGAGGCGCCTCGTCTACCTCATCCCGGTCGCGCTCGGCGTCTCGCTGCTGGTCTTCGCGCTGGTGCACCTGGCGCCGGGCGATCCGATCTCGGCCATCGTGCCGCCGGATGCGCCCAAGGAAGTCGTCGACAAGCTCAAGGAGTATTACGGCTTCGACAAGCCGCTGCCGGTCCAGTACCTGCGCTGGCTGGGCGTGACGCTCACGGGCGATTTCGGCACCTCGATCGGCACCGGGCGGCCGGTCGCGACCGAGGTCGCCACCGCGTTCGGCAACACCATCATCCTCGCCATCGCCGCCACCCTGCTCGCCTTCAGCTTGGCGGTCATCCTCGGCACGGCGGCGGCCTACGCCAAGTCGCGCATCGTCGACCGGCTGGTGACCTTCATCTCGCTGGTCGGCGTCAGCGTGCCGCACTTCTGGCTCGCCATCGTGCTGGTCATCATCTTCTCCGTCGAGCTCGGCGCCCTCCCGCCGATGGGCATCGGGCCGGAGAACGCGACCGGCTGGCGGCTCGACGGGCCGCACCTCGCCCACATGGTGCTGCCGACCATCGCGCTGTCGGTGATCCCGCTCGGCGTCGTCACGCGCACCGTGCGCTCGACGATCAAGGAAATCCTCGGCATGGAGTTCGTCACCGCGCTGCGGGCCAAAGGCATGAGCGACGGGCGCATCCTGCTGCACGTCTTGAAGAATGCCGCCCCGACCTGCCTCGCGGTGATGGGCCTGCAGGCCGGCAACCTCATCGGCGGCTCGATCCTGATCGAGACGGTGTTCGCCTGGCCCGGCACCGGCTTCCTGCTGAACAGCGCCATCTTCCGCCGCGACCTGCCGATCCTGCAGGGTACGACGCTGGTGCTGGCTTTCTTCTTCATGATGCTCAACCTCGCCGTGGACGTGATCCAGACCATGGTCGATCCACGCATCAAGCGAGGCTGACCGTGGCGCTGCAGACCCCCTCGCTGGAGCTCGGCGCGCCGGTCATGGCGCCGGCCGCGGCCACGGCGACGCGCGGCTACTGGCAGTCGGTGCGCCGGCGGCTGGCCCGCGATCCGGTGACCATCGTCTGCGCCGTGGTCCTGATCCTGATCGTGGCCTCGTCGCTCGCCGCCCCGTGGCTGGGCCTCGCCGACCCCTACAAGACCTCGATGATCCGCCGCCTGAATGCGCTGGGCTCACCCGGCCATTTGCTGGGCACCGACGAGCTCGGCCGCGACATGCTGGCCCGCCTGATCTATGGCGGCCGCCTGTCGCTGTTCATGGGCGTGACGCCGGTCGCCTGCGCGCTGCTGATCGGCGGCCTGCTCGGCATCACCGCGGGCTTCCTGGGCGGCCGCACCAACATGCTGATCATGCGCACCATGGACGTCTTCTACGCCTTTCCGTCCGTGCTGCTGGCGATCTCGCTCTCCGGCGCCATGGGGGCCGGCGCCGAGAATACGCTTCTGGCGCTCAGCCTGGTGTTCATCCCGCCCATCTGCCGCGTCTCGGAGAGCGTGACGACCCAGGTGCGCGGCTTCGACTTCGTCGATGCGGCCCGGGCAAGCGGCGCCCCCTCGCTCACCATCGTGCGCGTGCACGTGCTGGGCAACGTCCTGGGCCCGATCCTGGTCTACGCCACGTCGCTGATCAGCGTGGCGATCATCCTGGCTGCGGGCCTGTCGTTCCTCGGCCTCGGCGTCAAGCCGCCGGAGCCCGAATGGGGCCTGATGCTGAACACCCTGCGCCAGGCGATCTACGTCAACCCAGTGCTCGCGGCGCTGCCCGGCGTGATGATCTTTTTCACGTCGATCTGCTTCAACCTGATGAGCGATGGCCTGCGCGCGGCCATGGACGTGAAGGCCTGACATGGACACGCTGCTGCGCGCCGAGGATCGTGGCGGCCCCGCCCAACCTCTTCTTCTCGCGACCGGCTTGCGCAAGCACTTCCCGGTCGGCGGCGGCTTGTTCGGGAGCGGCCGCAAGGTGGTGCGCGCGGTCGACGATCTCACGCTCTCGGTCGAGAAAGGCGAGACCCTGGGCGTGGTGGGCGAATCGGGCTGCGGCAAGTCGACGGTCGCCCGCCTGCTGATCCGCTTGATCCGGCCCGACCAGGGCAGCGTCGTTCTCGACGGCGATCCGGTCGACGAGCCGCACGGCATCAGCGTCAGCGAGCTGCGCCGCCAGGTTCAGATGGTGTTCCAGGACTCCTACGCCTCGCTCAATCCGCGACTCACGATCGCCGAGACGCTGGCCTTCGCGCCCAAGGCGCACGGCGTCCCTGCCGCCGAGGCACGCGAGCGGACGCACGACCTGCTGGCCAAGGTCGGGCTCGATCCCAAAAGCTTCGCCGACCGCTATCCGCACGAGCTGTCGGGCGGCCAGCGCCAGCGCGTGAACATCGCCCGCGCCCTGGCGCTCAGGCCCCGGCTGGTGATCCTCGACGAGGCGGTGTCGGCGCTCGACAAATCGGTCGAGGCGCAAGTGCTGAACATGCTGGTCGATCTCAAGACCGAGCTCGAGCTCACCTACCTCTTCATCAGTCACGACCTCAACGTCGTGCAGTATCTCAGCGACCGCGTGCTGGTGATGTATCTCGGCAAGATCGTCGAGCTGGGACCGGTCGAGGCGATCTACGGCGATCCGCGCCATCCCTACACGCGTGCGCTGTTGTCGGCGCGCCCATCCATGGATCCGCGCAAACGAACCCGCGAGGCGCCGATCCAAGGCGATCCGCCCAATCCCATCGATCCGCCCTCCGGCTGCCGCTTCCGCACGCGCTGCCCGTTCGCCGAGGATGTTTGCGCGCGCGTCGAGCCGGCCTTGGCCGATGCGGGAGCCCAGGCGGTCGCCTGTCATATGCAGGTCAAGGGTTCAGGCCATTCGAAGGCGGCTGTGTGACATGAGCAACCTCCTCGAAGTGCGCGACCTCTGCGTCACCTTCGTCACGCCCGACCGCACCGTGCACGCGGTGAACGGCATGAGCTTCGATCTGCGACGCGGCGAGACCTTGGGCATCCTGGGCGAGTCGGGCTCGGGCAAGAGCGTCACCCTGCGGTCGATCCTGCGGCTGCATCCCGAGCGGCGCACCCGCTGGTCGGGCAGCATCCGTCTCGAGGGCGACGAGGTGCTGGAGATGGGCCCGCGCGCGCTGAGCGACCTGCGTGGCGGGCGTGTCGCCATGATCTTCCAGGAACCGGCGACGGCGTTCGATCCGGTGTTCACCATCGGCCAGCAGATCGCCGAGACCATCCGCCGCCACACCGGCAAGAGCGACACCGACGCCTGGAGGCGCGCCCGCGAGCTTTTGGAGCTGGTGCGCATCCCCTCGCCGGCGCAGCGGCTAAAAGCCTATCCGCACGAGATGTCGGGCGGCATGCGCCAGCGCGCCATGATCGCACTGGCGCTCTCCTGCAATCCGAGCCTGCTGCTGGCCGACGAACCCACCACCGCTCTCGACGCCACGGTGCAGATCCAGGTCCTGCTGCTGGTCCGCGAGCTGCAGCGCGAGTTCGATCTCGGGGTCATCTTCGTGACGCACGACATCGGCGTGGCGGTCGAGGTCAGCGACCGCATCGGCGTCATGTATGCCGGCAAGATCATCGAGATGGCGCCGGTCGCCGAGATGGTCGATGCCCCGCAGCATCCCTACAGCCGCGGCCTGCTCGCCTCGACGGTGCACGGCGGCATGCGCGGCCAGCGGCTGGAAGCAATCCCCGGTGCGCCGCCCGATCTCGCCACGGCACCGACCGCCTGCAGCTTCGCGCCGCGTTGCCGCTTCGCCGAAGCGCGCTGCACGGCGGCGCCGCCGCCGCTTGCCGCGGTGGCCGAGGGCCACCAGGTGCGCTGCGTGCTGGCGGCATAGCAACCGGAGATTGGTTGTCGGCCCGAGCCTGGTCGCGCAGGTTCGGGCACATGAGCCTGGTGCTGCGTGAGGTGCACGCAACCCACTACCGGTCGCTGCGATCGATCCGCTTTCCGACGGGGCCGCTCACGGTCTTCGTCGGCCCCAACGGCGCGGGCAAGACCAACCTCTATCGTGCGCTGCAGCTGATCCAGGCGGCCGCGGCGGGAACGCTGGCGCACGAATTGGCGGCGGAGGGGGGCATGCAGTCCGCGCTGTGGGCCGGTAAGCGACGGGCGCGAGAACCCGTCCGCATCGTTTTGTCGGCTTCGTTCGGAGAGGTCGGCGATGGGCAAGACCTTCTCTACACCTATGAGGTGGCCGCAGGTTTTCCGCCGCCACCGCCGGTACCACCCGAGGCGTTCCGTCTCGAGCCGCAGATTAAGGAGGAGACGCTGCTCTTCCACCATCGCGGTCGCCGGCGCAAGTTGTTAGAGCGTCACGGGGGTGCAGTTTTCGCCGAGGATACCGACGGACGACGCACCGAGGTCTCAAGAGAGCTACTTGCGTCGGAGACGGCGCTCGGCTCGTTCGAGGACCCGGCGCGCTTTGGCGACATCCATGCCTTGCGCCGCACCATGCTCGACTGGCGCTTCCATCACAGCCTTCGCACCGACGCGGACTCGGCACTGCGGCAACCCTGCCTGGCCGTCACCAGCCCGACGCTCGCTTCCGACGGCAGCAACCTCGCCGCGGTGTTCGCCACGCTGGTGCACATCCGCAACGACAGGGCCGAGCTGGACCAGGCGGTCGAGACGGCGTTTCCGGGCGCGCGCCTCTCCGTGCCGCCGCCCGACCGCGAGGCGTCGTTCGGCCTCGTCCTGCCCGAGCACCCGGGCCGGATCTTCCAGGCGAGCGAGCTCTCGGACGGCACGCTGCGCTACCTCGCGCTGGCGGGCGCACTGCTCGGCCTCAGGCTGCCGGCGTTCCTCGCCTTCAACGAACCTGAAAGCAGCCTGCATCCCGATCTGCTCGAGCCGCTCGCCCTGCTGCTGGCCAAGGCTTCGCAGCGCACGCAGATCTGGCTGGTGACCCATTCGGAACGGCTCGCCGCGGCACTTGCCAAGCATGCCGGCGTCACCCCGCGAGCCGTGATCAAGCGCGACGGCGAAACCTGGCTGGAGGGCCTGAAGCAAATCGGCACGTTCGAGGACGAAGATGGCTTTGATCGTCCGGGAATTTGACGCCAGGCAATATCGCTCGCTGCGTTCGATTCGCTTTCCCAGCGAACGGCTCACCGTGTTCGTGGGCGCCAACGGCGTCGGCAAGACCAACCTCTATCGCGTGCTGCAGCTGCTGCAGGCCTCTGCCGCGGGCACTTTGTCATACGAGCTGGCGCGCGAAGGCGGCATGGAGTCCGCCGTGTGGGCTGGAAAGCGCCGCAAAGGCGAACCGTTCAGGATCGTCCTGTCGGCAGCATTCGGTGTGCCGGAGGACGTAGACGGCGCCTACAGCTACACGGTCGAAGTGGGCTTGCCCTCGGTCCTGCCCGGCGCGTTTCCCCTGGAAGCGCAGGTCAAGGAGGAACGGCTCGAGTTCCGCCATCGCGGCCGCAAGACGGCCCTGATGGAGCGGCGAGGACCGTCCATGACGGCGCGGGACGGCGAGCAACGAGTCGAAGTCAGTCGTGAGCTGCTGCCATCCGAAACGGCCCTCGGTGCCGTCGACGAGCCGCAACGCTTTCCCGAGGTCCATGCGATCCGTCGCGCCATGCTCGACTGGCGCTTCTATCACAACCTGCGCACCGATCCGGAGTCGGCGCTGCGCAAGCCATGCCTCGCCATCACCAGCCCGACCATGGCGTCGGACGGCTCCAATCTTGCAGCGGTGCTCGCGACCCTGGTCCACATCCGCAAGGAGACGACAGACCTCGACCGCGCGATCGACGATGCCTTTCCCGGCGCACGCCTGGACGTGCCGATGCCTGAACGAACCGCGTCGTTCGGCATGGTGCTGCCCGAGCATCCCAAGCGCGTCTTCCAGGCGAGCGAGCTGTCCGACGGCACGCTGCGCTACCTCGCCCTGATGGGCGCGCTGCTGTCGCTGCGCCTGCCATCGTTTGTGGCGCTGAACGAGCCGGAAAGCAGCCTGCATCCCGAACTGCTGGAGCCGCTGGCCCGGCTGATCGTGAAGGCCGCCGAGCGCACCCAGATCTGGCTGGTGACGCACTCGGAGCGCCTGGCCGCAGCACTCGCCGAGCACGGCGGCATCAAGCCCCGCACGGTGATCAAGAAGGACGGCGAGACCTGGATCGAAGGGCTGAAGCAGATCGGCGCGTTCGAGGAGGAGTGAGGAGTAGCGAGCGCTGCCGCCTCTCTACCCGTCATCCCGAGCGAAGCGCGCAGCGCGAAGTCGAGGGACCTCCTCATGGCCAACGGCTGAAGAAGAATAGGTCCCTCGACTTCGCTGCGCTCCGCTCGGGATGACGGATTGTGGTCGACCTCGCGCTCCGGTCGGGATCACGGTGGGGGATCTTCGGTCACGGAATGTAATAGAACGGGTTCGGCAGCTTGTACGTGCGCTCGGAGAAGCCGCCTTCGAGATCGGAGAACTGGTCGCCCATGTTGGCGATGATGGTGTAGCCCATCGCCGCGATCGTCTGGCGGGTCGGCGCCTTGAACGAGACGATCGTCGGGTAGTGCATGCCGTCGGGCGTCAAGTACATGTGCTCGTAGCCTTCGTAGCCCACGGCCTTGACGTTCCGCTCGGTCGCGGCGCGCTGGCTTTCCGGTCGTCCCGAAATGAAGAAGACGGTCACGCCCAGCGAACGGGCGGTGCGAAAGACCTCGAGCGTCGGCTCGAGCGGCGCATCGCGTCCGAGCTGATCCCAGGCCGTCCAACCGCACGGGCCGTCCGGCAGCAGGCACGGGCCGGTGCTGAAGCGGCCGAAGTCGTTGGCGACGATGACCGGCCAGTTGGTGAGCGAGGTGTCATCGATGTCCAGTACCAGGGCCGGCCGCGACACCTGCGGTGCCCGTTGCCTCAGCCAGTCGCCGGCGGACGCGGCGACGCGCGCGAAGTCCGCCATGTAGGTTCCGGAGTCGTGGTACTTGACCGCGGCGAGCTTGTTCAGCCCGACATTGGCAGGTTCGGACTTGACGGATTCGGACGACGGCGGCGAGGTCGTCGATGTGCAAGCCGCCAACAGCAACGCCGCGCTCGCCAATCCCGCGAGTCGGGCCACGAAAGTCACTTTATTCATTCCTCTCCCCCGATAGGGGGAGAGGCTAGGAGAGGGGGATCGACGTGCGCAACCCCCTTTCCCAACCTCTCCCCCTAGCGGGCAGGGCAATCGCATATGGCCAATTCCCCGTCATCCCGAGCGGAGCCGCCCGAAGGACGGCGTAGTCGAGGGACCTGTTTTGTTGATGCAGCAACAAAACAAGTCCCTCCGCTTCGCCTTGCTGCGCAATGCTCCGGTCGGGATGACGGGATTTTGGGCGTTATATGCGAATGCCCTGCCCTATCGGGGGAGAGGAGATGGAGATCAGCCGCCGCCGAACATCTCCTTCACCTTGCTGAAGAAGCCTTCGGATTCGGGGCTGGTCTTGCCGGCCTTCTCGAATTCCTTGAGCAGCTCCTTCTGCTTGGGCGTGAGGTTGGTCGGCGTCTCGACGATGATCTCGATGTACATGTCGCCGCGCTGGGTCGAGCGCATGATCGGCATGCCCTTGCCGCGCAGGCGGAACTGATGGCCGTTCTGGGCGCCTGCCGGCACGTTGATCCGCGCCATCTTGTTGTCGAGCGCCGGCACCTCGATGTTGCCGCCGAGGGTGGCCTGCACCATCGAGATCGGCACGCGGCAGTGGATGTCGGCGCCCTCGCGCTCGAACAACTGATGATGGCGCACCGACAGGAAGACGTAGAGGTCGCCGGCCGGCCCGCCGCGCGTGCCGGCCTCGCCTTCGCCGCTGAGACGAATGCGTGTGCCGTCCTCGACACCGGCCGGGATGTTGACCTTGAGTGTCTTGTCGCGTCGTACGCGGCCGTGGCCCTGGCAGCTGCGGCAGGGCTTGTCGATGATGTGGCCCTGGCCGTGACAGCCTGGGCAGGTACGCTCGACGGTGAAGAAGCCCTGCTGCGAGCGGATGCGGCCGCGACCGTGGCAGGTCGGGCATTGCTGCGGCTTGGAGCCGGGCTCTGCGCCGCTGCCGTGACACGCCTCGCAGGTGACCGAGCTCGGTACGCGCACCGTGGCTTCGGTGCCGGAATAGGCCTGCTCCAGGGTGATCTCGAGATTGAACCGCAGATCCTGGCCGCGGGTGTCGGCCCGGCCTGGGCGACCGCGCGCACCATTGCCGCCGAACATCTCCTCGAAGATGTCGCCGAACACCGAGCCGAAATCGAAACCCTGGCCATGAAACGGCCCGTTCGCTCCGCCCATGCCGCCTTCGAACGCGGCGGGCCCGTAGCGGTCGTAGGCGGCGCGCTTGTCGGGGTCCTTCAGGATGTCGTAGGCGTGATTGACGTCTTTGAATTTCTTCTCGGCGTCCTTGTTCCCATCATTGCGGTCCGGATGATGCTGCATCGCGAGCTTGCGGAACGCCTTTTTGATGTCGTCCGCGCTGGCGGTCCGATCGACGCCGAGAAGCTCGTAATAGTCTTTCGACATTCGTCCTTCGCAGCCCCCACTTGCCGCTTAAAATTCGGCCTCCCGCTCGCGCGGGAGGCCGGGCTTATCGTCCTTGGTCCGGATCAGCCGGAACCAGTCTTCTTGTTCTTGTCGGTGACGTCCTCGAACTCCGCGTCCACGACCTTGTCGCCCTTCGCCTCGTTCGCCGCCCCACCGGCGCCTGCGGCCCCGCCCGCGGCGGCACCCGCCTGGGCATCGGCCTGCTGAGCCTTGTACATCGCCTCACCGAGCTTCATGGCCGCCTGGGCGAGCTCGTTGGTCTTGGTTTTGATCGCCTCGGTGTCCTCGCCGGTCAGGACCGACTTCAGACCCTCCACGGCGCTCTCGATCGCCGACTTCTCGGCGGCGCCGACCTTGTCGCCGTACTCCTTGAGGTTCTTCTCGCTCGAGTGCACCAGCGCCTCGCCTTGGTTGCGGGCGTCGATCAGCTCGCGTTTCTTCTTGTCCTCTTCGGCGTGCAGCTCGGCGTCCTTCACCATCTTCTGGATGTCGGCTTCGCTCAGGCCGCCCGAAGCCTGGATGCGGATCTGCTGTTCCTTGCTGGTGGCCTTATCCTTGGCCGAGACCTGCACGATGCCGTTGGCGTCGATGTCGAAGGTGACCTCGATCTGCGGCATGCCGCGCGGCGCCGGCGGGATGCCGACCAGGTCGAACTGGCCCAAAAGCTTGTTCTGGGCGGCGATCTCGCGCTCGCCCTGGAACACGCGGATGGTCACTGCGGTCTGGTTGTCGTCGGCCGTCGAGAAGGTCTGGCTCTTCTTGGTCGGGATCGTCGTGTTGCGCTCGATCAGGCGGGTGAACACGCCGCCCAGCGTCTCGATGCCGAGCGACAACGGCGTCACGTCGAGCAGCAGGACGTCCTTGACCTCGCCCTTCAGCACCGCCGCCTGGACCGCCGCACCGACCGCGACGACCTCGTCGGGGTTGACGTTGCGGGCCGGCTCCTTGCCGAAGAACTGCTTCACGACCTCGATGACCTTGGGCATGCGGGTCATGCCGCCGACCAGGATCACCTCGTCGATCTGGCCGGCCTGCAGCCCGGCATCCTTGAGCGCGGCGCGGCACGGCTCCAAGGTGCGCTGGATCAGGTCGTCGACCAGGGACTCGAGCTTGGCGCGCGACAGCTTGATCACGAGATGCTTGGGCCCGGTCTGGTCGGCCGTGATGAACGGCAGGTTGATCTCGGTCTCCTTGGAGTTGGAGAGCTCGATCTTGGCCTTCTCGGCCGCCTCCTTGAGGCGCTGCAGGGCCAGCCTGTCGTTGCGCAGGTCGATGCCCTGCTCCTTCTTGAACTCGTCGGCCAGGTAGGAGATCACCCGCTGGTCGAAGTCCTCGCCGCCCAGGAAGGTGTCGCCGTTGGTCGACTTCACCTCGAACACGCCGTCGCCGATCTCGAGGACCGATACGTCGAACGTGCCGCCGCCCAGGTCGTAGACGGCGATCGTGCCGCTCTTGCGCTTGTCCATGCCGTAGGCAAGGGCAGCCGCGGTCGGCTCGTTGATGATGCGCAGGACGTCGAGGCCGGCGATGCGGCCGGCGTCCTTGGTGGCCTGGCGCTGGGCGTCGTTGAAGTAGGCCGGGACGGTGATCACCGCCTGCTCGACCTTCTCACCGAGGTAGGCCTCGGCGGTCTCCTTCATCTTGCCCAGCACGAAAGCCGAAATCTGGCTCGGGCTGTACTGCTGGCCGTTGGCCTCGACCCAGGCGTCGCCGTTGGATGCCTTGACGATCTTGAAAGGCACCAAGGACATCTCCTTGGTCACCATCGGGTCGTCGTACCGGCGGCCGATCAGCCGCTTCACGGAATAAAGGGTCTTCAGGGGATTGGTGACGGCCTGACGCTTGGCCGCCTGTCCGACCAGGCGCTCGCCCGAATCGGTGAAGGCGATCATCGACGGCGTGGTGCGTGCGCCTTCGGAATTCTCGATGACCTTGACGTCGCCGCCTTCCATGACCGCGACGCACGAATTGGTGGTGCCGAGATCGATACCAATGACTTTCGCCATGATTGTTCTCTCTTCCCTGGCAGGTCGCTCAGGCCCCAAAGGCGCCCCAGCAACCCCCGTTATGTGTTACCTGCCGAAAGACCGGGTCAGGACAGGGGCTATATAGGTCCTGAAGCGCCGCCTGCAATGACCGATGGGCTCAAAAATGCCGATTTTTGCCGCAAACCCGTGGATCGCTTTGTCGCGCGCTCCTCCTCGTTTCCTCTCTCCCTGGCGGGGGAGAGGAATATTGAAACATGGTTCTAGTTTTCGTTGCTGGCGGGCCGCGCCGGCGGGCCACCCTTGGCGACGCCGACCATCGCAGCGCGCAACAGGCGACCGGCGATCAGGTAGCCCGGGATGAGCTCCTGCACGACGGTGCCGGCCGGCACGGTGGGGTCCTCGATCTCCATCATCGCCTGGTGGAAGTCGGCGTTGAACGGCTTGCCAAGCGCTTCGATGCGCGTGACGCCATGGCGCTCCAGCACCGACTGCAGCTCGCGGTCGGTGGCCTGGATGCCCACGATCACGTTGCGCACCGCCGGATCGACCGCGCCGGGCTCGCTCGGCAGGGCGGCCAGGGCGCGGCCGAGATTATCGGCCACCGAGAGCACGTCCTTGGCGAAGCGCTCGATGCCGTATTTGCGCTCGCGCTCGACGTCCTGCTGGGCCCGCCGGCGCACGTTCTGGGCTTCAGCCAGGGCCCGCAGGAGCTTGTCCTGCAGCTCGGCCTTCTCGGCCTGCAGACGTTGCAGCTCGCTTTCCCCTTCCGTCTGCGGCTGGGCATCAAAGCTCGGATCGGTTGCCTCGATCGGCATCTCGTCGCCCGCGGTTGATTCGCTGGCCATACGTTATCCCTAGTGTCAGTGGTTTCTTTTTCGAGCGCCTCACTTAGGGACGGCGATGCGCTTGGTCAACAGGCGAACGGGTCCCACGGCTCACACCGCTTCCAGTGGCGCATGCTGGCGGGTGTCGCGCAGCACGATGCCGCCCCGGTCGCCGATCGTGACCGAGCCGTAGCGCTGCGCGAAGTAGGCGGGCAACGGACGCGCGTCCGCCGCCGCCAACCACAGCCGCAGGAGATGGCGGCGGCGCGACGGATCGGGCCAATCGACGAAGCTGGTCCGGTCGTGCAGCACGGTATGGTTGTGGACCAGCTGCACGTCGCCCGGCTTGAATTCCATGAACATGTTCAGCTCGGGATCGTTGGCCAGCGCGTCGAACAGGTCCATGGCCTCGAGGCGCGCCGGCGACAGGCGTGGCGCCTCCGGGAAGCGCTGCGCCGACTCGATATACTGCCGCTGGTAGATCGCCGTCAGATACCCCTCATGCCAGCTGAATACCGGGATCTCGAAATAGGGTTTCTGGCCTTCGGGAACCTCGCCCCGCCGGTCGGTGGCGGCGGGCTCGAACAGGTGCTTCAGCAGGTCGGGCCGCCGCCGGCGCATCTCGTTGAAGATCGTGGTCGAGCTCACCAGGGCGGAGAGGCCGCCGCTCTTGGCCGTCTTGAGGCAGAGCAGGCCGACGATGTCGCAGGAGTCGGTGTGGAAGGTCTGGCGCTCGTGCGTCTGGTAGATGCGCACGTTCGGATCGTTCACGTCGAAGCCGAGGTCCTGCACGTGCCCCAGGACATGGCCCTTGCCGTTCTGCGAGCGCGCGCGACCGAGATGACAGCCCAACCCGAAGAACGCCGTCGCCGATTGGCGCATCGACCAGCGCTCGACCGGCAGCCCGCGCAGCAGCAGGAAGCCGCGTCCGTTCAGGACCTCGTCGCGCACGCGGCGCTGCAAGACCGCACCCAGGCTCGGCAGCGGGAAATCGCGCGGCGTGATCGCTGCAATGTCGGCTTCGCGCTCGGCCAAGGGCATCGTCGCCGCTTCGATTTCCGCGACCTGATCGGCTTCGAGAGTCATCAGCCATTCGTCGCGCCGCGCCCCATCCGGCCCACACATCTCCGGCCCGTACCAGGCGGCGGCGCTGGTCTGCTCTGGCGGCAGCTCGAACGCCATGGCGCTCAGGCTTCCCAGGGAAAGCGCGGCGCGAAGAGATCCTCGCTCGCCGTCAGCCGGAAGCTTTCCGTGGCGTTGACCAGCGCGGCGCGAATGCCCGGCTCGAGCGCGCTGTGGCCGGCGTCGGGCACCACGACGTAGCGTGCTTCGGGCCAGGCACGGGCCAGCGCGTCGGCCGTCACCGGCGGGCACACGATGTCGTAACGGCCTTGCACGATGGTCCCCGGCAGATGGCGGATGCGGTCGAGGTCAGCCCATGGCCAGCCTTCCGGCACGAACGTGCCGTTGGCGAAATAGTGCGCCTCGATGCGCGACAACGCCAACGCGAAGCCGCCATGGTCCGATTCGAACGGCGCGCGCGGCGTGGGGTAGAGCGTCGAGCAGGCGGCTTCGTAGCGGCTCCAGGCGCGCGCGGCGGGCCGATGCAGATCGGGATTGCGATCGGTCAGCCGGCGATAGTAGTTGCCTAAAAGATCGCCGCGCTCGCCGTCCGGCAGATGCTCCACGAACTCGCGCCAAGCCTCGGGAAAGATCTGTCGCATTCCGTGCAGGAACCAGTCGATCTCCGAGCGGGCACCGAGGAATATGCCGCGCAGGATGAATCCCGTGACTCGCTCGGGATGTTTGAGGCCGTACGCCAGCGCCAAGGTGCTGCCCCACGAGCCGCCGAACAAAAGCCATTGCGAGATGCCGAGATGGATGCGCAGCTTCTCCATGTCGCCAACCAGATGGCTCGTCATATTGTCGTGCAGTTCGCCGAGCGGCATCGACCGGCCGCAGCCGCGCTGATCGAAGACGACGATGCGATAGAACTGCGGATCGAAGAAGCGGCGATGCACCGGTGCGGAACCGGCGCCCGGGCCGCCGTGCAGGAAGAGGGCGGGCACGCCTTCGGGGTTGCCGCTCTGCTCCCAGTAGATCGTGTGCCGCGCGTCGACCGCCAGCATGCCGCTGGCGAACGGAGAGATTTCCGGAAACAGGTCGGAGCGAAGAGGAGTCTCGGAACGCGGCATGTCGTTACCAAGTGAATCACTGCCACACTGCCGCACTTTCTTCCAGCCTCGCGACAATTGCCGCAGGTGTGGCCGAACGTCTAAGGTCCGGCGCCAAGGGTCGTAGAGGGGGGCGCGAAGGAGGGGCTGTGTTTTTCCGTCTGTTGTCGCTCGTGGCTCTCCTGGTTTGGGCGGCGGGTTGCGCTCCCCAGTCAACCGCATTCGGCCCTCCGTCGAGCGCGACGGCGCACGGTGTGCCGGCTCTGCCCCGCGAGATCGAACGCGAGGTCGGCGCGTCGTACGACAGCCCGGCGCTGCAGGCCTATGTCGACGGCGTCGGCCAGAAGCTCGTCGCCAAGGCGGCGCTCACCGAGGGCTATCGCTTCGTGGTCCTCGACTCGCCGCTGGCCAACGCGCACGCCGTGTCGAACTACGTGTTCGTCACCCGCGGCCTTCTCGCGGCGCTGGAGAACGAGGCCGAGCTGGCGGCGGCGCTGGGCCATGAGCTCGGGCACCTGGTGCAGCGCCACGCCGCGCAGCGCGCCCGCGCCCGACAGGGCGTGCTCGATGCCGCCGTCGAGGCTGCCGTCGTCACCGGCTCGATGACGGTGGGACGGTCGGTCGCGCACGACGGCCTTTTGGCGCTGCGCCGCTATTCGCGCGAACAGGAGCTGGAAGCCGATCGGCTGGGCCTCGATTACATCGTGCGCGCCGGCTATCGCGGCGACGCGATGGCCGCCCTGATCGAGACGCTGCGCCGGCAATCGCAGTTCGAGCTGCAATTGATGGGCGAGGGACCGACCTCGGTCGATCGCCGCAGTGCCACCTCGACCCATCCCGCGCCGCTCGAGCGCATGGCCGCCTTGCAAGGAATCGCCGAAGCCTCGGCGCCCGGCGAGACGCGCGCCAAGATCTATCTCGAAGCCGTCAACGGCATGTCGATCGACGATCCGCCACAGGAAGGTTTCGTGCGCGACAACAAGTTCGTTCATCCCCTGCTGCGGCTGGCCTTCGAGGCACCGCGCGACTTCCGCCTGTTCAACGACACCGACGGCGTGCTGGGCGTGGGCCGCGACCATTCGCTGATGTTCTTCTCCTGCGCCAACGATTCGGTGCCGGGCTCGCTCGCCGTCTGGATGCGCGACAAGCTGAAGCCGACCCCGACCGACATCCAACCGACCGTGATCGACGGCCAGGAAGCCGCGATCGGCGCCAAGGCGCGCGGCTCGGACACCAGCCTCGGGCAGATGCGCTACGTGATGATCCGCCACGCCGAGCAGATCTGCTTCTTCAACCTCTTGAGCGACGGGCCGGACCGCGACCGGCGCATCGCCGTGCTGGTGGACGCGGCGCGCACCTTCCGCACGCTCAGCAACGCCGAAGCGGCGGCACTCAGACCCTTTCACCTGCGCGTGCTGTCGCCCGAGGGCACCACGGCGCAACAGCTGGCCGACCGCATGCCCTACGCCGACTACCGCATGCAGCGCCTCCTGGGGCTGAATGCCGCCGACACGCCCGAGGCGCTCGTGAAGCTGCCCCTGGTGAAGATCGTCGAGCCTTAGTCATGAGGACCGCGGGCGTCCCGCCCGCCCACGAGTTGAGCGGGCCTGGAGGCCCGCGGTCCGGCAAGAAGTTGCGTCTTGCCGGACCGCGGAGCTCCAGCTCCGCATCTGATCATGAGCGGGCGGGACGCCCGCGGTCCCAAGCAAAAAGGGCGGCCGATGGGCCGCCCTTTCCTTGTTCGATTTGTCGGCGGCCGCTCAGGCGACCTTCTGCAGGACGCTGTTGAGCTTCTGGGTCGCCGAATCCTTGTCGATGCGCTCGACCGCCGCCAGCTCACGGGCCAGCCGGTCGAGGGCGGCTTCGTAGATCTGCCGCTCGCTGTAGGACTGGTCGGGCTGGCCGGCATTGCGATGCAGGTCGCGCACGACCTCGGCGATCGACACCGGATCGCCGGAGTTGATCTTGGCTTCGTATTCCTGCGCGCGCCGGTTCCACATGGCGCGGCTCACCCGGCTGCGGCCCTTCAGCGTCACCAGGGCGTTCTCCATGATCTTGCGCGAGCTTAGCTTGCGCAGGCCGGAGATCTTCGCCTTCGCCACCGGGACGCGCAGCATCATGCGCTCCTGCTCGAAGGAGATGACGAACAGATCCAGCTTGTGGCCGGCGATCTCCTTGGCCTCGATGTCGATCACGCGACCGACGCCATGAGTCGGATAGACAACGAAATCGCCCCTCTCGAAGGCGAAGTCCTTCGCCTTGGCCACGATCTTCTTCGGCTTGGCCATATCCAGTTCCTTCACGTCCACGTCCATACCCCGCGTTGAGCGATACCGCGACCCGCCATGACACGCTTCCCCTGCGTGATGGCCCGATGTCCGGCACCGGTTAAGTTGCTATCGGCTACCGACCTGGACACCGAGCCAGTGGCGGCCCGGATTTCGGACCACTCCCAGCGACACTCTTATAGCAGATGTTAGGGCCGGAGTCGCGAACTATGTTGCATTTAGGCAACGCTCCGCCCATGCGGCAGTTGCATGGCTGGCGCAAAAGATGCGCAAAAGGACCTTGTTGAGTTCGATTCAGCGTTTGCCGGGTTCTTTGCTGAAATATTTCTTGAACTTGTCTTTCTCGTCCTTGAATTCATCGGCGTCGGCTGGCGCCGCGCCCTTGCGGGTGATGTTGGGCCAGTCGGCCGCCATGGTGCGGTTGAGCTCCAGCCACTGCTCGAGGCCCTTCTCGGTGTCGGGCAGGATGGCGTTGGGCGGGCATTCCGGCTCGCAGACGCCGCAATCGATGCATTCGTCGGGATTGATGACCAGCATGTTGTCGCCCTCGTAGAAGCAATCCACGGGGCACACTTCGACGCAGTCCATGTACTTGCACTTGATGCAAGCCTCGGTCACGACATAGGTCATCAACGGCTCCAGACTCGAGCGGCGGGCTGCTTAACGCGCGCGCGGGGGCAGCGCAAGGCTGCTGAATCACGCATTATCGATTTCATCATACAACGCGCGCGCCTCCGGCGCTGGACCACGACGCTCGCCCAGCGCACGGATGCGCACGACCCGAACGCGCGGCCCCAGCGCAAAGGTCAACACCATACCCGGTGTCACGGTGGCATGCGGCTTGTCGACCACGCGGCCGTCGAGCCGGCAGCGCGCGGTCTCGACGTACCGGGCGGCAAGAGACCGCGTCTTGAAGAAGCGGGCATGCCACAGCCATTTGTCGAGTCGCATCGCGCTAGGGCGCGATGGTTCTTAGCCTCGTCATCCCGACCGAAGCGCGAAGCGCGAAGTGGAGGGACCTTTCATGTTTCCGGCAGAGACAAAAAAGGTCCCTCCACTTCGCCTCGCTTCGCTCGGCTCCGGTCGGGATGACGGGCTCATCACACACTCGCGGCCGACCACGCCTATTTTTTTCCGCCGAGCTTCAGCTCGAGCAGCTTGGCGAAAGGTGAATCGGACGGCGTCTCGCCCTTCTTTTCCGTGGTGGCGTAGAGGCGCAGCGCGGGGCCGCCGGTATCGCGGCGCGGCGGGCGTGGGCCGCGGCGATCCTCGCGCGCCCGATCTTGACCGGAGCGATCCTGTCCGGAACGCTCTTGGCCGGAGCGCTCCTGCGGCACAGGCTTGCCCGAGGCCGCTTCCGGCCGCGAGCCCTCGGGCCGCGAGCCCTCAGCTCGCGAGCCCTCCGGCCGTGCGCCCTCGCGCCGGCGGTCGTCCCTGCCGCCCCGTTCGCCGCCCCGTTCGCCGCGTTGCGTGTCGGCGAAGAACTGGCGCTCGTTGAGCCGTTCGGGCCGCTCGCGGCGGCGCTGGTCGCGCTGATTGCGCTGCTGCTGTCGCTGGCGCTCGCGCTGCTCCTCGCGCTCGCGCACGAACCGCGGCTTCATCGAGAAGGCGTAGAGCGGCCCGTGCTCCTCCGACGGCGGATGGACGCGGTAGCCCAGCCCGCGCAGGACGTCGGCCATCTCCGGCTCCGAGCAGCCGACCAGCGACATCATCTGCGGCGCCGCACGGAACCAGCCGGGCGGCAGGGAATGCTGCGCCGGCCTGCGGGCCGGTTGGGCCGGCGCTTCCGCTGCAGGGGATCCTTCCGAGACCGCGGTCGTCTCGGCCGCTTCAGGTGCATCGGAGTGCGCCGGCTGAGCGGACGAGACGTCGGCGGTGTCGGACTCTTCGCCAGCCGGCACCGCGGCTTCTCCGGCATCGGTCTCGGCGACGGCCGGTTGGCCGCGAGCTTCCTCCAACTCGGCCGGCTCGCTCTCCTCGGCCAATGCGTCCTGCGGCGCTGCCTGCTCGGCCGATGCCGGCTCCCCGGCCGCCATGTCCCCGGCCGCCATGTCCCCGGCCGCCATGTCCCCAGCCGCCATGTCCCCAGCCGCCATGTCCCGGGCCTCTGCGGTCTCCGCGCTCGGCGCTTCTGCCGCCGTCGGTTCGGGCTCGGCGGCGGCTGGCGATGGCGCCGGCTCAGGCTCGATCTCGCCGAACGCAGCCGCCACGATCGCCCATTCGGTGATCTCGTCGTTGCTCGGCGCCTCGGCTGCCGAAGCCGCTTCAGGTGCCTCCGCGGATGCCGCCGCTGGCGCCTCCTGCTTCTCGCGCTCCGCTTGGCGTTCCTCTTGGCGCTCCTGCTGGGCGCGGCGCGCGGCTTCGCGGCTGTCGCGCACCGCATGGCGCGCCATCGCCGCCAGCCGCTCCACCATGTCGGCGCGGATGGCGTGGTTGCCGAGCGGCAGGTAGCCGATGGCGGCATAGAATTCGCGGTCGGCGTCAGGCGGCAGGTCGATCGACGTGCGGCCCTCGGGCGGCAACGGCGGAATGCCGTCGCGCCCCTTGGCGATCATCCAGAGGCCGGCGCGCAGGCGGATCGGCACCGGCTTCAGCATGCTGGGGAAGTAGAGCGAGTAGACGCCGACCCGTACGCCGAGCCGCGCCAGCGCCTTGCGGTCCTCTTCGCCGAGCTCGGCGAGCTGCTGCTCGATCGGCCGCCGCGGCAACACGCCCAGTCCCTCGCAGAGCTGGAACACGATGCCGCGCGCGCCGGCCGGAAGCTCGGTCGTGGTGCGCGCGTCCATCAGTTCGCTGAGCCCCAGCCGAATGCGCGTCTCGACCCAGGTTGCGGCGCGCTTGCGCACGTCTTCGCGCGCCGGACCATCCAAAAGGTCGGACGGCAGGGCCTCGACCTTGGGCGTTAAAACATCGCCGCTGGGCAGCAGGCGCGCGATCGGTCCGCCGCCCCAGCACACGCGCAGCTGCGAATCGAACACCAGCTCGCCGTCGGCCGAGCTCGTGAAGGCCTGCAGGCGTGCCGGCAGGTCCTGGCGCAGCGCGCGCAGCGCCGCACTCAGCACCGCCTTCTGATCGGCATGTCCCTCGGACGTGTCGGCAACGAAGCGAAAGCCTTCGATGCGGCCGAGATGCTCGCCTTCGACGGTGACTTCTCCGGCCGCTGCGACCGAACTCGTCATTTCACCCTCATCACTCAATCTTCGTACAAGCAATGCGGCCCGTCTATCGACAAACCGTTGCGTCAATCGCTGGTGCAACACATCGGAAAGCTTGTCCTCGATGCCGCGCGCCCGCTCCTGCCAGTGAACCGCACGCTGGATCCAGTCCGGACGATGCGAGATGTAGGTCCAGGTCCGCACATGCGCGATGCGCGCCATCAACGTATCGATGTCACCATCATAACGTTCCAGGCGTTTGACATGCCCTTCGATCCAGTCCTCGGGCAGCCGTTCGCCGCCTTGCGTCAGATGCTCGAACAGCTGTCCCAGGAGCCGCGTATGCTCCTCCGTCATCGTTTTGCGAAAATCGGGAACCTGGCACACTTCCCACAGGAGCTTGACGCGCTGCGGGCTGTGCAGACGTGGCAAGAATTCCGAATGCGTCGACAGCGTCTGCAGGGCGAGCTGGTCGTCCTGCTCGCGCACGCGCTGGAGCGCGGCGTGCGGCGGCGGCTCGTTGAGCGAGGCGATCAGCGCCGGCACCGAGCGGAAGTCGAGGTCGCTGTTGCGCCATTGCACGTCGCGCAGCGGATCGAAGCGATGGTTCTCGATCGCCTCGACCAGCTCGGGCTCGAGGCCGCCGACCTCGGCGGTGGTGCCGAACGTGCCGTCGTTCATGTGCCGCCCGGCGCGGCCGGCGATCTGCGCCAGCTCGACACTGCGCAATGGCCGCAGGGTACGACCGTCGTACTTGCGCAACGAGGCGAACCAGACGTGGTTCACGTCCATGTTCAGGCCCATGCCGATGGCGTCGGTGGCCACGAGGTAATCGACCTCGCCGGACTGGAACATGTCGACCTGGGCGTTGCGCGTGCGCGGGCTGAGCGCGCCCATGACGATCGCCGTGCCGCCGCGCTGGCGGCGGATCAGCTCGGCGATGGCGTAGACTTCGCTGGCCGAAAATCCCACGACGGCCGAACGGCGCGGCAGGCGCGTCGCCTTCTTGGGTCCGGCATAGGCAAGCTTGGAGAAGCGCGGCCGCGCCACGACGTCGATGTCGGGTAAGAGGCGGTTCAGCACCGGGCGGATGGTATCGGCGCCCAAAAGCATGGTCTCGGTGGTGCCGCGCGCATGCAGGAGGCGGTCGGTGAAGAAGTGGCCGCGCTCGGGATCGGCCGCCATCTGCACCTCGTCGACCGCGAGGAACGAGACGGTACGGTCGAGCGGCATCGATTCGACGGTGCAGACGAAATAGCGCGCGCCGGGCGGCGCGATCTTCTCCTCGCCGGTGATCAGGGCGACCTGCGCGGCGCCCTTCACCTTCACGATGCGATCATAATTCTCCCGCGCCAGCAGGCGCAGCGGGAAGCCGATCATGCCCGACTCGTGGCCGAGCATGCGTTCGATGGCGAGGTACGTCTTCCCGGTGTTGGTCGGCCCGAGGACGGCGGTCAGGCGGCCGGCGCTGGCAAGCGACATCGACCAAACTTGGCGCGCCCCCGTGGCTGAAGCAAGGCCGGCCTCATCGTCATTGGAGCGCGGACCTCCCGGTCCGCATCATGAGGTGAGCGGACCAGGAGGTCCGCGCTCCAATGAAACTCAGCCCGAAACCATCGGCTCGAGCTTGTTGCAGCCGAGCACGGGGCCGTGATCGGCGCCCTGCACGATGACCGCCGCGCCTTGGCCCGACTGCAGGCGCTCCGCCACCGTCCAGCTCGCGGCGCTGCCGTCCCAGCGCGCCAGACTCTTCATGCGGCGCACGACGTTGAAGTCCTCCAGCATGCGTCCCTGGTTCTCGCCGCTGGCGACGGGCGTGGCATGGCGCCGGTCGTAGACCATCAAGGTGACGTCGGCCGAGCCCGCGCCCAGCGCGTAGGGCTGCAGCTGCACGCGCAGCGATCCGTCGGACACCAGCGACAACTCGGGCGTGGCCCGCGGCCCGCCTTTCTTCTGCGCTTTCGCCAGCAGCGCTTCGATGTCGCCGCGCTCGCGGCCGGTCTCGTGCGCCTGGCCTTCGACCACCATCTCCGGCGTGTAGACGTAACGCTGCTTCAGGACGCGGGCATAGGCACGTTGCCGTTCGGTCGTCTCGCGGCTGGCGAACTTGTCGCGCCAGCCGATGTAGTCCCAGTAGTCGACGTGGAACGCCAGCGCCACGATGTCGGCCCGCCGCGCGAGCGCGCCGAGATTGGCGTCGGCCGGCGGGCACGAGCTGCACCCTTGCGATGTGAACAGCTCGACCGCCCAGGGCCCGTCGACGGTGCCCTGCTTGGCGAGAGGCTGCGCGGCGAGGGGGGCGAACCGACCGCCCAGCGCCGTGCCTGCTGCGGCGGCGATGCCGCCCAGAAGCGCGCCGCGGCGGCTCGTAAGAACACTCTTCATCGCTGCAACATGCGCTGGGTGCCCGATCATCGCCAATCAAATAACAGTTAGATTCCTGTGTCTGCCTGCCTCTGTCATCCCGAGCGAAGCGAGGGACCTTTGAGGCGACAGTAAAGGTCCCTCGGCCTGCGGCCTCGGGATGACAGAGAGGTGGACTCCTCAAAGGTAACATTATAACAAGTTGCATGGTCTCTTCCGCCTCACCCGGCACCGTCTTGCTCGCGATGAGCGCGCGCACGCGCGTCGCCGCGGCGCTGGTCGTTGCGGCGCTGCTGTGGCTCGCCGGCTGGTGGGCCCTGTGAGCGCGGACCCATGAGCGCGGTCCCATGAGCGCGGCTCTGCGTCTGGTCGACGTGACGGTGAGCTACGACCGCCATCCCGCCGTGCACCACGTCTCGGCCGAGATCCCGGCCGAGGAGATGACCGCCCTCGTCGGTCCCAACGGCGCCGGCAAGAGCACGCTCCTGAAGGCTCTGCTCGGGCTTGCGCCGCACGTCGAAGGCCGCATCGAATGCGCCGCGCGCCGCATCGCCTATCTGCCGCAGCAGGCCGAGATCGATCGCTCGTTCCCGATCTCGGTGTTCGACACCGTGCTGCTCGGGCGCTGGTCGCGCTTCGGCGGCTACCGCGCGGCGGCGAAGTCCGACCTCGACGACACGCGACGCGCGATCGAGGCGGTCGGCCTGGCGGGCTTCGAGCGCCGAACGATCGACACGCTGTCGGTCGGCCAGTTCCAGCGCGTGCTGTTCGCGCGGCTGCTGCTGCAGGACGCCGACTTGGTGCTGCTCGACGAGCCGTTCGCCGCCATCGACAGCAAGACCGTGGCCGACCTGATGGACGTCATCCGCCGCTGGCGCGCCGAGCGCCGCACCATCGTCGCGGTGCTGCACGACCTCGACCAGGTGCGCCGCGACTTTCCCCACGCGCTGCTGCTCGCCCGCGCGCTGGTCGATTCAGGCCCGACGGCGCGCGTGCTCTCGCCCGAGAACCTCCTCAAGGCGCGCGCCATGGCCGAAGCGTGGGACGGCCAGGCTGCCGCTTGCGACGTGCCGCTGCGGGCGACGGCATAGGATGGCGCGCCACCCCCACCCGTCATCCCGAGTCGCGCGGATATGATCCGCGCTGCAGCGAAGCGAAGTCGAGGGACCTATCTTCAAGGTCGGCCAAGAGAGGTCCCTCGACTGCGCGCCTGCGGCGCTCCGCTCGGGATGACGATTTTAATATCGCCGCAGCCATGCTCTACGACACCCTGATCGCGCCGTTCGCCGACTTCGGCTTCATGCGGCGGGCGCTGGTGGCGAGTCTCGCGCTGGCGGTCGGCGGCTCGTCGATCGGCGTTTTCCTGATCCTGCGGCGCATGAGCCTGATGGGCGATGCGCTGGCGCACGCCTTGCTGCCCGGCGCGGCGCTGGGCTTCATGCTGGGCGGCCTGTCGCTGCCGGCGATGAGCCTCGGCGGCTTTTTGGCCGGCATGGCGACGGCGCTGGCCTCGGGGATGATCGCGCGCTTCACCAGCATGCGCGAGGACGCGAGCTTCGCCGCCGCCTATCTGACCGCGCTGGCGGCGGGCGTGCTGATCGTGTCGTTGCGCGGCTCGGCCGTCGACCTGATGAACATCCTGTTCGGCGCCATCCTGGCCGTCGACCAGAGCGCGCTCTTCCTCGTGCTGGCGACGGCGACCGCCACGCTCGCAGGCCTCGCCGCGATCTACCGGCCGCTGGTGGTCGAGTGCTTCAACCCCGGCTTCCTGGCGGCGATGGGCGTCAGGGGCTCGCTCTATCACTACCTCTTCCTCGGGCTTGCCGTGCTGAACATGGTGGCGGGCTTCCAGGCGCTCGGCACCTTGATGGCGCTCGGCCTGATCCTGCTGCCGGCCGTCGCCGCCTCGTTCTGGGCGCGCGAAGTGTGGTCGATGACCCTGGTCGCGGCGCCGATCGCCATGGCGTCGGCGGTGATCGGCCTTCTGGTGTCGTTCCACGCCGGCCTGCCGTCGGGCCCGGTCATCGTGTTGTGCGCCAGCCTCTGCTTCCTGGGCTCGCTGCTGTTCGGCCGGCGCGCTTCGGTGCGCGTGCGCCTCGCCCCTCCGGTTCACTTGCGCGGCTAGGTCCAATCGCTAGGCTCGCCGCCTCGCTGAAGGAGGGGAGCATGAGCAATTCGCCGGTGCCGGGAGTCGAGCTCAAGAGCGCGACGGTCAACGGCATCCGCCTGCGCTACGCCGAGACAGGACAAGGGCCGCTGGTGCTGTTCTGCCATGGCTGGCCGGAGAGCTGGTACTCGTGGCGCCATCAGCTCGGCGCCGTCAGCGCCGCGGGCTTCCGCTGCGTGGCGCCCGACATGCGCGGCTACGGCGGCAGCGAGGCGCCCGAGCCGATCGACCAGTACACGCTGTTCCACATGGTGGGCGACATGGCCGAGCTGGTGAAAGCGCTCAGCGACAAGAATGGCGGCGAGAGCCGCGCCGTGATCGTCGGCCACGACTGGGGCGCGCCGGTCGCCTGGCATGCCGCGCTGTGGCGGCCCGACCTGTTTTACGCCGTGTGCGGCATGAGCGTGCCGTACTCGGCGCCGGGCTACGTCGACATCCTGACGGCACTCGACAAGCTCGGCATCACCGACTTCTATCTCCAGTATTTCCAGAAGCCCGGCGTCGCCGAGGCCGAGCTGCAGCAGGACATTCCAGGCGCGCTGCGCCGCATCTACTTCACCGCCGGCGGCGACCTCGAGCCGAAGGGCCAGGGCTTCGCTCGCCTGACCACCGGCACCTTGCTGGGCAACACCGTCGACCCGCCGGCGCTGCCGGCGTGGCTGAGCGAGGCCGACCTCGACTACTACGCGCAGGAGTTCCGCCGCACCGGCTTTCGCGGCGGGCTGAACTGGTATCGCAACCTGCGGCGCAACTGGGAGCTCGCAGGCCCGTGGCGCGGCCAGCCGATCCGCCAGCCCGCGCTGTTCATCGCCGGCAGCCGCGACGGCGTGCTGCGCTTCCCGGCGGCGCAGGCTCAGCTCGACGCCTTGCCCAAGACCCTGCCGGGGCTCAGGGGCAGCCACATCCTCGACGGCCCCGGCCATTGGGTGCAGCAGGAGCGTCCTGCCGAAGTCAACAAACTGTTGATCGACTTCTTGAGGGGGCTGTGACCTTCTCTCTGTGACGCGGGAGGAGACGCATGTCGAACGTGCTCAGGATGGCGCTCGCGATGACGGCGCTGTTGGCCTTGGCCGCCTGCGCGCGGCCTTCGATGTACGAGGCGCGGCCGCCCGACCTGGTCGGCCTCGACGTGTCGCGCGGGCCGGCGCCCGCCTTTCGCAACGCCATCACCGTGGGCTCGGTGACGATCGGCGAGGACACCGGCGTGCCGTGGCGCTCCGACCTCAGCCCGCCGGAAATCCAGGAGACGCTGGTGCGCACCCTGGCGCTGGCCGGGCTGGGCGCGCCGCAGGGTGGCCGCTTCCGCCTCGATGCGACGCTGCTCACCTTGAGCCGGCCCTACGCCGGCTTCGCCATGACGGTGACGGCGCAGATCGCCTATCGCCTCAGCGAGGTCGCGACCGGCAAGGTCGTCTACTTCTCGACGCTGACCACGCTCGGCACCGCGACCCTCGACGACGCCATCACCAACACGCTGCGGCTCAGGATCGCCGACGAGCGCGCCGTGCGCGCCAACCTGCGCGCGCTGGTCGGCGAGCTCTTCGTCCTGCCCGAGCCCGTGGCGGCGACGCCGGTGGCGCGGCGCTGATACAGTCCCCCAACCGTCGGCGATAACCCTCCATTGCCGACGATACCCTCCACCGTCATCCCGAGCGAAGCGCCGCAGGCGCGTACTCGAGGGACC
>JAFAKN010000132.1 GCA_019235415.1 Alphaproteobacteria bacterium
GAACGGCGCGCTCCGCCGCGTCCTCGAAGGCGTGGGGAAAGCCAAAATAGGCCAGGACGCCGTCGCCCATGAACTTGGCGACGAATCCGCCATAGCGGCCGATCGCACCGGCGGCGGCGTCCTGATAGCGCCGCAACAGGCTTCCGAGCAGCTCGGGATCGATCTTTCCCGACAGCGCCGTCGAGCCCACCATGTCGGCAAACAACACGGTCACCTGGCGCCGCTCGGCGTCGCGTGAACTCGATCCAGCCGATTGGGAGCGCGGCGGTTGCGGAGTCTCGACATCCTGTCCGGCAATCGCCTTCAGGAGGCGGCGGCGATTTCCCAGCGACAGGCCCAGTTGCTCGAGATCTCGATCGCTCAATTCCGCCAGAACGTCGAGATCGATGTCGTTCGCCTCGAATGCTTCAGCGTATTGCTCGAGCTTGTGTCTACGCAGCCAGTCGCGAAGATCGCTCATTGTGCGTATTTCCTGATGTACGCTTATCGAGCGTCGACCCTAGACCATTGCGTGCCGCGTGTAAGCGCTAGCCCGGCCAATCTTTGCGGCCAATGTCGAACCACACCACGTCCTCGAAGCCCTTGTATTGCACGCGCCGCCGGTAGGTGAGGCCGAGCCGCTTCATCACGGCTTGCGATGGCAGGTTGTCCGGCAAGGTCATCGCGAAAATCAGATCGAGGCCCAATGCCTCGAAACCGTGGACAAGCGCGGCGCGCGCCGTCTCGGTCGCGTAGCCATGGCCCCAGGCGTCGGGATGTAGCGCCCATAGGACTTCGGTCTCGCCGAACTCGGGCACGAAGTTCAGGCCGCCATGGCCGATCAGCCGGCCGTCGCGGAAGATGCCCCATGGCGCGTAGCCGCGCTCGCGCCAGCCTGACGCGAAGCGGGCGATGGCATTGTGCACGGCCTCTGCCGGGTCGACCGGTGGCGGCGGCAGCCAGCGCGCCACCTCGGGGTGGAAGCGCATCGCTGCGTAGGCCTCGGAATCCCCCGGCAGCAGCGGCCGCAAAGTCAGGCGCGCGGTGTGCAGCGTCGTCATCTTGCGCAGGACTTTACCTCCGCGAGAGGGAGGCGACACCGATCGGCTCCTGCTGTTGCGCGACTTCCTCTGCTCTCGTACGCGGGTCTTTGCGGCCGATCTTGCGGACCACGGTGTAGAAGGCCGGCGTGAACACGAGTCCAAAGGCGGTCACGCCGAGCATCCCTGCGAACACCGCGGTGCCCAGCGATTGCCGCATCTCGGAGCCTGCGCCCGTGGCGACTACGAGCGGCGCGACGCCGAAGACAAAGGCGAGCGACGTCATCAGGATCGGCCGCAGCCGCGTGCGCGCCGCGCTTACGGCAGCCTCTTCCAGCGTGCTGCCGGCCTCTTCGGTCTGGCGCGCGAATTCCACGATCAGGATCGCGTTCTTGGCGGCGAGCCCGACCAGCACCACGAAGCCGATTTGCGCCAGCACGTCGATGGGCATGCCGCGCCACAAGAGCCCCGTGACGGAGGCCAGCAGGCACATCGGAACGATCATTACGACCGCAAGCGGCAGCTTCCAGCTCTCATATTGCGCTGCCAACACGAGGAATACGAACAGGGCCGCCGCGCCGAACACCAGCAGCGGCGACGTGCCCGGCTGCTGTTGCTGGAAGGCAAGCTCGGTCCATTCGAAGCCGATGCCGCGCGGCAGCACCTGATGGGCGAGCTCCTCCATCCGGCGCAGCGCGGTGCCAGTGGCGACGCCGGGTGCTGCGACACCCATGACTTCGGCGGCGGGGAACAGGTCGTAACGCGGCACGCGGTAGGCTGCGTTCTCGGATTTGAGCCGCGCCACGGTGCCCAACGGCACCATCTGGCCGGCGCTGTTGCGCGCTTTCAGGCGCGCGATGTCCTGCAGATCCTGCCGGAACGCGCCGTCGGCCTGCGCGATCACCTGGTAGGTGCGGCCGAGATAGTTGAAGTCGTTAACGTATTGCGATCCGAGATAGACCTGCAGCGTGTTGAAGACGTCGGTCGGCGTGAGTCCCACCTTCTCGGCCTTCTCGCGGTCGATATCGGCATAGACCGACGGCGAGCGCGTGCCGAACAGCGTGAAGACGCCGGCAAAGCTCGGATCCTTGTTGGCGGCAGCGACCAGCGTCTGCGCCGCATTGGAGAGCGCCCCCGAGCCGAGGCCGGCGCGATCCTGCAGCATCATCTTGAAGCCGCCGGCATTGCCGATGCCCTGCACCGGCGGCGGCGGGATGGTCAGCACATAGGCTTCCTCGATTGCCGACAGCCGCTTGCGCAAATCGGCGAGCACGCTGGCTGCGGTCAGACCCGGCACGTCGTGGTCATAGAGCGAGGGCAGCCCGGAGAAGATCGTGCCGGCGTTGGAAGAGATCGTAAAGGTGGTCGCGTCCAGCCCTGCGAACGGCGCGACATGTTCGACGCCGGGCGTCGACATGATGATGTCGATCGCCTTCTTCACCACGGCTTCGGTGCGATCCAGCGTGGCGCCGGGCGGCAGCTGCAGGACGGTGATGAGATAGCCCTGGTCCTGCTCGGGAATGAAGCCGGTCGGCGCACGAGCGAACTGGAAACCGGCGAGCCCGATCAGCGCGACATAGACCGCCAGCACGATGCCCGTGATCTGCACCAGCCGACGCGTCAGCCGTCCATAGCCGGTCGAAAGCCATTCGAAGCCAAGATTGAAGCGGGCAAATCCCGCCTGGACCAGCCTGACGATCCACGGACCGCGTGCCCGGTGGCTCGGCTCATGCGCCTTGAACAGCACCGCGCAAAGAGCCGGGCTCAGGGTCAGCGAGACGAAGCAGGAGATCAGGGTCGAGGCCGCGATCGTGATGGCGAACTGGCGAAAGAACTGCCCGGCAATGCCCGACAGGAAGGCCGAGGGCACGAACACCGCGCAGAGCGTCAGCGCGATCGAGATCAACGCGCCGCCGACCTCGGTCATGGTCGTGTGGGCGGCCTCGACCGGTGTCATGCCGCGCTCGAGATTGCGCTCGACATTCTCCACCACGACGATGGCGTCATCGACAACGATGCCGACCGCCAGCACCAGGCCGAACAGCGACAGGTTGTTCAGCGATATTCCGAGCATGTAGAGAAAGGTGAAGGTGCCGACCAGCGACACGGGAATGGCGATCACGGGGATGATCGCGGCGCGCCAGCTCTGCAGGAAGAGGAATACGACCCCGACCACGAGCAGGATCGCAACAAGGATCGTCTTGATCACCTCGTCGACCGATTTGCCGACGAAGATCGTGGGATCGTAGATGACCTTGTAATCCAGGCCGGGGGGAAAATCCTTGACCAGCGTCTTCATCGTGTCGAGCACTTCGTGCTCGACGGCGAGCGAGTTGGCGCCCGGCTGGGCGAAGATTAAGAGCGGCATGCCAGGCCCGCGATCCATGAAGGCGGTCGAGCCGTAATCGGCGGCGCCGATCTCGACGCGGCCGACGTCGCGGAGGCGCGTCACGCGGCCCGCACTGTCGGATTTCAGGACGATCGACTCGAACTGCTCCGGCGTCGCGAGCCGTCCCAGCGTCTGCACGTTGACCTGATAGGCCTGCTTGGAGGCGACCGGCGGCTGGTTCAGGACGCCCGCCGAAACCTGGACGTTCTGGGCGCGCAGCGCGGCGAGGACCTCGCTCGCGTTCATGTCATGGGCCGCGACCTTGTCCGGGTCGAGCCAGATGCGCATGGCGTACTCGCGCCCGGCAAAGATCTGCACGTCGCCGACCCCAGGCAGGCGCGCCAGCACGTCCTTCACGTGCAGCGTCGCATAGTTGGAGATGTAGAGCGTGTCGCGGGAGGCGTCTGGCGAATAGAGGTGCACCGCGAGCAGGATGTTGGGGGTTGCTTTGCGCACCTGCACGCCGAGCCGCTGCACGTCCTCGGGCAGCCGCGGCAGCGCGTCCTGCACGCGGTTCTGCGTCAACATCTGCGCGACGTTGAGGTCGGTGCCGATCCGGAACGTGACGGTGATGGTGAGCTTGCCGTCGCCGGTCGACTGACTGTTGATGTAGATCATGTTCTCGACGCCGTTGATCTCCTGCTCGAGCGGCGTCGCGACCGTGCGCGACACCGTCTCGGCGGAGGCGCCGGGATAGATCGTGGTGATCTGCACCGTGGGCGGCACGATCTCCGGATATTGCGCGACGGGCAGGACGGCGAGCGCCCCCAGCCCGATCAGTGTCAGGAAGACACTGAGCACGGTGGCGAAGATCGGCCTGTCGATGAAACTGTGGGTCACGGCGCGGTCCAGCCTTTCAATCGCGTTGTGCGGTCTGGCGCTAGCCTTGCCCGTCGGCGCCGGCGTCGAAATGGATGGCGCCGTCCTGCGGCGTCACCTTGCTGCCGGGGATGGCGCGCATCAGCCCGTCGATGATCACACGGTCGTTGGCCTCGAGGCCCGACCGGATCACCCGCAAGCCGCCGCGCAGCTCGCCGGTGCTGACGATCTTGGGCTTCACCGTGCCATCGGGAGCGACCGTCATCACCAGGCGCTGCGACTGGTCGGGCACGACCGCTGCGTCCGGCAACAGATAGACGGGCGTTGGCGGGGCGATCGCCAGCTTCAAGCGTGCGAACTGGCCGGGCGCAAGGAACAGCTCGGGGTTCGGCACCGTGGCCCGCGCATGGATGGTACCGCTCGAGCGATCGAGCGCATTGTCGATGAAATCGAGCGTGCCCTCGCGGCTGAAATCCGTCTCGTCCGAAAGACCGATCAGCACCTTGTTGGCGAGCGGGCCTCCGAGGCGGGCGCGTTGCCGCGAAACCGTCAGGAAGTCGGATTCGCTCATGTCGAAATCGAGATAGAGGGGATCCAGTGAGACGAGCGTCGCCAGAAGCGTGGTCGGGCTGATCGCGGCGCGGCTGCCCGCGATCAGGCTTCCGATCGAGACCTGGCGCGCGCCGATGCGGCCCGTGAAAGGTGCCCGCACCCGGCAATATTCGAGATCGAGCTCGGCGTCGCGCACGCGCGCCTTCGCATCCTCGATGGCAGCCTTCGATGCATTCTGTTCGTTGGTGCGTTGGTCGACTGTCTCTTGCGTCGCGAACTCGCTGCGCCTCAGCGACTGCGCCCGGTTCAGCTGGTTGTTGGCGAGAGCCACACGGGCATTCGCGGTCTCCAGCGCGGCCTGCGCCTCGGCCAGCTTGATCTCGTAGGGACGCGGATCGATCACGAAGAGCAGATCGCCCTTGTGCACGATCTGGCCATCCTTGAAGTGGATCTCGGTCAGCGTTCCCCCGACCTGGGCGCGCAGCTCGACACGATCGATGGCGGAGAACTGGCCGAGAAAACCGACGCGGCTGTCAACCGCGCGCTGCAAGGGCCTGCTCACCGTCACTGGCGGAGCGGGAATTGGCACGGCGGCCGCCTGTTTGGCCTTGTCAGGCGCAAAGGCGAACCAGACCGCAACAAGGGCGAGCACCACCACGGCACCCATCGCGGCTGTTCGCCAGATGCGCCGGCGCGATGGCGCGGCCGGCTCCTCGAGCGGTTCTCCTGCAAGCGTCGCTGGGTCGATGACGTGATCCATGAGACTTTCCGTTGAGTCCTTGCCCGGCCGCCCGCAACTCGGCCGCAGCCTCGACGGCGCAAAAAGCAGAATTGATATCTGGAGGGAGTACTCCAATATGTTGTGGGCGATATAAACCCTCGGAGGCGCCATTCAAGAATTTTGGAGCGATGACACCAAAAATTATCCAGGAGAAGAGTGCCAAGGAGGCCACGCGACGCAGGGGCCGGCCGGTGGTCTTCGATCGCGCCAAGGCACTGAACAAGGCCATGAAGCTGTTCTGGGAGCGCGGCTATGAGGGCACGTCGTTCGACGAGCTGCTATCCGCGATGGGGATCAGCGCCTCGAGCTTCTGCAATTCATTCGGCAGCAAGGAAGCGCTCTATTGCGAGGCCACGCGCACCTTTGTGGAATCGTCGGGCCAGTGGTTCTTCGCCATTCTCAATGATCCTTCGACCGATACCAGGACGGCCTTCGCGCGCCTGTTCGAGGCGACCGCGGAAGAGTTCACCCGCGGCGATCATCCGCCCGGCTGCATGATCTCGCTCGCCGGCACGCATTGCTCGCCGGGCATGAGCAACATCCGCGACATGATGGCCGAGCACCGCGCTTTCTCCGAGGCCGCCATGGCGGAGCGCATGCGAAAAGGCATCGCCGATGGCGACATGCCCAAAGATACCGACTGCGACATGTTGGCCGCGTACTACAGCGCGGTCGCGCGCGGCTTGGCGGTGCAGGCGCGCGATGGCGCTTCGCGCGAGAAGCTGTCCGAAATCGGCCGACTGGCTATGCGCGCCTGGCCGAGAAGGGCCGGCCGTCAAGGCTCCGGCCGCGATCGCCGCCGCTGATACAGTCCCGTGAGCGAGGCCGGCGCGCTGCTGGCGCTACGCAGCGTCGCCAACTTTACAGAACTTTACCTCCGCGAGAGGGAGGCGAAACCGCTCCGCTCCATATCAGCGTCACGGGGATCATTCCCACTGAATGGAGACAGACATGGCAAACCTCAGCATGAAGACGATGATGGCGGCGCTGATCGCCGGCAGCCTCGTGGCGAGCGCCGGCGGCGTCGCCTTCGCCCGCACCGACGGACAGGCGGCCGATCCGGCCAAGCTGGAGACGCGCATCGACAAGCGGGTCGACCGCGCGCTCAACGGCACCGACGCCACCGCCGAGCAGAAGCAGAAGGTCAACGGCATCCTGAAGGACGCCTTCAAGGACATGCGCGCCCTGCACGACAAGCGGACCGAGAACCGCAAGGCGATGGAGGCGGCCCTGCAGGCCCCGACCATCGACCCGGCGCGCATCGAGGCGATACGCGTCGAGCAGATGAAGGTGGCCGACGAGGCGTCCAAGCGCTTCACCAAGGCGCTGGAGGATGCCGGCAACGTCCTGACGGCGCAGCAGCGCACGGCCTTCTTCAAGGCGTGGAACGAGCGCCAGGGCCATCGTCACGGGTAATCGAAACGGCCGACCGTGACAGCGCGCCCGGGCCCAACCGATACTGCCGCGATGGCCGAGCGCGTCCTGATGATCGATGACGACAGCCGCCTCGCCGGGATGGTCGCCGACTATCTCGGCGGGGCGGGCTTTCGCGTCAGCATCGCGGGCACCGCGCGCGACGGCGAGGCGCTCCTGAAGCGCGAAGCGTTCGATGCGGTGATCCTCGACCTGATGCTGCCCGATGCCGACGGCCTCGAGCTCTGCCGCCGCCTGCGCCTCACCAGCGACCTGCCGATCCTGATGCTGACGGCGCGCGGCGAGCCGATGGACCGCGTGGTCGGCCTCGAGATCGGGGCCGACGACTACCTCGCCAAGCCGTTCGAGCCGCGCGAGCTGCAGGCGCGGCTGCGCGCCATCCTGCGGCGCAAGGGCGGCAGTGTCGCCAAAGCCGAGACTCTGCGCTTCGGCCGGCTGGAGATCGACAAGGGCGCGCGCACGGTGCGCGTCGACGGCGAGGAGCGGACGATCACGTCGTACCAGTTCGCGATCCTGCTGGCGCTCGCCGAGCGCGCCGGCCGCGTGCTGTCGCGCGATGCCTTGATGGATGTGTTGAAGGGCGAGAAGCTCGAGGCGTTCGACCGCTCGATGGACGTGCACATCTCGCGCATCCGCGCCGCCATCGAGGACGACCCCAAGAAGCCGCGCCGCATCCTGACGGTGCGCGGCGCCGGCTACGTCTTCGCCCGGGACCAGGACCGGTGAGGACCATGGCCATCGCGTACCTCCCCACGAAGTGGGGAGGTGTCGCGGTCACACCGCGACGGAGGGGTCATGCTCATGGCCTTGACCCCTCCGTCGCCGTAAGACGGCGACACCTCCCCTTCGCGGATTCCGCGAAGGGGAGGAAGGCTTGAGCGATGCAGCGGCTTTACTCGCAGTTCTATCTCACCATCCTCATCGTGCTGGCGCTGTTCGTCACGGCGGCGGCGGTGGTGTGGTGGCTGGCCGAGGACGAGGCGCGCACGCCGCAGTATCTCGGGCTGGCGGCCGAGCTCACCGGCGCTCTGTTGCCGGAGCCCGAGGCGCCGGTGATCGAGCAGCAGAAGGCGCTCGAAAGCCTGCACGACAAGCTGCGCTTCGACCTCGCGCTCTACCGGCGCAACGGTGCCCTGATCGCCATGGCCGGCCGCCCGCCGCCGCGCTTCGACGCGGCGCACGCCCGCACCGGCTGGCGGCGCGGGCCAGGCGGGCCGAACTTCATGATGCAGCTGCCCGACGGCCGCTGGCTGGTGGCGCGCCAGGTGCACGAGCGGCCCGATCCGCTGTTCTGGATCGTGGCCTTCCTGGCGATGGTGGCGCTGGCCATCGCCATCGGCGCCTATCCCGTGGTCCGTGGCCTGGGCCGCCGCCTGGAGCGCCTGAAGGCCGGCGTCGAGCAGTTCGGCGGCAACCTCGGGGCGCGCGTCAAGGTCGAGGGCCGCGACGAGCTGGCGGCCCTGGCCGAAAGCTTCAACCGCTCGGCCGACCGGATCGAGCAGCTGGTGGCCGCGCACCGCCTGCTGCTGGCCAACTGCAGCCACGAGCTGCGCACGCCGCTGGCGCGCATCGCCGTCGCCGCCTCGCTGCTGGGCGAACAGGCCGACGCCAACACCCGCCAGTCGCTCAAGCAGGACGTGGCCGAGCTCGACCAGCTGATCGACGAGATCCTGCTGGCCAGTCGCCTCGATGCCCAGCCCACGCTCGAGGAGCGCGAGCCGGTCGATCTTTTGGCGCTCGCTGCCGAGGAAGCAGCACACTACGACCTCGAAGCCACCGGCAAGCCTGTCACCGTGGCCGGCGATGCCATGCTGCTGCGCCGGCTGGTGCGCAATCTTCTGGAGAATGCCTGCCGCTATGGCGGCAGCGGTCCGATCGACGTCTCGGTCGCAAGCGAGGCCGGACAGGCCGTCCTCGAGGTCGTGGACCGCGGGCCAGGCGTGCCCGAGACCGAACGCGAGCGCATCTTCGAGCCGTTCTATCGCCTGCCGCAGACGCGCGAGACGGGCCGCGGCAGCGGGCTCGGCCTCGCCCTGGTGCGCCAGATCGCGCGCCGTCATGGCGGCGACGCCGTTTGCTTGGCGGCAGACGATGGCGGCAGCCGCTTCCGCGTCGCGCTGCCGGCCGCCTAAGATGCCGATGAACACCCGTTCATAGCGGGTTCACGCGGAGGAACGGCCCATGGATTTCGACATTCCCGCCGACATCGCCCAGTACCTGCGCGTGCTCGACGACTTCATCGAAAGCGAGATCCGGCCGCTCGAGCGCGAGAACGACAACATCCGCTTCTTCGACCATCGCCGCGAGCACGCCCGCACAGACTGGGACAATGACGGCCAGCCGCGCCACGAATGGGAAGACCTTTTAGCCGAGATGCGCCGGCGTGCCGACAAGGCCGGGCACCTGCGCTTCGGACTACCCAAGGAGCTGGGCGGCAAGGACGGCTCCAACCTCGCCATGGCGATCATCCGCGAGCATCTCGCGCACAAGGGGCTCGGCCTGCACAACGACCTGCAGAACGAGAGCTCGATCGTCGGCAACTTCCCGGT
>JAFAKN010000143.1 GCA_019235415.1 Alphaproteobacteria bacterium
GGTGCTTGCGGAGCCTACAGGGCGGCGCGGCGGTCGTCGCGGCAGTTGTGGTTTGCCTTGGCGACGGGCACGGTGTTGGCATGAGCTCCTATGAAGACCGCGATGGCCTGGCGCTCGCCGATCTGGTCGCGACCAGGAAGGCCAGTCCCCGCGAGCTGCTGGACGAGGCCGTTGCGCGGGCGCGCGCCGTGCAGCCGCGACTCAACCCGATCTCGCAGCTGTTCCCCGAGCGCGCCGAGGCGGCGATCGCCGAAGGTCTGCCGCACGGCCCGTTCCACGGCGTGCCCTTCCTGCTGAAGGAGATCGTGCCCTTGGCCGGCACGCCGACCTGGGCCGGCTCGCGGCTGCTGCGCAACACGCCGCCCGCCGAGCAGGATGCGACCCTGGTCGAGCGCTACAAGCGGGCCGGGCTTGCGATCTTCGGCAAGACCACGACGCCTGAGTTCGGCATGGCCGCCTCGACTGAGACCTCGCTCACCGGCATCACGCGCAATCCGTGGGATCCCGAGCGCACGTCGGGCGGATCGTCGGGCGGCGCCGCCGTCGCGCTCGCGACGCGCGTCGTGCCCATGGCGCACGGCAGCGACGGCGGCGGCTCGATCCGCATTCCGGCCTCGTGCTGCGGGCTGTTCGGCTTGAAGCCGACGCGGGCGCGCACGCCGTCCGGTCCGCTGGTCGGCGAGGGATGGGGCAGCCTCGCCATCAGCCATGTGCTGACGCGCTCGGTGCGCGACAGCGCGGCCATGCTCGATGCCACGCACGGACCGGCGCCAGGCGATCCCTATTGCGCCCCGCCGGTCGCGGGATCGTTCCTCGACGCCGTCGGCAGGCCGCCGGGTCGGCTGCGCGTCGCCTTGCAGACGGCGCCGTTCAACGGCCGAGCGGTCGACCCCGATTGCCTTGTCGGCCTGCAGGACGCCGTGCGGTTGATGGAAGAGCTCGGCCATCATGTCGAGCCGGCGCTGCCCGAGGTCGACTGGCCCGAGCTTATCGATTCTCTTTGGGTGCTGGTCGCGACCAATGTGCGTCTGGCCGTGCTGCTGGCCAACGGCGGCAAGGAGCCGGCGCCCGGCATCGTCGACACCGTGATCCAGGACGCCGTCGAGTTCGCCCGCACCCTTCCCGGTGAGGCGTGCCCCAAGGCCACCCGCGCCATCCACCGGCATGGGCGGCGCATGGCGGCCTTCCACGAAAAGTGGGACGTGCTGATGAGTCCGACGCTCGCCAAGCCGCCGGTGCCGCTCGGCCCGCAGCACACCAACAACCCCGACCTCGCGGCCTACCGTGAGGCGGTGCTCTCCTTCTCGCCGTTCACCAGCCCCTTCAACATGAGCGGCCAGCCCAGCATGTCGGTGCCGCTGCACTGGACGCCGACCGGCTTGCCGGTCGGCGTGATGTTCTCGGCGGCGTTCGGCAACGAGGCGCTGCTGCTGAGCCTCGCGGGCCAGCTCGAGAAGGCGCGGCCATGGGTGCAGCGCAAGCCACCGCTTGCGTCAGCGGCCTGAGTTCACCGTGAGCTTCACCACCATGTCGTTGTAGTCGAAGTCGCTGTTGCGGAACGCAGGGGTATCCTCGAAACCGAAGATGTTGGCGCCGAAGGCGCGGAGGTGGTCGCGGCCATCGACGTTGGCGGTGCCGAGCACGAACGTGTCGCCGGCCTGCGTGCTGAGCACCGGGGCGTAGAAGCCGTCCTTGCCGGCGACGGTCCAGCTCTGGTGGTCGTCGAAGGTGCCGTGGCCGTCGGTCAGCGTAAAGCCCTGGTCCCAGTTCTGCTGCACGGCGGCGCGGAAGGCATCGGTGTTGCCGTAGGCCACGCCGCCGACGCTCCAGGCACCGCTGTTGGGATCGACGGCGATCCGCACGAAATGCAGAGTATTGACGTAGAAGGCGCTGCCGGCGGCCTCGACGTCAATGGTCGAGCCTTGCGTGAGATAGACCCAGGGCCGATCGGACGTGCGCTGGGCGGCGGCGAGCGCATCGTTGGCCGACAGATCGTTGTTCACCGCGGCGACCATCTGGAGCAGGCCGGCGCTGCCGCCCACGCTGACGTTGAGGGCGCCCGACGAACCGCTGACTTGCGTGGTCGGCAATACCTGCAGTGCGTTGTTGCCGTCTTCGAGCGCGAAGTGCAGGTGCTCGCCGGTCGGGAGGTAGACCTCCTCGTTGCCGGCGAACATGAGGCCGCCGTGGTCGTCGTTGACCAGGCCGAGGTGGCCGATCACGGCCTTCTCCAGGGTGACGTCCGGCCCGGTGTGCCCGTCGGTGCGATCGACGAGCTTGTCGTTGGCGTCGGTGGCGTAGGCGAGCAGCGTGCCATTGGGCAGGGACGAGTGGACGGCCTGGAGCTGGATCCAGTTGCCCTTGGTCGTCGAGCTGCCGGGATCGAGGCCGAGCGCAGTACCGGCATCGGCGGTAACGAGCGTTAGCCGGTCGAGCTTGACCGTGAAGTCGGACTCTACGGTCGAGGCGACGACCGGCGTGGTGAGGCCGGGGTCCTTCAGCTTGTACTGGGACATGAAGGCGCTGTAGTCGCCGTTGCCGAACTGCGCCGACAGCGCCGTCTTCCAGTCGCCGTCGATCGGCGACTGGGTGACGAGCGGCATCATGATCCAGTCGGAATGGTCGCGGTTGGCGAGGTTGAGCTTCACGTAATAGCCGCCGACCACCCGGTTGGCGCCGCTGCTCGCCGGGCTCCAGCTGAAGGCGGCCTCGCCGCGATCGACCTTCGAGACGTCGAGGAACGGCACGAAGCTGTCGTCGGTCGCGATGTTCCCGACCAGCGGCGCCGGCAGGTTTTGCGGCGGCACCGCCGTCGCCGGGCTCGAGCTCGTCCACCATTGCGGGTCGTAGGTGATGTTGCCGCCCGAGACCATCGCGAACTTCGCCTGGCCGGCCGCCGTCGTGATGACCTGCGCTGCCGCGCCGCCATCGACCAGGGCGTTGGTGATATTGGTGCCGTCGGTCTGGACGTAAAGGTTGAAGGCCTTGTATCCCGGCTGGCCGGCCTGGCCGAGCACGAGTTGGTACCAACCCCAGTTGGAGGTGCCGGGCTGGACCACGGGAATGCCATTGATGGCGAAGAAGCCCGCTTGTCCGCCGGGGTTCGTCGGATTGAGGGCGTTCCAGCTCCCCGAGGATCCGGTGAGTTGGTAGTAATAGTTGTAAGCTCCGCCGCCCGAGTCCGGCAGGGCAAAATTGATGAAGCCCTGGGCGTCGTGAGAAGGATCGTTGGGTGCGTAGACGCGAAAGGTGATCGGGGTGCCGTTGACGGGCGCCGCGGCGCCGCCGTTCAGCGAAAGATCGAACAGCAGCTCGAGCCCGGGCGCCAAGGTGTCGGAATTCTGGACGGCGGCGGGAACGTAGTTGAGCTGCGGCGCCGTATAGCCGCTCGGCGTGTCGCTGTAATCGTACAGGGTGACGTTGATGTTGCCGACGTTGGCGTTCGTTCCGCTGTCCCACAGGCTGACCAGCGGATTGACGCCGCCGCCGTTGGAGATGAGGTCGGAGTACGAGTAGCCGTAGGCGTTGGTGTTCTGGAAGAAGTAGTTGGCAAAGGGGTCGTAGTAGCCCGAGCCGGTGCCGATGCTGTTGGTGTAGCCGTAGTTCAGTCCGTTGGCTTCGTAGGCATAGGGCGCCGACCAGTTCCAGGTCTGGCTGAGGCTGTAGTTGCTGGGGTCGTTCGGATTGATGGATTTGGCCGCACCGCCGAAGAAACCTGCATCGAAGCCGGCGACGAAGTACTTGGCAACATCGCCGTAGGCATTGTTGGGCGTGAAGCTGGTGTAGGTCTGCACCAGGTTTCCGCGCGCTGCGGTGTAGACCGACAGCTGCCCGGTCTGGGCGACGATGTTGGACTCGAGCTCGTTCGCGGTGATCCCGATCGTGTACGGGGTCTGGGCGACGTTGACGCCGCTGAGGTCGACGGGAACCAGCCAGAACGTGCCGCCCTGGCCGGCGTTGGTCGTCGAATCGTACTGTACCTGGAAATAGCACAGGCTCGCCGGGCCGCCCGACGAACCTCCTGCGCCGTTGAAATAGTTGGCGATGTAGACCGGGCTGCTGGTGCCGCTGGCCAGCGCCTCGAAGCCAGTGACATAGGTCGTCCAATTGCTCGGCTGGTTCAGCGGATTGGGACTGACGTTGTTGGCAAGTCCCAGCACCTCGCGTTGTCCAGTGAGCGGCGAAGCTGGGCTCCAAGGATAGTTCTGCGAGTTGGGGGGCGAGAGGGTGTTGACCAGCTCGCTGACCAGCGCGTTGCCGGTGACGTTGTAGCTGCGTGTCTGCGTCGGGGCGTTGCTGTAGGGCACCGACAACTGCATCGTCGAGCCGAATTGCACGACGTTGGTGAGGTCGGCCGCATCGGTCGCCTGGCCGAGCAGCGTGAACTCGATGGCGTCGTAGCGGTAGTTCTCCGTGGTCGCGTTGGCGGTGTTGAGCACGTCGCCGATCGCCGAGACGTTGTTTATCAGGGGCGTCAGGCCGGTCGGCAGCTGTTGCAGTGCAATGACGACGTTGCCGCCGTTCACCGTGGGATTGGTGCTGTTCGTGAGGGCGAAGGAAAAGTTCGCCTGCGGCTGAACGACGCCGTTGGAAATCAAGGTGGTCGATGAGATCAGCGAGCCGCCTGCATTGAAGGCGAAGGCGTATGCGTAGACGCCGCTCTGGTTCTTAAGCTCATTGAGCAGCGTGGAGCTCAGAGTGAAGTTCATCGTCGTCGTCATGCGGAACGGCCCCGTGCAAACTCAGCTGTCTACTCCCCGAAGGAGCTTGGCACGGATGCGCTTCGCGCGTGTAGGAATAGGTGTGAAAGATTCCGTCGGCCCGGCGTGAAATCACCGTTAAAAGTCGGCTGCCGGCCGTGCTATTCACCACACGCACGCCGAAGCGGGGAGGGAAGCCGTGCACATCCGAATCCTGGGTGGCATGGAGATCAAGCCGTCGGCGGGGGAGCCGCTTCGGCTTCCCACGCGCAAGACGTCGCTGCTGCTTGCAGCGCTCGTGCTTGCGGGCAGGAAAGGCGAGCGCCGGCAGAGGCTGTGCGACGCGTTCTGGCCGGACGTCGGCGAGGCTCAGGCCCGGAGCAGCTTGCGTCAGGCGCTGGCTGCCATCAGACGCGCCATTTCCACGGAGGAATCGGGAATCCGCATCGACGGCGACAGCGAGATGGTCGAGCTCGTCGCTCGTCCGGAACAGGTCGATGTCCGGCTCTTCGACCATCTGCTCGAGAGGGGCGAGCCTCTCCATCTGGCCAAGGCCGCCGATTGCTATCAAGGCGATGTTTTAGCGGGGATCGCCCTTCCCGAGCCGCTCGATCAATGGCTTGCGCCGCATCAGCGCGCCTATCGCCACAAGGCCCTGCTGCTGGTCGAACGGCTCAGCCTCCTCGCCAACCAGGACCTGAATGCGGTCGAGGTTGGCTGCCAGGCGCTCGCCGAAAGACTGCTTTCGATCGATCCCGCCGCCGAGGAGGCGCACCGGGCGCTGATCAGGCTGCACCGGCATCGCGGCCGCATGACTGCCGCGTTGCGGCAGTTCCAGCTCTGCACGGAAGCCCTGCAGCGTGAACTTGGCGTACAGCCTGAAGCCGAGACGCGCGACCTGATCGCCGGTTCACGCCAGAGCGTCCCCGCGGCTCAGGCCGGCCGGCCGGCGCCCGCCCCATCGCCCGCGGCCGCGGCCGCGGTGCCGTCACAGCCGCGCGAGCTGCCGTCGATTGCCGTCCTGCCATTCCGGAACCTGACCTCCGAGCCGGACCAGGAGTACTTCGCCGACGGCGTCGTCGACGACATCATCAACGGCCTGTCGCGCTATCGCGCCCTGCTGTTCGTGATCGCGCGCAACTCGACCTTCACCTACAAGGGGCGCAACGTCGACGTGAAGCAGATCGGCCGCGAGCTCAACGTGCGCTACGTGCTCGAGGGCAGCGTGCGGCGCGCGGGGAACCGCTTGCGCATCGGCGGCCAGCTGATCGACGCCACGACGGCGCTGCAGATCTGGTCCGGCCGCTTCGAAGGCGAGATCGCCGACATCTTCGCCCTGCAGGATCGCCTCGCCGAAAACGTGGTCGGCGCACTGGTGCCGCAGGTGCGCGAGGCCGAGATGAATCGCGCGCGCCGCGCGCCGACGGAATCCATCGATGCGCATCTCCTCTACTTGCAGGCGCTGGGGCTCTTCTATACCTGGAGCCGCGAGGGGCACGACAAGGCCCTGCAGCTTTCCTATCGCCCCATCGAGCTCGATCGCAACTACGCCACGCCCTATGGCTTGGCGCTGACCTGCCTTTACCTGCGCTGGACGGCCGGCTGGGCCGCCGATCCGGCGCGCGAGCTTGTCGATGCGCGCCGCCTCTGCGAGCGCGTCTTCGAGATCGGCCGCGACAACTTCTTCGCCTTGGGCGCCGCCGGCTTTGCCCTGGCGGGCCTGCTGGGCGAGCATGAGCGGGGCGCCGCCCTGCTCGACGAATCCCTGGTGCTCAACCCCAACGCGTCGGCCATGCTGATCCAGAGCAGCTTCGTCAGGACCTGGCTGGGCGAGCCGGAACTCGCGATCCACCAGCTGCAGCGCGCCATGCGCAACAGTCCGGTCGATGCGCTGATGTTTTCCATGCACACTGGCATGGCGCTCGCGCACTTCGTGGCCGGGCGCGACGACGAGGCCTATGACTGGGCGGAGAAGGCCTTGCAGCGCAACCCCATCGTCGGGCCGGCCATCCGGGTCGCCGCCGCCAGCGCCGCCCTGCTCGGCCGGCTCGCGGACGCCGCCAAGTACCTGTCGCTGCTGCGCCAGCTCGACCCGGACCTGCGGGTCTCCAATCTCGGCAACCGCATCCCCCTGCGCCGGGCGCAGGACCGCGAGCGACTGGCGCACGGCCTGCGCAAGGCGGGCCTGCCGGAGTAAGAACCGGTCGATTCAATGACCCGGGTTCACCGTGAGCTTCACGACCATGTCGTTGTAGTCCCAGTCGCTGCCCTGGTCGGCGCGCAGGTCGTCGAAGGCGAAGATATGTAGCGTCATCTGCCCTTATATGCCCTATTGCACACATGTTACGCTCCTGACCCCTTTGTGCCAAAGTGCCACGATGGACAGGGCGCGCTGGACAGGGTGAGGGCCATGCAAGGCAGTGCGACGCCGGCGTCCGACGACCTCGACGACTTCGATACCGAGGTCGCGGCGCGGGTCTGCTGGCTCTACTACAAGGAAGGCCGCACCCAGGAGGAGATCGCCCAGCGGCTGGGTTTCACGCGCAAGCGCGTCAATCGCACGATCGGACAGGCGCTGGCGAGCGGGCTGGTGCAGATCACCATCGACAGCCGGCACAGCGCCTGCGCCGAGCTCGAGTCCCGATTGGCGGTCCGGTTCGGCCTCAGGCTGGCTAAGGTCGTTCCGTCGCCGGCCGCCGACGTCGACGTCCGCACGGTGGTCGGGGCGGCCGCCGGCCAATATCTGTCCGAGACGCTGGGCGAGACCGAGACGCTCGGCATCACATGGGGCGGCACGATCCGGGCGGCCGCCCAGAACATGCGCCGCCGCGAAGGCGGCAACACTGTCGTCTCGCTGATCGGCGGGCTGGCGACGAGCGGGCCCATCAACCCTTACGACGCCGCGGCGACCTTCGCCCGCGCGCTCGGCGCCACCTGCCGCTACGTGACGGCGCCGATGTTCGCCGATACGCGCGAGTTGCGCGACGCCCTGGTGCGCAGTTCACACGTCAAGGAGGTGCTCGGCCGCGTGCGCACCATCGATCGCGCGCTGCTCAGCGCCATTGACCTCACCAGCCAGTCCAAGGCGCTCGAGTACGGCGTGATCTCGAGCAAGACCTGGCGTTCGCTGCGCGAAGCGGGCGCGGTGGGCGACATCGCCGGGCAATATCTCGATGCTCGCGGCAAGCGCGTGGCACACGAGATCGTCGACCGGGTGATCGCTGCCGACCTCGACCAGCTGCGCGGCATCGGCGAGCTGGTGCTGGCGGCGGGTGGCGCTCACAAGGTGCCCATCATACGGGCGGGCCTCGAAGCCGGTCTCGCCCACGTCTTGATCACCGACGAAGCCGCGGCGGAGATCCTGCTGGAAGGGCACTCGGCATGAGGCCGCGCCGCCGGGTTGTGTTCGTTTGCTGCGACGGGCTGGGACGCGATTGGGTACGGCCGGACCTCACGCCGGGCCTCGACCAGCTGCGCAGTAGGGGCGCCTGGTGCGCCGATCACCACGCGGTGTTTCCCTCGGTCACCCGCACCTCGGCAGCATCGGTCGCCACCGGTTGCACCCCGGCGCGCCATGGCCTGCACGGCAATCGCATGGGGCTGTTCGAGGACGGCCGCATCGTCGTGCGCGACGTCGGCAAGCCCGACTTTCGCGATCACATGCGCCGCGCGACGGGCATGGCGCTTCGCGTGCCGACCCTGGCGGAGTGCATCGGCGAGGCCGGCGGCTTCATCGCCTTCTCGAATGTCTCGCCGGGCGCCGCCTACTTCCTCGACCCCGATCACTTCGGTCACGTCTACCATCGCGCGGGCTCATTCGCGCCGGGTGGCGCGGCGCTCGACGGGTTCGACATCAGCCACGACCTCGCGGGCGACTGGCGGATGACCCGTCGCTTCTGCAGCGAGCTGCTGGAGGAGCGGGCGCCCGCAATCGCCGTGCTGTGGCTGGCCAATCCCGACCTCACGCTGCATGGCAATCCGCTGGGCTCGCCGGCGCATCTCGAGGCGCTGGCGCAGGCCGACCGCTGCGTGCTCGAGGTGACGCGGGAGGTCGAAAGGCAGCGACGGCGGGGCGAAGAGATCCTGCTGCTCGTCGGCTCGGATCACGGCCAGGAAACCATTGGCGACGTCGTCGACCTGGAGGCGTGGCTGGCCGGGCAGGGCCTCGTCTCGTCGCTTGCCGCCGGGGACATCGCGGTCGCGGGCCAGGGAACCGCGGCTTTGCTCTATGCCACC
>JAFAKN010000690.1 GCA_019235415.1 Alphaproteobacteria bacterium
GACGACGAGGCCGCCGAATACTGGCGCAAGGTCACGGGCTTCTCGAACAGCAAGATCATCCGCATCCCCACCTCGGACAACTTCTGGGCGATGGGCGATACCGGCCCGTGCGGCCCCTGCTCGGAGATCTTCTTCGATCACGGCGAGGACATTCCCGGCGGCCCGCCCGGCAGCCCCGACCAGGACGGCGACCGCTTCATCGAGATCTGGAACCTGGTCTTCATGCAATTCGAGCAGCAGACGCCCGAGCTGTGCGTGCCGCTGCCCAGGCCGTCGATCGACACCGGCATGGGGCTGGAGCGCATCGCCGCCGTCCTGCAGGGCAAGCACAACAACTACGACATCGATCTCTTTCGCGCTCTGATCGAGGCGGTGGCCGCCGAGACCGGCGTCGATCCCGACGGCCCGCAGAACGCCTCGCACAAGGTCATCGCCGACCATCTGCGCGCCAGCTCCTTCCTGATCGCCGACGGCGTGCTACCCTCCAACGAGGGTCGCGGCTACGTGCTGCGCCGCATCATGCGGCGCGCCATGCGGCATGCCCACATGCTGGGTGCCGAAAATCCCGTGGTCTTCAAGCTGGTGCCCACCCTGGTGCGCGAGATGGGCGAGGCCTACCCCGAGCTGGTGCGCGCGCAGGCGCTGATCGGCGAGACGCTGAAGCTCGAGGAGACGCGCTTCAAGAGGACGCTGGGCACCGGGTTGCGCCTGCTCGAGGACGAGACCCGCGGCCTGCATGCCGGCGACATGCTGAAGGGCGACGTCGCCTTCAAGCTCTACGACACCTATGGCTTCCCGCTCGACCTCACGCAGGACGTGCTGCGTGCCCGCAACATCCACGTCGATGTCGCGGGCTTCGAAGCGGCGATGGACGAGCAGCGGGCGAAGGCACGCGCCGCCTGGGCGGGTTCCGGCGAGACCGCCGACCAGGCGGTGTGGTTCGACATCCGCCAGCGGGTCGGCGCCACCGAGTTTTTGGGCTACGACACCGAGCGCGCCGAGGGTCAGATCGGGGCGATCCTGCTGGACGGCAAGGAGGTCGCTTCGCTGCAGGCCGGTCAGACGGGCTGGATCGTCGCCAACCAGACGCCGTTCTACGCCGAATCGGGCGGCCAGCAGGGCGACACCGGGCGTTTCCTTGCCGGTGGCGGAGAAGCGGCGATCCTCGACGTGCAGAAGCGCGTCGGCGATCTGCACGCCCATCACGCGCGGGTCGAGAAGGGCGCGCTGAAAGTCGGCGACGACGTGGTCATGACCATCGATCCGATCCGCCGCGCGCAGCTGCGCGCCCATCATTCGGCGACCCATCTCTTGCACGAGGCGCTGCGCCGGCATCTCGGCGAGCACGTCACCCAGAAGGGCTCGCTGGTGGCGCCCGACCGCCTGCGCTTCGACATCAGCCATACCAAGCCGATCTCCGAGGAGGAGCTGCGCAAGGTCGAGGACGAGGTGAACGCCCGCATCCGCCGGAACTCTGCCGTCGAGACTCGCCTGATGACGCCGGAGGAGGCTATCGCGGCCGGTGCCATGGCGCTGTTCGGCGAGAAGTACGGCGAGGAGGTGCGCGTGCTGTCGATGGGCGGCGAGAACGGCGAAAAGTATTCCGTCGAGCTGTGCGGCGGCACGCATGCACTGCGCACCGGCGACATCGGCCTGTTCCGCATCGTCGGCGAGGGGGCGGTGTCGGCCGGCGTGCGCCGCATCGAGGCGGTCGCCGGTGCGGCGGCGGAGCAGCACGTGCGCCACGAGGCGGAGCTGCTTGTCCAGGCGGCGTCGATCCTGAGAGTGCGCCCCGACGACGTGCCGTCGCGTCTGCAGGCACTGATCGACGGCCAGCGCCGCATCGAGCGCGAGCTGGCCGAAGCGCGTCGCGCGCTGGCGCTGGCCGGCGTCGGCGGTGGGACGGCGCCGGCCGAGGACGTGCGCGAGGTGGGCGGCGTCAAGCTGATCGGCCGGGTGCTGCAGGGCGTGCCCGGCAAGGATCTCAAGGGCATGGCCGACGAGTTCAAGAAGAAGCTGGGCTCGGGCGTGGTCGCCCTGATCGGCGTCGAGGACGGCAAGGCCTCGGCGGTGGTCGGCGTCACCGACGATCTGTCCAAGAACCTGAGCGCCGTACAGCTCGTGAAGGCGGGCGTCGCCGCGTTGGGCGGCAAGGGCGGCGGCGGGCGCGCCGACATGGCGCAGGGCGGCGGGCCCGATGCGGCGAAGGCGTCCGATGCGTTGAAGGCCATCGAGCAGGCGCTGGCGGAGGCGACATGAAGAAGCTCGTCATCCTTGCGGCCCTGGCGCTGCTGCCGGCCTGTCAGCCCAAGACCTTCACCATGCAGGGCAGGGATGCCGATCAGGCGATCAGGGACGAGCAGCAATGCCGTTCGCAGACGCGCGCCCAGGCCGAGACCCAGCGCAACATCGACGACCAGCGGCGGGCGACGTTCTCCGGTGAACGCGAGCGCTTCGGCCAGCAGGATCTGTACACCGACATGGACAACCAGGGCTACAAGTACAACCTCGACCGCATGGTGGCCCGCTGCATGGAAGCCCGCGGCTGGGCGCCCAAGTACCAGAACGGGCTCACCGCTTGGTGGAACCGCAACAGCACCTTCAACACGCCGATCGGCAAGTAGCGGGCTGACCCCTCGAATTCCTCTCGCTCGCTGTAGCGTGATGACGCTAAATTCCGTCATCGCGACCGGAGCGCCCCTCGGCTTCGCTCGGGATAAACTCAGCGCGTAGTGGAGGGACCTTTTTTGTGGCCGCATCGACAAGAGAGGTCCCTCGACTGCGCCGCCTTCGGCGGCTTCGCTCGGGATGACGTTGGGGCGAAATCGGGGCGATGAGCATCTACGCCATCCTGGTCGGCGTCGGGCTGCTGCTGGGGATCATGGCGGTCCTGTTCGGCTTCGGCGGCGGCTTCGTCGTCGTGCCGTTGGTCTACCAGCTGTTCCCGGCCTACGGGCTCCTGAGCGCGGCGGACTCCCACTACGCCATGCAGATCGCGGTGGCGACCTCGACGGCGGTGATGATCGTGAGCGCGCTCTACGCCACGCTGAAGCACCATCACGAGGGCAACGTCGACTGGCGCGCAGTCTTCCCGATGGCCGCCTACATCGCCGTCGGCGGCGCGCTGGGGGCCTTCATCGCAACCCGCATTCCGGGAAGCCTGCTGAAGGTGCTGTTCATCGTCTACATCGTCGGCGTCATCGCCGACTGCCTGCTGCGCAAGGGCTTCATGGAGGACGAGAGCGGCCACAAGCTGCGTCGCCTGGGCGGCGTTGCCGAGGCCGGCATCGGCTTGGTCATCGGCGTCATTGCCAGCCTGCTCGGCGTCGGCGGCAGCGTGATGACCGTGCCGTTGATGCGCCGGCACGGCGCCTCCATGACGATCGCCACCGCGCTCGCCAATCCGCTGAGCTTCCCGGTCGCGGTGGTCGGCACGCTGACCTACGTCCTCGACGCCATGCAGCAGGGCGTGGATCTCGGCCCCGGCTATCTTGGCTTCGTCCACGTGACGGCGTTCGTCATCCTCTCGCTCGCTTCGGTGTGCGGCGTCGAGCTGGCGCAACGGGCCTTTCCCAAGATGCCCGACAAGGTTCATGCCTACACCTACGTGGGCCTCTTGATCCTCGTCGTCCTCACCATGCTGGTCTGACGCGCAGCAGCAGCCGAACAACGAATTCGACGATGACGCCCAGCATCAGCACGATGAAGGCGTTGGCCGGCATGGCGTAGGTCTGGCTGGGCAAGGCCGCCATCGCCTGGGCGAGGAACAACAGCATGAAGCCGACGGCGATTGCCTCGATCGGCAGGCCCTGCGGGAAACCGAGGCGCCACCAGGCACGCGTCCAGCTGGCGAGCAGCAGGTGGACGAGGCCGAGCAGCAGCCACACGCCGAACGGCGGGCCGGTCATGGTGTAGGAGGTGAGCAGCAGCCAGGCTTTCGCCCCGTAGATGCGCACGACCTCGATCGGATCCTCGAGCCAGCGCGCCAGGTAGAGCCGGCCCATCAGCCTGAAATACTCGGGCGAGCAAAACACGATCGCCGGATCGATCGCCGCCGCGGTCGCTGCGCCGTAGTCGTCGTCGTAGCGGATGCCCCATTTGTTCTCGACCACGCCCAGCCCGAGATAAAGCGTGTGCGACATCCCATGCGTCGCGACGCGCTCGGCGGGTTGGATGGCGGGAAAGGCCGCGTCGCGCGCCAGGACCACCCATTTCGGCGTGGTCACGGCAACGATGGCGAGCAGCGCCGTCATCGCCAACGGCAGCATCCGCCGACGGCGCATGGCGAGCAGCGCGATCGCTCCCAGCGTCACCAGCAGTCCCATCAGTCCGATCGATTCGCGCATCAGCGACGCGAGTGCGGTCGCAGCAATGCCAAACGCCATCCAGGTCCAGGCGGCTTTGCGACCAAGTAGTTTTAAGCACTTTGCCGCCAGTGCCAGCGGCAGCAGGGCGCTCAGGCTGACCAGGCCGATGTAGCTCCAGTGCGGCGAGGTGCCCATCCAGCTGAGGTAGAGGATGGGCCCGAGCCACAGCAGCAGGAGGGAGGTCACATAGGCGCGCAGCGCGAACACCAGGCCGGCGAGCGCCAAGAGGCCGATCGTGTCGACCAGCGTGTTGAGCCGCGCCACGTCGACCAGGGTGGCACGGCGACTGACGGCGATCGACCACAGCTCGAGCAGCAGGGCGTGGCCGGGATCGTCGGCGATGGCCCGCTCGGAGATCGGCACCAGCCTGCCACCCTCGCAGAGCGCCAGCCAGACGCCGCGCTCGAGCGTGCACGCGCTGCTGTCCAGCCAGATGTTGGTCGCGATCCAGTCCGACGGCATGATGTCGGTCAGGTAGCTGTAGCGCGCGCTGTCGCGGAACGTCCGCTCGAACGGTGCGAGCACCAGGAGAGCCGCGGCGCCCAGGAAGATCAGCCATCGAAGGGCCGTCGTCGTGATTGTCTTCCTGGTCATGCCGCGCTGGTGATGATCGCCGCTTTGCCGGGCCGCGCCAAGGCCTCACGCCGTCGCGACTTGACCGGCCCGGCCGACGCGGCGCAGCCTCTGGTCGTTCTGCGGGGAGTAGCATGTCGCGAGCTTTCGCCTGCGCGATCGTCCTTGCCGCCCTTGCCGGCTGTGGGCAGACGAACGAGCAGTTCGACATGCGCCTGCGCGAGATGGCGGGAACGGACGAGCGCGGCCTTTTGGGCAGCATGGGCCGCATCCCCGACAACAGCTACCAGCTCGACGACGCCACCAAGATCCTGCAGTGGCGCTGGGACACTTCCTATGTCAGCCCCGGCGTAGCGCCGATGTATCAGCGCGTCGGAAGGCTTTGGATGCCGATGGGCGGCTTTCCACCAACCGTGGTGCGCGAAGAGTGCATCGTCGAATGGACGGTGAATCGCGGCCTGACGCAGAGCTACCGGTGGCAGGGGAGCGGCTGCCGCTCCGTCACCCTCATTCCGACGCCGGCGCCTTGAACCGAGACTGAGCTTCCTGCGGCGTGCGGAAAGGAACATTTGCGGCTGCTGCTGCGTATAGCGTGAGATGGTCCAGCGAACCTACTTGCTCCGATCGGTGCGCCTTGCGGCGCTGAGCCCGCTGCTGCTGGCCGCGGCGGCGTGCGGCGCGAGCCCGACCGCGCCGCAGCAAGCCGACCAGGAGGCCAAGCAGTTTGCCCAACCTGCGCCGGACAAAGGCGCACTCTACGTTTACCGCTCCCCGGGCTTCTTCGGTGCCGCGCAAGCGCTCGATATCGGCATCGCGGGCGGCGCTTCGGCGGCCCTGGCGCCGAACACCTACATCCGCATTGAAGGCCCGCCGGGGCCGGTGGAAGTCGACTGCAAGGTTCGCGACAAGTCCGGCTCGGCGCAGGTTCAGGTCGGCGACGGGCAAACCCGCTTCGTCGAAGTGTGGATGACGATGGGTTGGTGGACGCCAGGCTGCGAGGTTGCCGAGGTGTCGCCCGACCAGGGCCGCGTCGCGGTGCTGTCCGGTCGCCGCCTCGAGCCGCAGTAGGCGACGTTCCCCCGAGGGACGTTCACCCGAGGAAAGTGCCCTCCGGGTCGCCATTCAGCATGACTCGGCCGACGGTCTCGAAGTGGGCCTCGCGCGCCTGGATCTGCTGCGACAGGGTATGCATGTCGCGAAACCGCCGCTCGAACGGCGTGCCGATGAAGATCGCCGACGTGCCGGCGGCCTTGTAGACCCAGTTGGCGGTCTTCTCCGCGACATGGATTGCCTGCGTGCAGCCGAGCCTGAGACGCGCCCGCTCGGCGCTGCCGATCGGCTCGATGTCGTCGGCCTGCTCCCAGATCTCCTTGAGGATCTCGACCAGATAGGCGCGCGCGGCACCGAGGTCGGCCTCGCGGCGCGCGAGATCGGACTGCACGACCGGGCTGTCGGCCAGGCGCCCGAGATTGCGCGGCGCCTTCTCGAGCGCGAGCTCGATGAAGGCGTCGAGCAGGGCACGGGCAATGCCCAACGCTACGCCAGAGACGCCGACCGCATAGAGCCCCTGGGTCGTGAAGGCGTAGAGCGGGCCGCGGTCGCGGCGCAACGTCGGGTCCTCGCGCGTGCCGGAGAACTCCTCCGGCACGAACACGTCCTTCACGGCATAGCCTTCCGAGGCCGTGCCGCGCATGCCGAGCGTGTTCCAGTCGTGGATCGGCACGGTCTTTTCCTTGGGCATCAGCAAGGTACGCACCGTGGGGCGGCCGAAGCGGTTGAGCCTCAGCGAGCCGTCGGGCTCGACCACCTGGGCATGGGCGCCGATCCAGTTGGCCTGGCGGTACCCCGACGAGAAGTGCCATTCGCCGGTGATGCGGTAGCCGCCGGGTGCGGCGATGGCTCGGTGATGGTTGGGCGGTCCCCAGGAGATCAGGCCGCGCGGGTTGCCGTAGATCGTGCGGGCGGCCTCCACTGGGATGTAGGGGGCGATGATCGACGAGCTGTTGGCGACGAAGGTGTTCCAGCCGACCGAGCCGTCGTAGCGGCTGATCTCCTCGATCGCCCGCAGGTACACCCAGGGTTCGACTTGGTCGCCCCCCACCGAGCGCGGCAGGAGCATGCGGAACAGCTTCGCCTGGTGCATCGCGGTGAGCACCGGCTCGGGGATCTCCTGCGTCCGCTCGATCTCGTCGGCCACCAACGCAATCGCCGGTCCGACGTCGCGGGCACGCGCAATGGGGTCGGACTTGCGCGCCGAAAGGCCGACATCGTTCATGACCTGCTCCCTCTGTCCTGTGACCGATTGGGCGCGTCACGCAACCTCGTTGTCAACCGAATGCGGTGACGGGTCCGGCAGGCCAGCTTGGTCCCGGTGCAGGACACACCGCGGCAAGTTAATTTCCTCTCCAACGAAAGTTGGGGAGGTGTCGGCGTCATACGCCGACCTGCCTTCGCCGAAGCGAAGCCGCTTCGGCTTCGCGCAGGCAGGCGGATGGGTCATGGTTCATGATCATGACCCCTCCGGCCTGGCGGGCCACCTCCCCATCGCGGGTTCCGCGATGGGGAGAAAAATGAGCGCTACCTCCGTCCCAGCCATCGCAGCAGCCGCTCGCACAGGCCGAGAGGTGGCGGCGGGGGAGGCGGGGTCCAGGAGGGCGTGAAGACGCCGTCGTAGTGGCTCACGATCGGATCGGGGATGCGCCTGCCCGACGTCGGTCGGAACAGGCGGTCGCCGCCGGCATGCTGCCTTTTGTATTCTTGGAACGTGAGCCTCTGGCCTTTGACCTCGGGTACCAGCAGATCGAGGAGATCGTCGGGTTTGGCCCACGGCTCGAAGGCAGAACGGTGCGCTTCGACCACCTCGGCCGCGCAATCGCTCAGCCCGAACACCTCGAACAGACAGGCAAGCTTCACCGCCTGCTTCGTCTCTAGCGCGTCGCGAAAGTAGAGGGCATCGCCCGTCAAGGGTTGGCCCTGGACGGTAGGTCCCGCCGCCGGCGCGCCGGTCTGGTCGCGATAGTCGTAGAGATAGGGGTAGGGCAGCGCTTTGCGGCTGTAGTGATAGAGATCGAGATCGTACAGATCGAAGCCCTGCGAGCGACAGAAACGGTCGAAATCGGCGAAGGTCGGGCAACGCGACATGCGGTGCGTGAATCGAACTTCTGCCACGAGGCCCAGCACGCCCGCGAGGTCGCTGCCGCTCAACACGTCGAGCTCGTCCCCTTCGACGTCCAGCTTGATGAAGTCGGCCGGCCAGCGCCTCGCGGAGCGTCGTCGTCGCCACTTCGATCTGCGAATCCACGATGAGGCTTTCGCCGACGTCGAAGCGGCTGCACCACGCCTGATCGTTGGGATAGAACGAGCTCGCCGCGGCGAAGCGGGCGACATGCAGGGTTCGCTTGCCGCGCGCAGCGTCGAGCGCGAGCGGCAGGTAGGTCGTGCTGGTCGGTGCTTCGGCTTGCAGGCGCGCGCACTCTTGGGCATCGGGCTCGAAAGCGATGATGCAAACGCCCTCGCCGAACGCTTTCCAGAACCACTCGATGCCGCCCTGGGCGCCCACGTCCACGACAACGAGTGGAGCGTGCGCAAACGCGCCTGCCTCGACCAGCCGCCGCGTCATGAGCGGCTCGGCGACTATGTGCAGGTTCGGCATGCGAGAACGGCGACGGCGCAACACTGCATGGTCACAAACGGACGGAAAGAGGGCGTTTTTATGTGATAATTTTGCAACTTCAATCCAACGCTGACGTTTCCGGGGTGACGCTCAAGGAGAACGACTGTGTCCAAACTATCAGCCCTTAGCCGGCACGAATCGCTCGTGCTCGAGCGCCGTCTCCTGCGTGCCATTGGCCGTAAGCCACCGATCAAATCCCGACTGACCGAACCGACGACGGCAACGGATACGCCGCGTCCCAAGCTTGCCGCCGCGGCCGCGCCGGCGCGCAAGCTCAAGGAAATCGGGCTACGCACCGTACAATAGGCGCCGCTACTCTGCCGCCTGCAGCGCACTTGCCGGGTTGCGCCACTCGGCAAGCAGTTGCGCCTGGGTCTGCATCACCGATTGCAGGCGCGCCTGCTTGACGTGGCCGAAGCCCTTAATCTCCTGAGCAAGCGCCGCCAGCCTCACGGCGAGATCGTGATTGGCCGGCGTCAGGCCGGCCGTTAATTCGTCGATCAGCGCCTCGTACTGCGCGATCAGCGAGCGTTCCTGGCGGCGTTCGTCGGTGTAGCCGAAGAGGTCGAGCCGCGTCCCGCGCAGCGACTTCAGGCGAGCGAGCAGGCGCAACAGCGGCAGCAGCCAGCCGCCGAATTCGCGCTTCATGAGCTGGCCGGTCTCCGGATCGCGTGCCGCCACAAGCGGCGGCGCGAGATGGAATCTCAGCCGATAGCCGCCTTCGAACTGCCGGTCGAGCGCCGCCTGGAAGGCGGCTTCGGTGTGCAATCGCGCCACCTCGTACTCATCCTTGTAAGCTAGCAGCTTGGCGTAGCTCAGCGCGACGGCGCGGGCGAGCCCGGCAAGCCCGATCGCCTGCTCGGCTCGTTGCACGCGCAGCACCAGCGCCTGGTAGCGCTCGGCCAGCTTGGCGTCCTGGTACTCGGTGAGGTGCCTGATGCGCGAAGCCACGATGTCGTCGAGCGTCTCGACGGCAGGGAAGGGCAGCACGTTGCGCTCGGTCGGCGCGATGGTGGCCTCCATGCCGGCCGGATCGGCGGCGGCACGGCGTCCGAAGCGGAACGCCGAGAGGTTCATCGGTACCGCCGAACCGTTCAGCTCGATGGCCCGCTCGATCGCTTCGTGGCCGATCGGGACTGCGCCTTTCTGATAGGCG
>JAFAKN010000307.1 GCA_019235415.1 Alphaproteobacteria bacterium
GCGCTGGAAGATCCAGTTCTGCCACGCCGAGAGCCGGGCGAAGATCTTGGTCTCCATGGTCTCCGGCCCGGCGAAGCGCAGGTTGGCTTCCATGCCGATCAGGGCATCGGGCGAGAAACCGGCGCGCTCTTCGACGGCGAGCCGCACCTCGTCCTCCCAGTCGATGTCGTCCGGCGTGAAGGTGACGAGGCCGAGCTCGTCGGCGGTTTCGGCATCGATCGGCTTGCCGATTTCCTCCTTCAACTTGCCGACTCGCTCAGGCTCGGCGAGGAAGCGCGCGGCGAGCCGGGTCAAACCGTTGCCCATCGGATAAGGGCCGAAGTTCATCGCCGTCAGCTTCACCGTGGCGGCCGGCAGGTTGGAACCCTCGAAGACGCCATCCAGCATGTAGGCGCGGTCGGCGGCCAGCACGATCTCGAACAGCGTGCCGGCGAAGCACGAGCCCGGCTCGACCAGCGCGATGAGGCTGCGCGAGCTGAGGTCGAGGCGCTTCAGGGTACGCTTCCAGAACAGCACGATCTCGCGCACCAGCCAGTCGCTTGCCTCGCGCTCGAGCAACGCGTCGTAGGCTTCGACCAGCGCGGCCTCGCCCTGGCTTTGCAGCACCCAGGTGCCGATCTCGGTCTCGTTCAGGCGCAGGTGCATCATGGCGTCGTCGAAGTCGCGGGCGAGCGCCAGCGGCCAGAAGCGGGCGCCCTGGGCGTGGATGGCGGCGGCGCCGGCCGGTGCTGCCGAGGCCGGGCCGTTGAAGCGCAGCCGCGCCGCGCGTCGCTCGCGGTCGATCTCCACGGTAAGCGAACCGTAGCGGATGGTGTCACCCTCGATGCTCCGCTCCACCGTGGGCAGCGTGATGCCTTTGGCGTCCTTGGGCCGGTCGGACTTGGCCGCGACGTCGCCTGCGATCTTTCTGGTCTCGTCTGCAAGCTTGCTGGGCGGGATGAGCTTGTCTACCAGGCGCCAGTCGCGCGCCCGCTTGCCGCGCACGCCCTCGGCGGTGGTGCAGAAGAAGTCGGCGTGATCGCGCCGCACCAGGCGCTTGTCGACCAGCCGAGTCAGGCCGCCGGTGCCTGGCAGCACGGCGAGCAATGGCAGCTCGGGCAGCGACACCGCGCTGGAGCCGTCGTCGGCCAGCAGGATCTCCTCGCAGGCCAGCGCCAACTCGTAACCGCCGCCAGCGGCGACGCCGTTGATCGAGCAGATGTAGCGCTGCCCCGAACTGTGGCTGGCGTCCTCGATGGCAAGCCGGGTCTCGTTGGTGAACTTGCAGAAATTCACCTTGTGATCGTGGCTCGACAGACCGAGCATGTTGATGTTGGCGCCAGAGCAGAAGATCCGGTCGCGCTGCGAGCGGATTACCACGGCGCCCACTTCCGGATGCTCGAAGCGCAGGCGCTGGACGGCATCGGCAAGCTCTATGTCGACGCCGAGATCGTAGGAATTGAGCTTGAGCTTGTAGCCGGGGCGCAGACCGCCGTCCTCGTTCACGTCCAGGGTCAGGTAGGCGACGCCGTCTTCCACGGTGAGCTTCCAATGGCGATAGCGGCCGGGCTCGGTGCGGAAGTCGATGGGCGTGGCGGGGGGCGTCTCGGGCGTGTCCGGCGCGGCATCGGGCATGGTGGCTCCCAATTCTGTAATTCGGTACTGAATTACCTATTTACTTTCCCCTGCGCAAGAGCATTCTTTGCCAAAGATGTTCGCTCTCCGATCCGCCGAGCCGGCCGACCTGCCGGCGATCTCGGCCCTCGACGCCCGGCTGACGGGCGAGGCCAAGGCGGCCTATTGGCAAGGGATGCTGCAGCAGTACGCGGGCGGGCCGCCCAGCCGCCACTTCCTGGTGGCCGAGACGCCGAATGGCCAGGTCGCGGGCTTCATCGTGGGCGAGGTGCGCGCCTGGGAGTTCGGCCAGCCCGCGGCCGGCTGGGTGTTCGCCATCCAGGTCGATCCCAAGCTGCGACTGAAGGGTGCCGGCAGCGCGCTGTTCCAGGCACTGTGCGGGAAGTTCCGCGAGCAGGGCGTGCGCCGCGTACGCACCTTGGTCGATCGCAAGGACAACCTGATTCTGTCCTTCTTCCGCGCCCAAGGCATGACGGCCGGCCCGTCGTTGCAGCTCGACAAGGATCTCCAGTGAGGCACTTGGCGTGAAGCTGCAGACGGCGACTCGGCTGGGCCTCTATGCCGTGCTCGAGCTGGCGCGCGATCCCGATCGGACGCTCTCCGTCGCCGAGCTCGCCGAGCGCTTCGACGTCTCCGCTCACCACCTCGCCAAGGTGCTGCGCACCCTTGCATCGGCAGGTTTGGTCCGTGGGGGCCGGGGCGCCACGGGTGGCTATCGCTTCACCGGCAACCGCCGGCGCACCACACTGATGGACATCGTCGCCCTGTTCGAGCCAGCGCCCGGGCAGCGCGCCAAAGAGCCGGGGGAGGACACCGACATCGGAGGCGCGCTGCAGCGGGTGCTGAGCGAGATCGACGAGATCGCCGAGGCGACCTTGCGCTCCATCAGCTTGGAAACGATGCTTCGAAACACTTCGACAAAATCAACGGCAGGTTCGCGTTAAGGCACACATGAGCCGTTGCAGCGTGCGGCAACCGCGCTGGCCGTGGTATTGACGGGCGCCTCCGTAGGGAGCCCAAATCACCGCCATGGCCGAATACGACCCCTCCTCCGATCATCGAAGAGCCCGCTGGCCGCTGATACTCGGCAGCGTGGTCGGCGGCGTCCTGCTGCTCGCGGCCGGGGTGGCTCTGGGTTGGTATCTGTTCTATCGGCCGATCGTGAACGTGGCCGTGCAGTTGCCGGCGCCGCTCGCGCTATCGGCGGGTCCCGACACCGCGCAGCTCAAGGCACTGGAAGATCAGAACGAGAAACAGAAAGCCGCCAACAAACAGATCGAGGAGCAGATCGCGCTGTTGAAGCAGCGGCTGAGGGCCGACGTCTGCACGGCCAAAGACCCGCTTGGCAAGGACCCGCCGGGCAAGAATCCGCCTGCGTCCTCGAGTGCGACGGCAACTGAGCCGCCGCCGACAGAAGCGCCCTCGACCGGGTCGGCAAGGTCGATCCAGGTCTTCGACCTGACAGCGCCGGGTGGGCAACGCACGGTCTCTCCCGACTGGGCAAGCATCGAGGCCCAGCCTCTCGGCTCGAAGGGCAATCCGGTGCGTTGCTTCCATCCGCCGGGCCAGCACGCCTACTTGCGGCGCTTGCAATGTCCGGACGGTTCGACGCCGGTGTTCCAGCGCCAGGGCAACGTCGGTGCGGGGCCGTACACGACGATCGTCGACGCCTACGAGGTGCGGTGCGCCGGGAAGTCCGTCGTGATCTACCTCGACATGTACCATCCGGGGTACATCGAGCAGCGGGCGGTCCCGGGATTCACCATCAAGCCGAGTGCCGGGTAAGCGTGTGCCTTCGTTCTACCTGCCTTTAGCCTGAAGACGATGCTGCGTATGACCATGGGTCGATCAGGTCGATGCCGAGGCCGCGCAAATCGGAAGCATCTCTGGTCGCCAAGGCGCAGTCGTTCGCGACGGCGATCGCCGCTAGTTGCAAGTCTGCGAGCTTTAGCGGCAGCTGCTGAATGGACAGCCCTTTGCTCTTCGCCAGCCCGAAGAGACCAGCCGCGGCTCGTGCTGCGTTGTCGTCGAATGGCAGGATGCGAGGCCGAAATCTGTCGATTGCGAGCGCTACTGCGCTTTGAAGACGCTCCCGTCGCCGGCCGGAAGGCAACATTTGAACGGCAACTTCCAACTCCAGAACGGTGATCGAGGAAATCGCGCAATCTTCAAAATTGGCGTTCAGCCAAAGCAATACCTGGCGCGACGGCGCGGGCCGCAGGCCTTCGGAAACGACATTGGTATCGACGAGGATCATCCCCGACTTACTCGAAATCGACCCGTCTCAACGGCGCGGACCTCAGCTCATCGAGAATGCCGGTCAGGTCGTCTGAACCAGGACGGCTGATGCTCGCCAGCCAAGTGCCAAATCCTACCTTTGGCTTTCCCACGCCCTGCTCTTCGTTGGCGATCCGTTCGAGGGTTTCTCGCAAGTCCGCTTCCAGGCTCTTACCCCGGCGTTTCGCACGGAGGCGCAGACGCTCCTTGGTTCGCGGACTTACATTGCGGATCAAGATGTCGGCCATTTCGTCTCCTATGATATCATGATATCGTAACAGTCTGGGCTGCTCAGCCTGCACCAATGCATTCGGTCGCGCTTGCCATAGCTATCGTTGGGTCCTTGCTGGCTTCGGCGGCGGGAGCCCAGACGGTATGCCATTCGGACCAGGCGATGGACACCGAGTACGAACGCGACAGCGCCGCCGATTGGCCCATGGAGACTCAGCGCTTCAAGAACAGCCAGCCGCTGGTCTCGCGTGATGGCCGTTTGCTGCGACTCGCGATCGACGGCGGGAAGGCGGTGGAGCTCATCGACTGTCCATACGGCGACGACAGCTTCCGCTATCTCTACGAGCGCTACGACCAGGCCGGCGCCTTTCATGTGGTGCGCCGCATCGCGCGCGACGATCTTTCCTACCGGCTGGTGCTGATGCGCGACGGCACGGTGGCAACCGTCTACGGGCTGCCGATCTGGGCCTCGGAGAAGACGCGCTTCCTGACCATCGCCTGCTCGCTCGAGCCGCCGCGCGGTGCCCTCGCGATCCAGGCGCCGGCCGGCGAGTCGCTGGCGACGGAGGCAGAGTTCCCGCTGCCCTGCGAGCGCGAGAGCTGCTCGGCGCGCTGGGATCACCAGACTTGGATTTCCGTCAGCTGCGTGCCGCGCGACGAGCCGGCTAAGAGAGGCAGCGAGTTCGTGCTGGTCCGCGGCAACAACGGGGCGTGGAACAAGTTCGGCCGCTAAAGCGTCGCGATAGCCGGCTACTGCCGAATAAATTGGAGGTTCGCGATGGGGGTCAGTGTCTTCACCGAGGTCGTGCTGCCGCGCAAGCTCGCAGCGGTCCGACGGCGCGTCGCGATCGACGGCGTTGCCGGCGCTTGGCGGCCTGCCCTGGACCAGGTCTGGGAATTCCTCCGCTTTCATCCCGGGCTGCGCACGGATGGCCACAACGTCTTCCTTTATCATCATCCGGCGAGCCACCATGAGCCGATGGACGTCGATTTCGGCGTCGAGGTCACGCGCGACTTCGAAGCGGCAGGAGATGTCCGGCCGACCGAGACGCCGGCCGGCGAAGTCGCCGCGGCGGTCCATGTCGGGCCCTACGATCTTCTCAAGGACGCCCACGATGCCGTTCGTGCGTGGGCCGAGGCGCATCAAAGGCGGTTCGCGGGCCAATCCTGGGAGATCTATGGGGACTGGTCCGCCGATCCGTCCAAGCTCGAGACCACGGTCGTGTATCGACTCGCGCGAGAGGGCGGCTAAGCCGCCGTCACCCAGCCGTCCCTGGTCTGCGGCAGCTTCTTCTTCAGAAGCGCGCCGGCCACCACGTTGCGCAACACCTCGGCGGTGCCGCCGCCGATGGTGAACATGCGTACGTCGCGCGCCATGCGCTCGAGCGGCAGCTCGCGCGAGTAGCCGCGCGCGCCGAAGAATTGTAGCGCGTCGTTGACCACCTGGATGGCGCTTTCGGAGGTGAACACCTTGGCCTGGGCGGCCAGCAGCATGTCGGGGAAGCCGCCTTCGCCGCTCTTGGCGGCGTTGTAGACCAGCGCCTGGGCCGCCGCGAGTTTTATGGACATGTCGGCGAGTTTCCACTGCAGGCCCTGGAACTCGTTGATCGGCCGGCCGAACTGGTGCCGCTCCTGCGACCAGTCGAGCGCCAGCCGATAGGCGCCCTCGGCGATGCCCAGCGCCACCGTCGCAGCGCCCACGCGCTGGCTATTGTAGGCATTCATCAGGTCGGCGAAGCCCTTTTTCAGCCCGCGCGGCGGGATCACCAGCGCCGAGGGCGGCAGCTCCATGTCCTCGAAATCGATCACCGCTTCGGGGATGCCGCGCAGCCCCATGGTCGGCTCGCGCTTGGTGATTTTTAGCCCTGCGGTCTCGTCGCGGATGGCCAAGAAGCCGCCGATGCCCTCCTCGTTGCCCAGCTCGTCGTAGACCTTGGCGAAGATCAGGTGCAGGCGCGACACGCCGCCGCCGGTGATCCAGTGCTTGCGGCCGTTCACGACATAACGGTTGCCCTTCTTGTCGGCGCGCGTGGTCATGCCGCCGGCGTCGGAGCCGGCTTCGGGCTCGGTGATGCAGATGGCGGGCTTGTCGCCCGCCAGCACCATATCGGCCGCGAGCTTCTTCTGCTCCTCCGAGCCGTAGGCCATCACCGCGCTGATCGCGCCCATGTTGGTCTCGACGACGATGCGTCCGGTGACGGCGCAGGCCGCCGACAGCGCCTCGATCGCCAGCACCGCCTCGAGCCAGCCCTTGCCCTGGCCGCCGTATTGCGTCGGGATGGTCATGCCCACCAGCTTGGCGTCCTTCAGGAGCTCGACATTGTCCCACGGATACTGCTCGGTGC